>JAOABU010000020.1 GCA_026418195.1 Spirochaetota bacterium | reverse complement strand
TGGGCTCGGAGATGTGTATAAGAGACAGGCATAAACCTACTGTCCGCACCCTACTACCCCTAAGGAGAGCACCGGTCACCATGGCCATGGGGTTTGCATAGTTCAGGAACCAGGCATCCGGACACACCTCCTCCATGTCCCGAGCAATGTCTAGCAGTACCGGGATTGTCCGTAACGCACGGAAAATCCCCCCAATGCCTAAAGTGTCCCCAATAGTCTGCCGGATCCCGTAACGTTTGGGCACCTCGAAATCGATTACGGTTGAGGGTTCATACCCACCCACCTGGATAGCGTTCACCACGAAGCGAGCTTGTGCTAACGCATTCCGGCGTTCTTTTATCCCGCAGTAGGAAGAAATGCGAGCGCGACCCTCGTTCATGGTATGGTTAATAGCTTCCAACATGCGACGAGAGTCTTCCAACCGGACAGGGTCTATATCGTATAGAGCGATTTCTGCTTCCCTAAGAGAAGGGTTCAATAGACAATCGCCCAATACATTCTTAGCGAAGATGGTGCTTCCTGCGCCAAGAAAGGTAATTTTTAGCATTGAAACCTGCCAATTCAGAAGTATACTGTCTCCACCTATAAAGTGCCAGCACTTCTCATGTCACACCAGCTCCGGTGACCTCTCACCGATCCAAGAATCCCGGCACTTAACGAAGCGCTCCGGACATTTGTATTCATCCTTCTTCGTTCCGAAAATCATGCACTTGGAATTGGTTATCCTCCCACAACCTCCATAAAAATCTTTCTTGCAGATATCTCCATAAAGGGGTAGAATAGGTAGCTATGATTAACGACGTGCTGAAGAACGAGTTTGTAGAGTTACTAGCGACCAATTTCAAACCCGAAGAAATCAATGAGATTGGACGATTTCTCGTGGATAAGAAGTATGATCACTATATCCTCTCTGGTACGGAACGTCACATCACGATCTCCAGTCGTAAAGCCGCTCTTATTCTTTGCGATACTATAGGATCCGACAGAAATGGAGGCCTCCTACGATTGATACAGTTCGTTACAGGGCTAGACGGGAAATTGTTTCTAAACCGAACAGTAGAACTTCAAAGACTAGAATCCTTCCTCACCTCCATGACTCGCTATGGGTATCAGTATGACTATAAAACTGGAAAGATCGTTCCAGCAAGTAAAGATACAGCCCGGCTTAAGAACTGGGGAGCTCTCAGGGATGATAAAACCTACGACTGCACAGTCATGAGTATCGATATTGTTAGAAACTCGGAGCTGGTTCGCACTCATGGCCAAAAACTGATGGAAAAACTGTATTTCAAATTTACCTCTTTTCTAGATCACCTTATGGAACATTATGATGGACGGATCTGGAACTGGGCTGGCGATGGCGGCCTTTTAGCTTTGACCTTCAAAGGGCATGAGACTCGAGCAGTCCTTTGCGCTTTAGACATTCAGCGCTCCCTCATTGTGTTTCAGCTCTCTCCCGAGTATCCGTTACCTGAGGATTTTGCCTTAAGGATTGGCTTAGATTCTGGTAAGGTGAAGTTCAATATGGACACGGGCAAAATCGTCTCTGATGTGATCAACTACGCTGCTCACCTGGAAAAGCAGTGGGCAAAACCAGGATGTGTGGCTATTTCAGATACTGTATTCGAAGCTCTACCCCCAAAATTGAGAACCGCCTTTCCACAGAAGGATACCTTCGAAGGGCGTACTTGTTACAGTACTGTAGTGATCTACTAGTACATATCGCTTTATTCTGGCCTCCCGCAGCTTCTTACCGTCGGATTGTTTTCGGAGGTGCTCTATTGATGCTGGGCTACAATGGAGTAAGTTCCATCCTTCAGGGTTTGGGAGATTCTAAGACCCCTCTCTAATGTTCATCTTCGCTAGGGTTCTAAATATTTTTCTCGACCTACTCTTCGTGCTTCACTTCCATTGGGGAACAAGGGGGGTTGCCTAGGCAACACTGATCAGTCAGGTTGAATCGTATTCATCCCGTATTAAAGATCAACAACTCAAAACTTAGGTTTAACCCGGAGCTGTTTCGATTGAGCATGCCGATCGGGCTTCCCACCGGATTGCAGTAGCTGTTGGTTTCCCTGGATATGATGTTCATGGCCGTCATTGTGAATGGGTTCGGTGCTGTAGCCATGGCAGGATTCACAGCTACTACTCGGATCGATTCTATGGCAGGACTCCCTGCCATGAACATCGGTCTTGCCGTTTCTTCCTTTACCGGACAGAACTTGGGAGCAGGAAAGGTGGATAGAGTGAAAGCAGGGTTTCGGGCATCTTTGCGGATGGGCTTTGGAATCACGGGTTTATAATTTGGTATTCCATTCCCGACTCGGATGTAATTCAGATCGGAGCCCATTACCTGAAAATCATCGCACTCTTTCATCTGATGTTCACCCTCATGTTCATCACCATGGGCGTCCTGCGGGGAGCAGGAGCGGTGATGCCTCCTTTTATCTCCAAACTACTGGCTATGTGGGTAGTGCAGGTTCCGGCAGCTATCCTGTACTCCATGCGTGAGGGTATCACCCGCGTTTTCTGGGCCATGCCTAGCGGGTTGGTTATAGGTTGTATCCTCACACTTCTCTACCATCTAAGATTGGGCAGCAGACTCAAAAGGGAATAATCAAAGGCCGGATGCTAAAGGCCATACTCGCTGAGGATCACTTTCTCTGGATCCAACAAGGGTTCCATTCTAGCCACCAGGGCTTCCTCTTCGGTCGGCAACTCAGCTAACTCATCCTGAATCCGGAAAAGCCAATCCACTTCCCGATCCTCCAACCTTAGATCCCCTCGCTTGAATGTTTCTTCAATAATCTGCATCCCTTTCTGAGCCCCGCGAATCGCAGCTTCTACAGGATTCTTTCCCTGTACGATTTCCTTGGATATAGCAATTGCCGATTCCGGAGCCAGAATCAAGGCCTGGGGATCTAGATGAATATCACTTTCTATGAGCAACTGCTGGAATATCCCCGCATAGCCCATATCCAGAGCCCTGTTCATCAACCGAGTATCGTACTCCAGTTGTTCTAGGTACACCGTAGGTGCCATTCCTGCTAGCAATTTGGTGTTGGCCACAGATTCGTTAGACCAGAGATCGGCCGCTGCTGCTGCCACGTTGCCTACGGGGCTAAAATGTGCACAAGCGGCTGTTTTCCCCTCCATGGAGATAGGAAGCCCCGTGATAGCTTTCAGAAAGGGGCCCTCATAGCCGCAATCCTTATCCGGACCTAGCGCCCCTTCTTCTATGGCTACCAGAGTACGCACCACAGATACGATCCGGACCATGGCCGCAAACACTTTAGGAATGTACTTTTTCTCCGCTAATACCATCGCCGTGTTCCCGAAACCACATGCCGTATCCCCTCCAGGGATCGTTCCTGTGCGGTGGGCAATATCCACGATGTGTTTCCAGAGAAAGTGCATGTCTCGCACCCCGAGTACCGCCAGAGCGAATACTACTCCCGCAGTATCGCAGTTCACTAACGCCTCATCACACACTTCCTTCCCTCCGGTACTTTCGATGGAAAGAAAGGTTCCTCCTGCTTTTGCTCCTGCCTCGAAGAGCTGGAACATAGATTCTAAATATCGGCTAGTACGCATCCGAACGGGCCGCTGGAAATCCCTTGTGTCATTGGGTGTGAGTCGGATCTCTGTTTTTAAGCCATAGGTTTGATAGAAATGTTCACAGACTTCATTCATCACCGCTACCAGTTCCGTTCCCCACTCGGGTCGTAAGGTCATTTCTAGAAGGGTCTCGAACTCTAGTACGAGACCCTCCATATGTAGATCAACAGCCCGCTCCAACGCATCCTGTACGATATTTCGGTACTGGTTTCGGATTTCGGGAAACGTGTGATCCGTAATCTCCATAGGTGGTAGGGTAAAATTCAGTTCTGGGTACACCTTTCCTCCCCCAATCAGTAACCCCCTTCTTGATCGTACAGGGTGTAAGGCATGTCCAAACAAAAGCTTTTTAGGATCCGATATGGCTAGTGTCGTGTACTTCATGTGCACACCTCCTTCCTTCGAAAGATTTTTCACCAGACGAATCTATAGTAATCCTATAGTATTACTTAATATTGTACGAGGTAGTGTTTTTTTGGGAAAAAATCGTTGGGAGATAAAAAAACGCCCTCCTTTTCAAGGAGGGCGTTTCTATCGTTTCGGATAGCTACTGTTTTTTTTCCGCCTTGGGAATAGGAGGTAACGCTCCTCCAGGTAGCTGGGTCTGTTCCTCCGCTTTCTTGAAAGGTGCTAGTTCGTCAGCGGTCGCATCCCGAACTTCCACAATCTGGATATCGAAGGTTAGATCTTTCCCCGCTAATGGCGCATTGTAATCGATAAAAATGCTGGTTTCGTTCATGTCCTTGATCCGAACCGGGACAGGACCGAACATGGTCTGAGCCATCAACTGCATACCGATTTCCGGTTTGATATTGGCCGGGAAATCCTTCCGAGGTACAGGGACTACCATATCCTCTCGATACGGTCCATATGCGTCTTCCGCTTTCACCTTGATGGTCTTCTTGTCACCCGCTTTCATCCCTTTCATCTGATTTTCCAAACCAGGTATAAGTTGCCCGACTCCATAGATGAACTTGAGTGGTTCTTTCCCTTCAGAGGAGTCGAAAACAGTTCCGTCATCCAAGGTTCCTTTGTAATGGAACGTAACGTGTTTTTCCTTTTCGATGGCGGGTTTTTTTTCACAGCTACCAAGGGCAATGATCAACAAAAACATCCCTATGGGCAGAATCCATTTCTTCATACTTCAATACCTCACAGACATAAAGTTCAGGCAGTATACCTCTATCGAAAAAAAAAGAATACCCCCCTTTGTCCCAAGGATAGAAAGCCAGAGGTTATGTCCATATTATCCATCCTCCCGTGAACCTTACCCTGAACTTCTTGACAGGGAAAACAGTCGACCCTTATCCTGATATCTGACAACGTACGTTGTCATGAATCTTTTGTCAGGAGGTCTATGGATGAGTGCGTCAGAAGAAAAAGATGTTCGCTTCAGCCCGTATAAGCTTCCTACAGACAAGATGAAGGAACCACCCACAACGTTCATGGGGCGGCTGAAATACATCGGGCCTGGAATCATCATTACCGCTTCTATTGTGGGATCCGGCGAGTTGATTGCCACCACAGCTTTAGGAGCTCAAGCTGGTTTTGTAACCCTATGGACCATCATTCTGAGCTGTGCATTAAAAATCATCCTTCAGCTAGAAATGGCCAAAATGACCATTACCACGGGAAAACCGATGTTAGCCTTTTGGAATACGATGCCTGGTCCAAAGCTTTTAATGGGATGGGCAGTATGGGCTTGGTTGATCATGTTGATCGCGAAGTTCATCCAGTTTGGTGGGATCATAGGATCGACCTCCCAAAGCATCGAACTCGCCATTCCAGGATTCAATATAAATGTAGGATCTGTGTTAATCGCTCTCAGTGTTGTGCTCCTTCTGGCATCCGGGAAATACAAACGCATCGAAAAAGTATCCGCTGTGTTGGTAGTGATGTTCGTGGTGTTTACAGTAGGGATGGCAATTCTGACTCAGTTCACAAAGTATGCGTTTAGCTGGGCAGATATTCTCAATGGATTGACCTTCAAGATGCCCCCCGAAGCAGCCTTTGCTGCCATTGGAGCCTTCGGGATTACGGGGATCGGAGGGGATGAGATCGTTCAGTATACCTACTGGTGTGTGGAGAAAGGGTACGCAGCCAATACCGGTCCTTTCGATGGATCGGAAGACTGGTACCGCAGAGCAAAGGGCTGGTTCCGTGTGATGTATATGGACGCTACCATTGCAATGATCATCTATACCATCGCAACTTTGGCTTTCTATATCTTGGGTGCGGCTGTTCTGCACGGACAAGGGAAAATTCCAGGTGGAATGACCCTGATTAAAACCCTCTCTACCATGTACACAGAAGTGCTCGGAGGAAAATGGGTGGTGTATTTCTTCGCCCTTGGCGCTTTCGCTACCCTGTATTCTACCCTTGTCTCTTGGACAGCAGCCAATCAACGGATCGTTGCCGATATCATGGCCCGGATGAATCTGATCGATTTCGAGAATGCCCGGCAAGTAAACAAGGTAATCTTCTGGTCGGGGATCATCCTCCCTGCCATCTATACCCTGATGTCCCTATTCTGGAAAGCTCCAGCGTTCATGGTCCAGATCGGTGGATGGGGAACTGCGTTCATCCTACTCGTCATTATCTTTAGCTCCTTCTATCATCGGTACAAGATCCTCGACGCAAAACTGAAACCCTCTTTATTCTATGATATCTACTTGGTCGTAGGATCCATTGCGATTCTGGGCGTAGTAGCGTACACGGTGTGGCAGTTAGTGAAATAAACTGCGAATCTAAAAGCGCCCTATCCATCATAGGGCGCTTTTTTTCGTATCCCTCTGGATGAATCTATTCTACTTCGAAGAATTTCGGGTAGTTTTCGCCTAAGTACTCCTTTAACTCCTTCCACCTACGCTTGGCCTCCTCATATCCCGCATCATAGGTAAGATACAGTTTGTCTTTGTTCCGTTCGGCTCTACCTGTTTGGATCGGATCAGGAGGTCGTATCACAAACACCTTCCCTTGCAGTTCCAATTCCTCGAGGTATTCCAGCGTTTCATTGTACGTTCGATTCCGAGTTTCCAGGGCTTTCAGAATTCCCGGCAAATGACGGTACATGAACCTTGCCGCCAGGGGTACCGAACCTATTTTCTTTCTATACCCCTTTTCCCTCGTTAACACCACCACACATGTTTCATTCCCATCCTTCAGGGCTTTTTTAATGGGAATGGAATCGGATAATCCTCCATCCATCAATAGCCTTCCTCGAAAGGATACAGGTTTTGCTAAAAAGGGGAGACTACTGGATGCACGGAGGAAGTTCAGGTATTCGGTACCTAGCTCGGACTTTTCCATATACACTGCATCGCCCGTCTGACAATCAGTAGCTACCGTATAGAGAGTTACCGGACTGGAATAAAAGGTGCCGAAGTCAAAAGGAACCAATTGGTTGGGTATCGTGTCGAAGATGAAATCCATTCCAAAGAGTTCGCCACCCATAAGAAGTCTCAGGTAACTTATGTATCTTGAATCATGTAGATATCGGGTATTCACAATTCGATTCCGTTCGGGTTGACGGGAAACATAGTTAGCCGCATTGCAAGCTCCCATGGACACTCCAATCACATAGGAAAAATAGAGATACTTGTCCATGAAAAATCGCAGAACACCGGAGGTGAAGAATCCCCGCAATCCTCCCCCCTCTAAAACCAACGCTCCTGGCGTAAAGCGCATATTCTACCCGTATCCCCTTTACCCTTCCGCCAACGTTTTCAATACCATCCGATCATCCCCCCTTCGTTTTACCCACCCATCCCGTTCCATTCGGTTTAAAAGGGGAAGAAGGTACTTACGAGAAAGTCCAGTTTTTTGTTTCACCTCCGCGATTGTAATGGACGAACCAACGGAACAATTTTTAAGAATACGTCGAACCAGGGATACGTACGCTTGAGCCTCGAGGTATAGGGAACTATCCAGGGGAATAATCATTCCACTCTTGCATAACCGATCTACCTCTAACCGAACTCGATTACCCCTTCCCGGTACCAGTTCCCAGGGTTTCTCACCGGACCCTTGTATGGCCAGGTACAGTTTCTCGGTTTCCTTCTCTATTGAATTGTCATCCCTCACAGTCCCCTTCTGTAGAGCCCTCTGTTGCTCCTGAATCGCGCCTGCTACTTCCTCTACCTCTGGAACTCGTTGAGCTTCTTTCCATAGAGAGGCTACTCGGTTCCTTGCCTTCGCTGTCGTCTTCCCTATCCAGATCACCTCTCCCCACCCCAGAATATCCGAGCCTCCCTGTTTAACAATCAAAAAACGGTCAGAGGGTAGGAGGAAGGATGGTTCTGATAGCACTCCTCGCAGGAGTTCCCAATTCTTAGGTTCAGACGCTTCCTTTGAAGTAATTCCCGCCAAAGATCCCTCTTTTAATGTTGGAAAGGTTGGGCCCCATACCCGGTACAGTCTAACCTTCCTATGAGTCGTACCAAAGGCAACTTCCGCTTCCTGTTGAGCTCGAATGGGATAGAGTAAATATCCTACCGCTAGGAACTCCTTATGAACCTCAGCATAACCTTCCAACGTTCTTCGATCCTTATCAATGAACTCTGGGAAAGACACTAAAAGACAATCCCCTCGCTTGGGAGGAGCAGAGATGCTAGAAAGGTTCAACGCCACTCGGACCGAGCCTGTGCTTTCATTGGCTATTACCTCATCACAGTCTCGGTGATAGGTTTGGATCCGCCGAACCCGTACCCATTCTTTCCTTGGGAGAAGGAGTAATTCATCCTTAAGCTGAATTCTTCCCTTCCGTAAACTACCTGCAACGATCGTACCTGTTCCCTTCAACGAGAACACCCGATCAATGTACAAGCGTGAACACTGAGGAATTGCAGTATGCTTTTTCAATTCTGATACGATCACCTCTTTCAGGAGTCCGATCCCCTCTCCTGTTTTAGCGGAAACCCGAACAACTGGAACCGTGAATCCGAACAGATCCCTGCATCGGGATAAAGCATCCTGTTCCACTCTATGTATTCGTTCGTGGGATACTAAATCGACCTTGTTCAGTACAAGAATGATCCTAGGAATACGAAATACCGACAATACCCTTGCATGAGTCTCGGTTTGTGGCATCCAACCATCATCCACTGCAACCACTAGAAGGGCACAGTCTATCCCCCAAGCTCCTGCTACCATATTCCGAATATACCGTTCATGCCCCGGTACATCGATCACTCCAATCGGCATCTCGTTAGGATCCAGGAAATGAGCGAATCCAAGATCGATGGTCATCCCCCTCTGTTTCTCTTCGGGAAGGGTATCGGTATCCACACCCGTGAGAGCCCGGATGAGGAGAGTTTTCCCATGGTCCACATGACCGGCTGTTCCAATCACCGGCATATTAGCCCTCTTTTTCGGGTGGTTCTTCTAGAGCGGTAGACGCGCCACTGAAATCCTCATCTGCGGTAGCGCGGGTTCCCCGTTCATCCGTAGGGAGGTTCAGCACGGAGAATAGGGCTGCTCGAACCTCGCCTACACTTTCTCCCCAAAGGGTCGAGAGGTTTAGTTTCACTCTGTCTCCCTCTATGATTCCAATCAGGGGAACAGGAAGATCCCGCATCCGGGACAAGAGGGACTCTGGTTTTTCCTCTGTTTTCAGTTCTATGGCCAGGGAACGAAACTTTTCATCCGGAGCACTGCCCCCACCCGTAGTTCCAAAAGAGGGAACTAAATCGGCAATTTCACGGGGGATTCCTTTCAGGATTCGTCGACCGAACTTTTTTAGCTCCTCCAGCGGGATCGAATAGATGGATTCCGTGTAGGATGGCCCATCTACCCTTCGGATCAATACCTCTTCCAGAAGGGATAGGATCGTTTTTCCCGGTCGGATGGCTCGCATAAGGGGATGTGTACGAAGGGGTCGGATCCATTCCTCCTTCCCTAACACGATCCCTGCTTGGGGTCCCCCCAATACCTTATCGGCAGAACAGCATACCAAATGGGCACCTTCCTCAAAGTAGGATCGAATAGGAGTTTCCCCTGGAATACTCTCCCATGTAACCCCCGATCCCTGATCTACCACCAACCCTATTGAAGGAGGCAATTGGGACGATAATTCTTTCACAGAAGGTTGGGAGGTGAATCCTCGAATCCGAAAGTTCGAGGCATGTACCATCAACACCAGGGCCGTACGCTCGGTAATAGCGGAAAGGTAATCCGAAAGGGTCGTGATATTGGTCGTACCGACCTCTACAAGGCGTGCTCCGGAGAGGCTTAGGATTTCCGGTATCCGGAACCCCCCACCGATCTGAATTTGTTGCCCCCTAGACACGATCACTTCCCGATCCTTTGCTAGGGCAGAGAGGGTTAGAAGGATACCGGCTGCATTGTTGTTCACGACTATCGATGCCTCTGCTCCGGTCAGAACTCGTAATAGATCCGGAATTAGCCCGCTTCTCAGCCCACGCTTTCCACTTTGTAGTTCCAATTCCAAATTCGAATACCGGGTGTTCAATTCCCGAACCGCATCCCACGCATTAGAAACGATGGGACTTCTTCCCATATTCGTGTGCAGAATCACTCCAGTACCGTTCATAACCCGCTGGATTCGTTTGCGATGCATTCGCCAGCAGGCTCTATCTACCGTCTCGACTACCTCTTCCCAGGAAACAGGGACACCTGTTTCCTTTACCCGTTGCCGTACCTGCTGGAGTGCAGATGCTACAATCCCAGAGGTGAGAGAACGACTCAAGCGAGGAAACCAACGCTGGATCCGTTCGTCTTCTAAAAGACGGGACACCTGCGGAATAGACGCGAAAGGATTTTCCATGTCCGGAAGAGGCAGGAATCGAACCTACCACCGCAAAAGCGGCCGACGGTTTTGAAGACCGCGAGGGCCACCAGACCCCATCTGCTTCCCACTTTGCAATATATGAAGCGCCCTCTTTCATGTCAACATTACCTGAGTGCAAGGAATTTCACTAAATCAGAAAAAAAAAACGGTTCCGAAGGTTGTGTTTCACTTTTATGCTACAACTACGGAACCGATGTAAGAAAGTTGTCTTAATTCATTTTATGTACTGAACCTTCCTTGAAATCTCTTCTACCACTTTGTCGCGGGTGGTATAGTAACGCGCTTTATTCTTAGCGAATAAATTTTGTCCTTGTGAATCAATTGAAACGATCAGAGGCCCAAAATCCTTCACTCTACACACCCATAATGCTTCCGGCATCCCCAGATCAAGCCATTCTACTCGCTCTATCTCTTCGACCTCTGTTGCAGCGAGCACTGCACAACCACCTGGAAATACACAGTGTAGTGCTTTAAACGTTCTACAAGCTTCTTCAGTATTAGGCCCCATGCCTCCTTTCCCTACTATCAATTTCACTCCCGTACGTTCAACAAACTCTTTCTCATATTTTTCCATTCGCATGCTTGTAGTTGGACCTATTGAAATCATGGTGTATTTCCCATTTTCTTTTCTAACAATAGGCCCCGCATGAAAAATTGATAATCCTTTTAAATCTACAGGTAAATCCCTTCCAAGATCTATCAACCTTCTATGTGCAACATCTCTGCAAGTAACCAAAGTACCAGTAAGATAGATTACATCTCCTATCTGGATATCCATAAGATCTTCATTTTTAATTGGTGTAGTTAATATCTTTTTCATAGAGACACTCCTTTATGGCTGATTATTTCATAACTAAAATCCCGTTTAATACGGATACATCCTTTTCTATGGGACCAACATCCTACATTTATACCCACAGATATTGTCGAAGGATGCCTTGCGGCAGTTTCTATGTGCACACCCATCACTGATGAACTTCCACTCAATCCTTGCGGACCGACACCAATCTTGTTCAATCCTTCTTCCAACAGTTTTTCCATCTCCGCTCCTTTTGGATTAGGATTCCTACTGCCTATAGGTCTAAGCAACGCCCATTTCGAAAGAACGGAGGCTACATCTGCGGAACCCGCTATACCAATTCCAACAAGAAGAGGAGGACATGCGTTGATACCCCAGTCGACCATCATATCGAAGACATACTTTACAATACCCTCGTAACCAGCAGATGGCATCAGGGTAATCGCTCTTCCAGGAAGGCTACATCCTCCACCAGCCATATAAGAATACAACTCTATGTCATCTCTATCCTGTACAATCTCCCAGTTTATAAATGGTGCCCTCTCACCTACATTTGTCCCGTCATTTTTCTCCTCAAAGATCGCCACAGTGTTATGACGAAGCGGAGCAATAACCGTTGCCTTTCTTACCGCTTCCGTTAATACTTCATTCAAAGCACCAAGGTATGGGAAAGATGCACCTGCTCTAATAAAAAAGTTGACCACCCCCGTATCCTGGCAGGAAGGGCGATTAAGCTTCAAGGCCTTTTCTTGATTCTCGAACATGGAATCATACACTGCTTTCGCAAGGGGTACTGTTTCTCGATTCTTCAGTTCCTTTAGTTTTTCAGACACATCATCTGGTAGTATTTTTGCAGTCATTGCTATGAATCTAGCAATAAGGTCTATCAATTTAGCTTTTTCTTTTATCATAGAGATCCTCCTAGTTGTTTACTTTAAAATGGAAGGAAGCCACATCGTAATTTCGGGTATATAGGTGATAAGAATCAGGTCCAGGACTAAAATCAAAATAAAGGGAATAATTGCCTTCGATATTTTAGCCATTGATACTCCTGATATAGTACTGGCTACAAACAGATCCACCCCTACTGGGGGTGTCAGACACCCTATTGCTAGATTGCAGGTCATTAACACGCCAAAAAAAACGGGATCTATACCAAAGGAAGTCGCTATTGGTACCAATATAGGAGCGAGTATAGTCACAGCTGCTGAAGCATTCAGAAACATTCCCGCTATTAGGAGAAGGACATTTACCAGCATAAGGAAGGCTAATGAACTTCGGGATATGCTAACAAAATAGTTAGCCAGCATTACTGGAATCTGTTCCCTAGTGATCAACCAACTGAATAAGCCCGCCGTATTCATGATAAGCATCACAACGGCTGTAGCTACTATACTTTTTTCAAAAATTTTGGGTAGATGGGATACTTTCAAGTCTTTATACACAAAAAACCCAACGATTAAACCATACACGACTGCAATCGCTGCTGCTTCGGTAGGAGTAAAAATGCCTCCGTAGATCCCTCCTAGTATGATCAATGGCATTAGCAGTCCCCAAAGAGCTCCCCAAAAGGATTTCAATACATTCTTGAAACCAGTAAATGGATTTCCTGTATATCCCCTCTTTTTAGAAGCGAAATAGATCAGAAAACACATGGAAGTACCCATCAAGATCCCTGGACCGAAACCTCCAAGAAAGAGATCCCCAATAGAGCATCCAGCAATAACCCCATAAACGACCATTACTACACTTGGTGGAATAATTATGCCCGTTTCACCTGCAGCTGCGAGAATCGCCGCTGAAAAAGTCCTGTCGTATTTCCTCTTTTCCATTTCAGGGAACAGTACAGTTCCAACTGCAGCTGTAGTGGCTGCCGAGGATCCAGAAATAGCAGAAAAGAACATTCCTGATAAACTCGAAACCAATCCTAGCCCCCCAGTCATCCACCCAACAATGGAATCAGCGAAAGCTACCAATCTTTTAGAAACTCCCCCATACGTCATGATAGTTCCAGCTAGCATGAAGAAAGGAATAGCCATCAAAGGGAAAGAATCGTTAGAGGTAACCATTCGTTGTATAAGTACCGTTAACGGCATTCCAGAAACCAAAACGGCTACCATAGAGGCCAAACCAAGAGCGACTGCGATTGGAATGTTCAGAATAAAGAATAGAAACAACGAACAAAAAAGAACCGCTGCAATCATTCCTCCCCCCCTTCACTTTTAATGATCTCAGGATGAAGGTATTCATCCCATGCGTTTACTATGTGATTCAATAAAAACAGTACTCCGCTTACAGGAACCGAAAGATATACATACCCCATACTTAATCCCAATGCTGGAGATGTTTGGGATGCTGCATGGGTTACCATAACGATGCCGTATACAATCAAAGTAAGATAGAATACGAAAGATAGGGTATTTGCTAGAGTGATAAACCATCGTTTCGTAGTTTTAGGGAGGCGTGCTACTAATATTTCTATACTAACATGCGCTCGCTGCCTGAGTGCAATGGTAGACCCTAAAAAAACGGTCCAAATGAACATGAAGCGAGCCAACTCCTCAGAGAAGCTCAGAGAAACTTTAATTACATACCGAAACAACACCTGAAGAACGACCATGATAATCATGATTGTTGCGGTTCCGTAGCATAACCATTTTGCGGTTGAATTCGCCTGGTCAACGATTCTTCGAAGAGTCTCCATATTCTAACTCCCTGAATTAAGAATAGAAGGCCGAACAGTAGGATATAGTTCGGCCTGTTATTTTCTTATTTGAATTTGGCTACCGCTTCTATAAGGTCTTTACCAATGGTCGAATAATATTTCTCCCAAACCGGAACCATTTTTTGCTGGAAGGGAATTATCTGTTCTGGTGTTAGATCGATCACCTCCATTCCTTTTTCTTGCACTTTCTTGATAAACTCCAATTCTTTCTCTGCTGAAAGTTTCCGATTATAGTCTCTTGCTTCCTCTGAAGCTTTCATGATAGCTTTTTGGAACTCCGGAGGTATCTTTTTCCATGTATTCAGGCTACAGAGCAATACTTCAGGGGAATATGTATGTCTTGTTAACGTAACATATTTCTGAACCTCATAGAATCGTGATGAATAAATCTGTCCCATCGGGTTTTCCTGTGCATCAACCACTTTCTGTTGCAATGCTGTGAATAATTCCCCACGGGCTAAAGGGACAGGGAGAGCACCCAGAGCTTTAAACATGTCTATATACATTTGATTTTCCATTACCCGAATTTTGATTCCTCTCATATCGTCCGGAGTTTTTATTGGACGTATACTATTCGTAATGTTTCGAAACCCATTTTCCCACGTGTGTAATACTTTTAATTTCTTCTCTTCAGCCCCTGCATAGATTTTATCTGCCAGAGGGGAATCTACAACGGCATACACATGCTCACGACTTTTAAAAATGAATGGAAGTTCTATAACTTGAGTTTTTGGCAAGAAGTTGGCCAGAACTGCTGCTGTAGTCAGCGTATAATCGACAACACCCATTTGGAGCGCTTCTATAAGATCCCTCGAGCTTCCTAACTGGCTGTTCGGAAAAACGGAAACTTCTACCTTACCTTGAGTATAATTCTTTACCAACTCAGTCCATTTAACCGATGCAATGTGATACGGTTCGTCTGTAGGTGCTACATGTCCAAGCCTAAGTTTATAAGTCTCCATTTTAGCTGAAGATTCTCCTGTTCCCTTTCCAAATAAAAGAGAGCCTGGAAATACCATACATAGAATTAAAAGACATAGTACAAAGCTTCTTTGTGTTTGTTTCATCTTACGTTCTCCTTTCCGTTCCGATTTAATTATGTATCCGTGATATTGGATCCAAGATACTTTTCGAGTATAAATCCACTATAATCTGTTGTCAACAAAAAACCATAGAAAAAAATGCTTTTGGGGGGATTACTCGTAAAAAATCATGATGAAACGTGTATTACACTTTATCACTTCTTAGTAGGTCTAAGGAGCATATTTTCCATACTCCGAGTAATATGCCTTCGCATAATCTCAACAGCCTGTTCAGGCATTCTATGCGCAAACGCTTCAATAATAAGCCCATGCTCTTCAAAAGACTTGTGCACATGGACTGCAGGCACTACCACCGTTCCAATCGATAAACCATTCCATAAGTTTTCCAGAATCGATGCCAGCTTCCTGTTCCCTGCATTATCCCAGATATGTTTATGAAACGAAAGATTACATAGATTCACTTGCTTTATATCCTCTTTTTCTATAGCCTGTTTTTGAAGTTCATGGATACGCTTCAGTTCATCTAGATTATGGATTCTAGCACAGCATCGCAAGACAGCTTCACATTCCAAGATGATCCGCACTTCAAAGTGTTCACGTATATAGTTTTGTGGAACATCACTAATGATGACACTTCTGTTCTTTCTATATTCAATCAACCCTTCTTGTGCAAGGATCTGGAACGCCTCTCTTACAGGCATTCTGGATACTCCTAACTTCTGCGCAATATCATCCTGACGGAGTTCTGTTCCCGGAGGTAAACTGCCAGAAAAAATGACATTCCTCAACTCAGCTGCAACCTGCTCTCTTACTGGAATTAACGTAATTTTGTTAAAATTAGGCTTCATAACCATATTTCAATTTATACTAAAATCCTAAATGAAAATAAATAACCCTACGCCACATCCTAAGGATTCCTTATTACGTGCTGAGAACATCTTTTTTTAATCTATCATAGGGATGTATTTTTATGCTATATAAAATATCCTGAGAGGAGCATGACCATGGATACTAGTTTCTCCTTCATCCTTCCTACTCGAATTGAGTATGGAGCAGGAATACACAAACAACTTCCTAAGTTTCTAGAGGAACTCGGTTCTCGAAAGATCCTTATCATCACGGATCCGGGTGTGTCCAGGCTCGATTGGTTCACCCATACGGTCGATCTTCTGAATGCACAAAAGGTTAAGGTAGAAGTCTACAACGGGGTAGAACCGAATCCAAAAGATAGAAACGTGGAAGAAGCGGCTAAAGTAGCTCAGCGAATACAAGCCGATTGTCTTTTAGCCATCGGCGGGGGTAGCCCTATTGATTGCGCAAAGGTCGTCTCGATCCTCGCTGTGTATGGAGGGAAAGCTCGAGACTACGAAGACCGATCACGGATCGGTCCCCAACCTCTTCCTATCATCGCTGTGCCAACTACTGCAGGCACAGGGAGCGAGGTAACCTTTGGCGCAGTGATTACCGATACCGAAGCGAAGTTCAAGTTCACCGTAAAATCCCCCCTTATCGCTCCAAAAGTTGCCCTCTTGGATCCTGATCTAACCCTCTCTATGCCCCCTGCTCTCACCGCGTCTACGGGGATGGATGCGTTGACCCATGCTATTGAAGCTTATACTTCTCGTGTTGCAGAGCCGATTTCCGATGCCTGCGCCCTGCACGCGGCAGAACTCATCTCCGCCTACCTTCCCCGAGCTGTCCGAAACGGTTCTGACCGGGAAGCTCGAGCCGCCCTCCTAACCGGAAGTCTTTTGGCAGGAATCGCGTTCAGTCACTCCGATGTAGGTGCCGTGCACTGCATCGCGGAAGCCTTAGGTGGAATGTATGACCTGCCCCATGGAGTGTGTAATGCCGTCTGCCTCCCCTACATAATGGAGTATTGCCTGGAAGCAAATCAGGCGAGGTATGCCCGACTCGCAGAAGCTTTGACTAGATCCTTCCCCCCATCTTCTGTTCCTATCGGGGATATCCCTAAAGCGGCACAGGAATCCGTTCGACTGGTACGACAACTTGCCCGGGATGTCGGTCTTCCCTCCTTTCGTAGTTTTCACGTCCCGGAAGCGGACTTTCCCCGCATCGCCGAAAAATCATCTGCCAATGGATCCAACAAGGACAATGTTCCTGTACTGACAAAGGAAGATTACCTGCATTTGCTAAGATCAATGCAGACGGGATAAATAGTATCTAAAGGGTGTCTTTATTAATCACAACTAACTCCCTACAGAGGACTTCCCGCATGTTTCGTTCTACGGTACCTACCCAAAAAGATGTTCAAATTAAAGCTTAAAGCTTCTTTCCTCGTTCTTTACCAATGAAAATCGCGACTTGCATCCCTTCCATGTCACTATTGGAGAGAATCTCTAACTCAACCGCGTCCCCCGATCCCTGGTACACATGGATCAAGATCAGGAAAGCATGATAGTAAGTGGCAGAATCTAGGTCTACCAAAAAGACATTTCGAGCCGGTACAGAAAAGTCTATGCAATATAGCGTATAGCAATAGAAAACCATACGATCACCTTTATCCCTGAGCATAATAATTGCGACTAGGATCATTCCTACGAATCCCAGGAAAGTAGTAGGGACTAAATTGAACCGGCGATTGCCGGAGTTGGAATCATTGAACAGATGATAATAATCCCCTTTTTAACCGCTACAGCGAAGAACTGCTTTAAAGCATTATAAGTAGCAACATTCATTTGAGTCGGGCCAACCAAAGCCTTCGCT
>JAOABU010000118.1 GCA_026418195.1 Spirochaetota bacterium | reverse complement strand
CTTTAGGTGGATTTTGTTTCGATTCCGATAGTCTTTCAAAATCAAAGATGGACTACTATAATACAACTCATATTCTAATCAATTAAAAAAGGAGTAAGTATGTCCGACCTTCATCGTCTGCGAACCCTCGATTCTCTCCAGGCTAAAGGGGTGTACGTGAACGATTATCCGGGCCTCATCATGGATGGCAAGGATATCAGTTATTTCTACTTTCATTTTGAACGGGAGCTTTTCTTCCCCAATGGAGGTTCGGAGGGAAGACGGGGTGGGGTGGCATTGATGGATCGGGTGAACAAGCTGGTGACTGCATACAACGAGGAGTTCGCGCTATCGGGTACGGACCAGGAACTAAAGATTTTCTACCTAGACGATCAGGGGTACTGCATTTTGGGACGGGTGGAAGATCATAAGGAAACCCTTCGGTTCGTTATCAACAAGAAAGAGATCGTATCGGATCGGGTATTTCAAGTGAACTTGACTCGAATCTACGCCGCGGAAGGGATCGATGGGTTGTACCAGGTAAAGAATACCGAGGTGAAGGGAGTGTATGAGGGTATCACCAAGTATATATCCATCTATATGTATGGATGGTTCGGATTGTTTCGGCAGTATGAAACCCTCCAGGAACGGACCCAGGTGTTCCGGCAGTTCAAACCCTTTAAAATCCCCATCATAGGCAGGAAGGAAACCTTGAAGAACGCTTCCTTCACTATTCAGCTGGGAATCCGGACTCCCAATGGTGACGAGGATTTTAAAAAGGTAGTGGTTCCCTATGGCACGGTGAGTTTGGAAGATGCCCTGAGCGCCTAAAGTGAATAAATCCGCGAAAGCCTCTCGATAGAAATGAATAAGATAAAAATTTATAGAAAATGGTAACATTTGTTACGAACCGATTCATCGCTCCTTTGTATATTGAGCGCGTACATTCTGTTTAAAGAAAGGAGCAATCGAATGAGTATGTTCTGTTACCAGTGTCAGGAAGCGGCTCGGAACGAAGGATGCACGATTCAAGGTGTCTGTGGTAAGCCGGAAAGCACGTCAGGCCTACAGGACCTCCTGATCCACACACTGAAGGGAATCGCCTGGTATGCTTCTAGGCTACAGGATCCGCGGTCGATCGAAGAAGCAGGACGTTTCATCGTAAAAGGGCTCTTTGCTACAATCACCAATGCGAACTTCGATGATGATCGGTTCCAGAAGTGGATCGACGAGGCTCTCGATGTACGTTCTTTGCTAGCATCTCGATGCAAAGCGAAGGTAGGTACGATACCTGAACCGAGTATGTTTGATCCGGATCCGAAACCAGACGCAGCGGTGTGGTTTGCAAAGGACCCAGAGATCCGTCGAATGAAGGCTACAAGGGTGGGCGTCTTGTCTACCGTCGATCCGGACCTTCGATCGTTACGGGAGTTTCTTATCTATGGGCTAAAGGGAATTGCTGCATATACTCACCATGCGGAAGTGCTAGGATTTACGGATCCAGCAATCTGGCGATTTCTCATAGACGCGTTGAACGCTACCCTTGAACCGCGAAGGGTAGATGAGATGGCGGATTTATTGATGCGGGCTGGCGAGGTAGCGGTAAGTGCGATGGCTCTTCTGGATAAAGCCAATACCAGTACCTACGGGCATCCCGAGATTACCGAGGTGAATATCGGCGTTCGGAAGAATCCGGGCATCCTGATCTCGGGTCATGACCTGAAGGATCTGGAAGAACTCTTAAAGCAGACCGTGGGAACAGGAGTGGACGTGTATACTCACTCGGAAATGCTTCCCGCTCATTACTACCCGGCCTTTAAGCAGTATCCGCACTTCGCGGGAAACTATGGGAACGCGTGGTGGAAGCAGGATAGGGAGTTTGCCCTTTTTAATGGCCCCATCATCATGACTACCAATTGTCTAGTCCCGGTTCGAGAGGCTTACAAGCATAGGATTTTCACCACTGGGGTGACAGGATTTCCAGGAGTGAAACATATTCCGGATCGGGCAGATGGGAAGGGTAAAGATTTTTCCGAGGTGATCGCGTTAGCCAAGACGTGTCCTCCTCCCACTGAAATCGAGAACGGAAAGATCGTGGGGGGCTTTGCCCATGAACAACTACGGAAACTGGCACCCGCAATACATGAGGCTGTGGAGAAAGGGGCGATTAAACGGTTCGTGGTGATGGCTGGCTGTGATGGCAGACAACCGGTTCGAAGTTACTTTACCCAAGTTGCGCAAGCACTTCCGCAGGATTCGGTGATCCTCACTGCTGGATGTGCTAAATATCGCTACAATAAACTTGATCTGGGATCCGTGGAAGGAATTCCTAGGGTGCTGGATGCAGGGCAGTGCAACGATTCTTACTCCTTAGCCCTTACAGCCCTTCGATTGAAGGATCTCTTCGGGGTAAAGGACGTGAACGATCTACCCATCCATTTCGATATTGCCTGGTACGAGCAGAAGGCAGTGGCTGTACTCTTAGCCCTTCTCTATCTGGGATTCAAGGATATTCGTTTGGGACCTACGCTACCAGCTTTCGTTTCTCCCAACGTCGCAAAGTTCCTGGTAGAACGGTTTGGGATCAAACCCATCTCGGATCCCAAGACCGACGTAGGGTCCATGGTTGCGGGAAAAGCGGATGTAAGATTGGTAGATGGGAGGGGCTAATAGAAAAGGGCTGTCTTTCCATGGCAGCCCTCTTGAGTTTGATCCTATTGCCCGAAGATTATTTGCCGATATCCTGCTCGGTTTTCGTGAGGAATTCATTCACGTTGGCAATGTACTTCTCCAGTATATCCTGCTGATTTTTCGTTTTTGCGATAGAGGCTTCCAAGAGCACGATGGTGTCGTTGTTCTTACTGATCTTTGATTCGTTGATGAAGATGGCTGTTCGGTTGGAATCGATCTTTTTCTGATTGGCGGCAATCTGATCCTGCAGTTCCTTTCGTCTTTGTTCCAACCGATTTTTCAGCTCGTTATTTTTGCGGATGGCTTCTCCCGCCTTCTGCTTCATCCCTTCATCTACGATAGTGCTATTCACGTTGAACAGTTCCTTGCCTTTACTGATCACGCTGGCCAGAAGGGGATCGATCTTGTTGATCTGCTGTTGAGCCTGATTGTTCTGCGCTTCGAGATCCGTAATTTCCTTACTGAGCTTTGCGTTGTCATCTGCTAGCTTCTGGTTCTCCGCTTTTAGGGTTTCGATTGTTTTCTGGGCAGAGGCGATGTCCACATAGGGAATCTGTCGCTCTTGGCTAAACCCGATTCCCCCCACGATCAGCAGGATCATCAAAGCAATGGTTAGAGGTTTGTTCATAAATCTCTCCTATTTCTAAATAGTTTTTAATATATCTATATCTTAAGCATAGTTTTTCAATTTTTACAACAATTTTTCTCTGACCGGTATGCCTAAGACTGGTATTTCCTGCAACCAACTGATTCCCGGTTGCGTCTAAAAAACGGGAAACTACAACACAGGAGGCAACTTAGATGAGCAGGAATGGTTCAGGTCCATCCGTTGAATCCCTTTTGGAACTCTACCGCTGGATGGTGAGTAGTCGGGAAATCGATCGGTTGGAAGCTAGTTACACAGGTCGAGGTGAGGCGGCCTTCTACGTAAGTGGAGCAGGGCATGAGGCTTCTGCTGCCCTTGCTCCGCATTTGCATTCTGAAGATTGGCTCTGCTGTCACTATCGGGACAAAGCGTTGATGATAGCCCGGGGCATGGGACCTGAGGAGATGTTTCGATCCCTCTTTGCCCGGGATCGGTCCTTCAGTAGGGGTCGGCAAATGCACGGCCTTCTTTCCTATGCACCCGCTCGCATTGTGAGCCTCGCTACCCCAGTAGGGAACAATGCCTTGCATGCGGTAGGTATTGCAGAGGCCCTCCGGGATCGGTTCAAGGGAACCGGGGATACTTCCCTGCCTCTTGTTCTCTGTTCCTTAGGGGATGGCACTACTCAGGAAGGAGAAGTGATGGAAGCGATCGCTCATGCGGTTCGGGAAGGGCTTCCAGTGCTGTTCCTTATCCAGGACAATTCCCTTGCCATTTCTACGCGAACTCGGGGTAAAACATTCTTTTCCTTACCAGGTAGTGCAGGAAGCTCAATCGTA
>JAOABU010000114.1 GCA_026418195.1 Spirochaetota bacterium | reverse complement strand
GTCAGATGTGTATAAGAGACAGATGCCGTATCCAAGGAAGCAGCTCAGCACAAGGGGATAGATAGTGAAGTAGCTGGGGATGCAGACATTCTGTTGGTCCCTGATATCGAAAGCGGGAACTTAATCTACAAAGCTCTGAATTTTCTAGGGGGTGCGGTAGCCGCGGGAGTCATTTTAGGAGCGGCAGCTCCAATTGTACTCACTAGCCGGGCAGATTCGGAACAAAGCAAACATTATTCCATAGCCCTTGCCGTTGCCTTGAGCTGCGAATAAATGAGGGATAGAAGAAAGGTAGGTCTTAGTATGGAACAGGCGCTTATCCTGACCATCAATCCAGGTTCTACCTCTACCAAGATCGGGGTATTTCGAGGTCAGGAACTGGTTCTGGAAAGAACGATCCGCCATTCTGCCGAGGAACTTTCCCCATTCAAGAAGATTACCGATCAGTACGATTTTCGAAAGAATAGGATCCTCAAAGAACTAGCGGAGGCTGGAGTCGATGTAACGTCCATACGAGTGGTGATGGGTAGGGGAGGACTGATCAAGCCCTTGCCATCCGGTGTGTATGAGGTGAACGATCGTATGGAGGAAGACCTTAGAACAGGTCTATTAGGGGAGCATGCCAGCAACTTAGGAGGCCTTATTGCTCGAGACATCGCCCGAACGATTCCCGGAGCTAAGGCTTACATTGCAGACCCTGTGGTGGTGGATGAATTGGACGATGTTGCCCGGATATCGGGGCATCCCTTGTTCCAACGAAAGTCGATCTTTCATGCCTTGAACCAGAAGGCCATTGCCCGTCTCCATGCAGAAAAGATCGGAAAATCTTACGAGGAACTGTCCCTTATTGTGGCGCATTTGGGGGGTGGAATCAGTGTGGGTGCCCACTATAAAGGACGAGTCATTGATGTGAACCAGGCATTAGACGGGGAAGGTCCCTTCTCACCGGAACGAAGTGGCACCCTTCCTGTAGGGGATCTGGCAAAGCTTTGCTTCAGCGGCCAGTACACTCTGGAAGAGGTGAAGAAGATGATCACGGGGAAGGGAGGGTACGTAGCGTACTTAGGAACTAACAACGCGCAGGAGGTTGAGCAGCGAGCCGCATCCGGAGATGCCAAAGCGAAGCTTGTTCGGGACGCAATGGTGTACCAGGTGGCAAAAGAAATCGGTGCGCTTTCGACCGTGTTGAAGGGTCAGGTGGATGGAATCCTGATTACAGGAGGGATCGCCTTTAGCGAAACCTTTACTCGGGATCTCGTCGAACGGATCAAGCATTTGGGACCTGTGTTCATCTATCCAGGAGAGGATGAGTTACGAGCCCTAGCTTACAACGGATACCGGGTACTGTTGGGTAAGGTAGTTCCCAAGGAGTATAGATAGGTAGAAGCCCTAGTACCCATATGGCCATACCTTGGATAACGCGGATCCGCGATATCAAAGAGTCCTCAGCTGTGCAATTTATTCGCAGATAGAGCGCAAAAGTTGCACGTCTTTGAAGCTTTCGGTTGAACCTAATACATCCAGCCTTTTGAAAATATAATTTTATTCCTTGAAAAATAAACAGATACTCTTCGCAGAAAGGAACATATCTCCATCCCCAGATTTCCTCAAATGATGGCATGATATTTGCAATATCATTTACATGAAAGGCAAAACAGGGATCAAGGTGTTTATCTTTCTTTTTCTTTTAGCGGTAGTTAGTGGTGGAACCTACACAGTCCTCAACTCCAAGGAAACGAAAAAGATAGGGTATGAAACCCAGGTTGTTCGCCGCGGAACCATCGAAGAGATGGTGAGTAGCACGGGGACGATCCAGGCTAAGGGGAGTGTGGAAGTCCTTACTCAACTTACGGGAACCATTGAGTCGGTATATGTGGATTTCAATGATCGGGTGCGGAAGGGTCAGCTCCTTGCGGAATTGGATAAAAGTATGTTGCTCCTCAGCCTACGGGAACAAGAGGCAACCCTCAGGAAAGCGAAGGCTAAGGCAGAGGAAGCTCAAGCTACGTACGATAAGAATCTCCAGCTCCAGAAGCGGAACCTTCTTTCCGAAGCGGATCTTCTATCCAGTAAAACAACTCTGGAATCAGCAAAAGCAGACTTAGAGAGTGCTCAGGTAGCTTATGAAAAAGCTCGGTTGAACCTGGAGCAGTATGCAAAAATACTCTCTCCCATCAACGGAATCGTGTTGGAGCGAAATATCGATAAGGGTCAGACAGTGGTAGCAAACTCTGGATCCGTAACCCGGCTGTTTACCTTAGCAGAAAACCTGGAGAACCTGGAAATCTACGCACAGGTGGATGAAATCGATATCGGAAAGATCCGGGAAGGACAGGATGTACGTTTCACTGTAGAAGCCTTTCCAGATCGTAAGTTTACCGGAAAGGTGCGTCAAATCCGAAAAATGCCCACAACCTCGAACAATATAGTGAACTATACGGTGGTGATCGATTCCAAGAACCCAGACAATCTTCTCCTGCCCGGGCTCACCGCTACCGTGGAGTTTTTCGTGAACCGAAAGGAAAACGTGTGGATGATCCCCAACGCAGCGTTGAAGTTTAGCCCTCCGGCAGATGTGGCTGCGATTGTTCGAAGGAAACAGTTCGAGGAACGAATCGCTCATCTCCCGAAAGAGGAAAAGGAACGGTTACTAAAACAGTATGATGAGGCAGTAAAGAAAGGAAGTACGGGGAGACCGAACTCACAGGTTGGAGTGTTAGGAGGTATGCCCTTCGTACCAGGTGCGGGTCGACCGCCCGCAAGGTCTTCCAGTGGCGGATCTTCGGGTAGTGGGGTTATGCAGAACCGCAATACCATGGGCGCTGGAGCCCAGGGAGCATCTTCAGGAGAAGCTCGGTTCGAGGGTAAACCGATCTGGATTCTTCAAGAGGACGGAACTGTGAGCCTTCGGTACGTACGAACAGGTATTACCGATGGTAAGTTCACCGAAGTGGTGGATGGAGAATCTTTAGAGGGTCTTCAGGTAATCGTGAGGATGAAGCAATGAACCTGGTGCTGATGGAGAACCTTCAGCGGTACTACGGAACCGGGAATGGTGGGGTAACAGTGAAAGCTCTGGACGGAATCGATCTAAAGATCCTACCGGGCGAGTTTGTTGCGATCATGGGGGCCTCAGGATCCGGAAAAACCACTCTTATGAACATCATGGGCTGTTTGGATCTTCCAACCAATGGGAAATACTTCTTAGAGGGAATCGATGTAACTACTTTAAATCCAGACCAGATTGCAGAAATCAGAAACTTGAAGATAGGGTTTGTATTTCAGAGTTTCAATCTCCTTCCCCGCACCACTGCCTTGGAAAATGTGGAACTTCCTCTTCTGTATCGTAGAAACGGGCAGTCTACCCGGGCTATCAGGGATCATGCTAAGGAGGCTTTATCTCGTGTAGGGTTGGAAGACAGGATGGATCATGTCCCTTCCCAACTTTCCGGAGGTCAGCAGCAACGTGTAGCCATCGCTCGAGCATTGGTGAATCGGCCTTCCCTTATTTTAGCTGATGAGCCTACAGGGAACCTGGATACCGAGATGTCTCTGGAAATCATGACTCTGTTCCAGGAGTTGCATGGATCTGGGATTACCATTGTGATGGTTACCCATGAACCAGATATCGCCCGGTTCGCCGAACGGAAGGTAGTGGTTAGGGATGGGAAAATCCTCCAGGATGGTCCTATTCCAAACCCTGCCCGGGCGGAAGAAGTGCTCAAACGGTTTCGGGAGGAACACACCCTATGAAGCCTACTGTATTGGTAAAGCTGTCTTTCAGGAGTATTTTTCGCAATCGAATGCGGAGCCTATTGACTACTCTGGGAATCATCATTGGGGTGAGTTCTGTGATCATCATGGTGGCCATAGGGGAGGGATCGCAGGCCCAGATTCGGGATACCATCAATTCCATGGGGTCCAACTTACTGGTAGTGTTGCCTCCCCGGGGAAGGTTCGATGCCAACCGTCTCACTCAGAAGGATGCAGAGCGTATACGAACGGAAGCAACCCTCGTTTCAGCGGTTTCTGGCACCCTTAGGCGATCCGTTACCGTGGTGGGGGGAACGGGAAACTGGACTACCACTGTGTATGGGGTCGAACCCGACTACCAAGCAATCAAACAGTGGGAACTGCTGGAGGGAGAGTTCCTTTCAGAACAGGATGTAAAATCAAGAAGAAAGGTTGCGGTCATCGGTAGCACAGTGGCCAAGAATCTTTTCGGGAGTGTGACCGGAGTGGGCGAGACCCTACGGATTGGGAATGCTCCGTTCCAGGTGGTAGGATTGTTGAAAAGTCGGGGGACTAATTCCATGGGGCAGGATCTGGATGACGTGGTACTGGTTCCCTTGACGACTGCGTTGGTCCGCTTAAGCAGAAACAACTATCTGAGTTCCATCGAGATCAGCGCAATTTCCGAAGATCGCATGACAGAGGCTCAGGCAGAGGTAGAAGGGATCCTGCGGGAGTCCCACCGGTTGTCCGACGATAAAGAGAACGACTTCGAGATCCTCAATCAATCACAAATCATTGAAGTGGCTTCCTCTACTGCGAAGGTTTTAACGATCCTTCTGGCTTGTATTGCGGGGGTTTCCTTAGTAGTAGGGGGAATCGGAATCATGAACATCATGCTCGTTTCTGTAACGGAACGGACTCGAGAGATCGGGGTACGTTTAGCTGTAGGGGCTAGAAAAAAAGATATCCTTCTCCAGTTTCTCACGGAATCCATCGTATTGAGTCTCTTAGGGGGGGCTATAGGGATCCTATTTTCCTTGGGGGTGATAGCAGGGTTGGGAAAGTTTAGCTCCATTCGAGCCATCGTGAACCCTTTATTCATCCTTGTCTCTGCTGGGTTTGCGGGTTCTGTGGGGGTTTTTTTCGGGTACTACCCGGCTCGAAAAGCTTCTGGTCTTAACCCGATCGAAGCATTACGCACCGAATGAATGAGGAAGGAATCTATGCGCAGAAGAACGGTTTGGATATTCATTCTATGGGTAGGGATAAGGTCTGGAATTGCCTGGGCAGAGGGCGGGGACCCTCTTACCCTTTTACAGGTACGAAAACTCGCTTTGGAAAACTCTTCCAAAGTCATCGGAGCGATGCAGGAGGTAGAGAATAGCAAGCTGGATAAAGAGTCTGCTCTCTCCGCCTTCTATCCAAGTCTTTCCCTACAAGGATCTGTGGGTTTTCCGTATCCATCTTTCAAGGAGGGACCTAGTTCAACCGATCCTACCGCTAGTTATGCCATCACCCTCAACCAGCAACTCTACTCCGGAGGATCTCGCTTGGCTTCCCTAAGACAGGCAGCTCTTTCTATCACGAAGGCTAAGATCAACGAAGCCTCAATTCGAACCACTGTTCTGCAGGCAGCCGAAACCCTGTTTTTCGATGTGTTGGAAAAACAGGATGCTCGGGAAGTCGCTCTTAAAGAGCTTCGTGCAGCGGAGCGGTCCCTCGAAGTTGCCCGAGGAAGGTATGAGGTGGGTGCAGTAGATAAGGTGGTTTACTTGCAGGCTCAATCGAAGTACAAGGCTAAGCAGGCAGCTCTGTACCAGGCAGAGTATGCTGAACGAACCAGTAAGAATAAATTGCAGCTCGCCTTAGGCTTGTCCAATCTAGGCACCTTACACCTACCCGCATCCCTTGTGCCAGAGGATCTCTTTTCCCTAAATACGGAACCCACAACTCTTCTCGGTTCTCTCGTTCCTTTCATCGAGAAGCTAAAGACGTATGCTCGGGAACACAATCCCGATCTGAAAGCTGTGGAAATGTCCATCCAGATTCAAGACCTGAGCGTCCAAATCAAAGAGGCCGCATTCTTTCCAACCCTCTCGTTAGGGTGGTCGCATACCTTTTCGGGTCCTTTGAAGGATACAGGTTCGATCACCGATACAGGGAAAGTAACCGTATCGGCTACCATCCCGATTCTACCCTATCAGGATAAAAAAGCCGCTGTTGGGAAGGCAGAAAACACAAAGGTTACCCTAAGTTCCCAACTCCAAGAACAGATCCGTACCGTCGAATCCAGCGTGGTGGAGTATGTACAAGGGATTGTGGTAGCCTTGCAACGAATAGAAGCTGCTCAAGCATCCGTGGAGTTTGGGGAAGAGAACTATCGTCAGGTATATGAGAGGTATTCCCTTTCGAAAGCAACGTTGATGGAGGTTTCGGATGCGGAAAGCACCCTTTCCGATGCCAGGGCGCAGTTGCTTTCCGCCCGGTATGCTCTGTATAGATACTGGCTTCAATTGAAGTACCTATTAGGATTTGAGGAGGATGAATCCTTTGTCACCTTTCTCAGACAAACAAAATAGAGGGATCCTATTGTCCTGGATCGTCACGGGAAGTCTGATGGCCTTGTGCATTTTGATTGGGTGGGTAATCCTGAAAGGGCAACTGTATGCGCTAGATCTTACGGCCCGAAACGAGGGAGAACGCTTTCTCAACTATCTCGTGGTTTCCTTGCGAACGATCCGGGAAGCCGAAGGATGGAAAAGAAAGCCTCCTCCGTTGGAGAAGAATGAACCACCGGTACCGGATTTCGAAGGAGACGTAAAGATCCTGGAAGGTATCGTTCAGAGCAATGAACGACTCCGGAATCGAGTGGCAGGAGTTGGTCTCTACAAGGCGAACGGGGATGCTCTCGTTCGATTCGGAAGTGCACCGCTTCTGTTCAGCCTGCCGTCCCTTGAAAGCTCTGCCATGGACTTCCCGTACCGGCACTACCTATTCAACCCGAAGAATCGGAGCCTTGTCATCCTTCAACCCTTGATAGACTTTCGCAGGATGCGATTTCATCCCAATGAGGCTCCCAACCAGTTTCTCTACCTGGAGTTGTACAATCCGAACTACTGGGTTCGTCGGACAATGTTTTATCTGGTATTTTCTGTACTGGAAGGTCTTTTCCTCTTTGGATTGTACATTGGGAGGGGGTTGGTCATCCGAAATTGGGAATATCGAAACAAACTCCGGGAGCAGGAAGAATTGGTCCTGTTGGGCTCTGCTTCCCGCGCGTTGGCCCATGAGTTCAAGAATCCCTTAAGTGCCATTGCCCTGCAAGCGGATCTTCTCCAGCGAGTGTGTGCAGGTACGGTCTCTGAAGAAGTATCGGTGATTCGGGAAGAAGTGAATCGGATGAGGCGTATGGTAGACCGGATTGGTGACCTCATTCGGGAACCCAGAGGCCAACCTGCGGTGTTTGGGGTAAAGGAAACGATAGAAGGGTTAATAAAGAAGCGATTCCCTCAGGTTAGGGTGGAAATTCCCGAGACTGTTTCTGGAAAATGTGTACGGATGGATCCGGACCGCTTCCGTTCCGCTCTGGAGAATTTGATCCAAAATGCGATAGAAAGTACCGGTAGCTCAACCTTCGCCCCTTCCCCAGCAGAATCTGTGGAGCCTGTGAATATCCGGGTTACATCGAATAGTAAGAGGATTGTGATCGAAGTGTTGGATCGGGGAGAAGGTCTTTCAGGAAAAGAACTCGATAGGTTGTTCGATCCCTTCTATACGACGAAAACGAAGGGCTTTGGGATTGGACTGTTCCTTTCTAAACGATTCGTCGAGGCCGCAGGAGGGACAATGGGAATTGAAGGGAGGGAGGGAGGCGGAACAGTTGCACGGATTACCCTAGTGGAGGCTACGGATGCGAGTTCTGATTGCGGACGATGAACGGAATATTCGGGAAACCCTCAAGCGCATCTTTTTACTTGAGGGAATTGAAGCCGTAACTGCACCGGATGGTATCGCAGCACGGGATCTTCTGGCTGAAGAACGGTTCGATGTGGCGATCCTGGATCTGAAGATGCCCGGTATGTCAGGACAGGAGGTGCTGGATTGGACAGTATCTGAGGGAGTGTTGGTCCCTGTAGTGATGATTTCTGCTCATGGAGAGATTCCAGATGCAGTTCAGGCCCTGAAAAGCGGAGCCCGAGACTTTCTGGAAAAACCCTTGGATACGGAGCTGCTGCTGCAGAAAATCCGCGCCTTAGTGGAAGAGGAACGAAGGAAGCAGGTATGGGAAGCCAATCGTAGAATAGAACCGAAAGAGTACCTCTTGATCGGCAAGCATCCCAAGATTGAAGAGATCCGAACCCTCGTCCGAAAGTTAGGCAGTACCGATTCGACGGTTCTTATCACCGGGGAAACGGGAACGGGGAAAGAGATCGTAGCTCGTCAGATCCATGCAGCTTCTCCACGGAAGGAGGAGCCTTTTATCGGCGTAAATATAGGTGCGTTGCCACAGACTCTTATTGAAAGTGAACTGTTCGGTCATGAAAAAGGGGCTTTTACCGGGGCAGACTCAAGAACGATAGGACTATTCGAACTCGCAGGTGCGGGAACGCTGTTTCTAGATGAGATAGGAGAAATGCCCCTACCTCTTCAAGTGAAACTTCTTCGAGTTCTCCAGGATCGAAAGATCCGTAGGATTGGAGGGAACCGGGATATCCCTATTCGAGCACGCATCCTGTCTGCTACGAATCGGAATCTGGAGGAACGAGTTCGACAGGGAGAGTTTAGGGAGGATTTATTCTATCGGTTGAACGTGATTCGAATCGATATTCCTCCGTTGCGGGAGAGGAAATCTGACATTCCGTTGATTTCCGAGTACCTGTTAGGACGAATCTGTAAGCGGTTGAATGTAGGACTCAAACGATTGAATAGTCAGAGCCTTGAAAAGCTTCATTCCTACGAATATCCAGGAAATGTTCGGGAATTGGAAAATATCCTCGAACGAGCGGTTATCCTGAGCGAAGGGGGAGAAATCCTGCCTCACCATATCGAGTTGAAGGAATCGAATATGAAAGCAGGATCGAATGAAAACCCTTTGGCTGGATCTTACCGGTTAGAGGCTATGGAGAGAGTCGTGATTGAACAAGCTCTTCAGAAGTACGGTGGAAATCGAACGAAAACAGCTGAAGTGCTAGGAATTAGTCGTAGGGCGTTACAATATAAGATAAAGAAATACGGCTTGAGCAACGCCCAAGCCGTAGATAGATGGACGCGGCAGAGGTAGGGTTTTCCGCGCGCTCACTGCATATTGCTAAAAACAAGGGCCTCCTTTAGGTTCTTCTGGTAATACTCTACCGCTGCTTCCACTGCTTTCAAGTTTACCTCGACCAAGGCTTTCTTCTTGAGGGAAAGCGGAATCACTTTCTGGATTGTTTCGATCTGTACAGCTCCGGAGATGCAAGCATAGAGGGTAAGGGCTACCACCGAAGCAGCTGCAATCAATCCTACATCCTTAGCGATTTCTGTCACAGGAGCGTAGATCGCCTGTACGTCTTCCCGCCGAAGCTTACGGGATACCAAAGAGGAGTTCACAATCACAAGGCCACCAGGGACGATCGTATCTTCGAACGTATCGAGGGAAGGTGCATTCATAGCGATCAGTACATTGGGACTACTCACAAGGGGTGTACCGATCTGATTGTTGGAGATGATGACGCTGGCATTGGCTGTTCCGCCTCGCATTTCCGGGCCATAGGACGGTAGCCAGGTAGCGTTGAACCCTTCTTTAATAGCACAGTTAGCCAGGAACACGCCCGCTGACATGACGCCCTGACCACCGAATCCGGCGATCTTGATGTACTGGTCTTCCACTTCCCGGACAGACACAGGAATTTCAATTTCTGTGGTAGCAGCGAAAAGGTCTACCAGTTCTGCGTCGGACAGGATCTTGGGAGGTTCGTATTTCACAGGAGGTTCTTCGATGTTTCGGAACACCTTTACAGGGAACAGAGGCTCCATCGTATCGATCAACCATTTTCGAGCTTCGATGGGTGTCATCTTCCAATTGATGGGACAGGGGGATAGGAGCTCTACGAAAGAGAACCCTTTCTTGTGCACCTGATTGAGCAAAGCCTGTTTGACCGCTCGCTTTGCCCGCATGATGCGGGCCGCATCCCCTAATGAAACCCGTTCGATGTATACAGGAGCTTGAAGTTCATTGATCAGTTCGCACATCCGGATGGGGAATCCTTCCCTTCCGGGGGTTCGGCCGAAGGGAGTGGTAGTTGTTTTCTGACCGACCAATGTGGTTGGTGCCATTTGACCACCCGTCATCCCGTAGATCGCGTTGTTGATGAAAAATACGGCCATGTGTTCTCCCCGGTTCGCAGCATGCATGATGGCACCCATCCCAATCCCTGCCAGGTCTCCATCCCCCTGGTACGAGATAACGATGGCATTGTCCCGTGCTCGGGAAAGCCCCGTCGCTACTGCCGGAGCTCGGCCATGGGAGCACTGAACGTTTCCCGTATCAAAATAGTAGTATGCGAAAACGCTACAGCCCACCGGAGAACAGAAGATCACCCTGTCCTGGATTCCTAGTTCCGCGATCACTTCTGCTATCAGTTTGTGAGCATTTCCATGACCGCATCCAGGACAGTAGGTTGTGTTTTTTTCACCCGGTCCCCTGCGTTCGAAAGTTTCATAGAAGGTTTTTGGTTTTGCGTGTTTTACCATAGTTCATCCCCTCACGGTTGTGTTTTGCTTCAAATCCTGTTTGGCCAACTCTAACACTTCCTGAATCGAAGGAACCTTGCCGCCCATCCAGTTGTATTTTAGGACAGGTCGTTTGGCTGCCAGTTCTACATCCGCTGCCATCTGGCCATTGCTTAGTTCCACCACAGCGATCTGACGTACTTGTCGGGATAGCGCTGCGATCCGTGCGCCGGGGAAGGGGTAGAGGGTCTTGGGACGGAGGAGGCCCGCTTTTAGGTTCAACCTGCGAAGTTCTCGAACTACCGATAGACTGATACGGGCACTGATTCCATAAGCTACGAAAAGGAACTCGGCGTCTTCGGTTTCGTACTCTTCCCATTCCACTAGCTCCTGTTCCAGACGAGCGTACTTTTCCTGAAGTTTTTTATTGTGGTGGTAAAGGAGTTCTGTGTTCATCAGGATAGAAGTGATGAGGTTGTGGCGGCTTTCCCGATCTGCGTACAGGGCCCATTCTTTCCTAGGGGAATGGAGGACCTTCGTAGGTACTTCCACGGCTTCCATGATCTGACCGATGTAGGCATCTGCAAGAATGAACACCGTCATCCGGTACCGATCTGCCAGGTCAAAGGCACGGTAAGCAAAATCGCACATCTCCTGGGCGGAGAAGGGGGCAAGCACGATGTTCCGGTAGTTCCCATGACCTCCTCCCTTCACAACCATGTTGTAGTCCGATTGTTCGGGCCAGATGTTCCCTAATCCCGGCCCCGCTCGCTGGACGTCTACCACTACAGCCGGTAATTCTGCTCCAGCTAGGTACGATAACCCTTCGGACATAAGGGCGATTCCAGGGCCAGAGGATGCGGTCATGACTCTTCCCCCTGCGGATGCAGCTCCATAGAGCATATTGATGGCATTCACTTCATCCTCAGCCTGGAGAAAGCACCTGCCTGTGGACACGAAGTATTCCGCTGCAGCATGGGCAATTTCACTGGCCGGGGTAATGGGATACCCGAAAAAGTGGGTGGCACCGCCCAAAAGGGCTCCGTACACCACTGCTTCGTTTCCTTTGATCAACTGCTTAGCCATGGACAGCCTCCCGTTTATCCGCTTTGATCACTGTGATGGCCCCTGGTTCTGGGCAAATGTAATAGCAGAAACCACAAGCGGTACAACCATTTTGAACGAAGCGGACATACTGGTATCCCATTTTGTTTATATCCGATCCCTGTACAATGCAGTGATGGGGACAGGTCTCCACACAGAGACGACATCCTTTGCACTGTTCGATTTCTATTTCAATATAATTCTCTTGCATTAGATACCTCCAAAGTAATCGTCTATTCCTGTGCCAAAAAAGTTGATCCCGCTGATCTTCTCTGTAACTTCATGAGGAAGTTCCTGAATATCCAGTCGATGTCCGGGACACCCTAATCGGGCACATACAAGAATCCGATTCTTTTTACCAGGCAGTAACATCAGAATGTGTTCCCTGGTCTTGCATCCAGGGATGGAACAAAGGTCATCTACCATGAGACTAGTTCCACAGGTAGGACAGTAGGATTGGACGATCACGGGAGCCGGCCCGAGGGACGGGATGAAATCGAACAATTTTTTATGGCTACCCCAGTAGGAATCGATGAAAAAATGCCCTTTTTCATGGGCGATTTCCACCCCGATCTTAATGGAGGGCTCTCCATGGATACGAACGTTATCACTCATGAGAGAGTGACCATTAGGGCAGGTAACTTCTTCTATTACAAGGAAATCTTTCCCATGACGCACTACGTATTTGATTCCTTCGGGAAGAGCGCTGAGGAACTCCAGGGGTATTTCGTTGTGGATCAGTTCCATACTCGACCTCGTTCATGTTGTGAATTATGCATAGTAAAATTGCTCGAAATGCAATATTTAACAGAATTGTATCCGAGAATTTGTGAGCCGTCAACGAATTTTTATCTGTTGAGTAAAAGACTAGGACTTCGACTCCTATCCGTACGATTCAAGGTTTAAAGAATTTTGTATCGGATAGGTTCTTTAGGAACTTCGAATACTCCGAACAAACGGCGTAACTGTTCCTGCGTATAGGGCGGACCTGGATGGGCGGCATTGAAAAGGGTGAGAAACTCTTCCATTTCTTTTGGATCTTGCGAGTAAAGGGCAGAGCAGAAAGCGGGTTTAAAGAGTCCTGCCTCTGCGAGTTGGCGGGTCGTGTAGGAACCATACTTTTTCCGGGCTTTACCGTCTATGATAGCTACATTCCCCTGGTATCCAATAATGAAGATGAAATCTTCCCGCTTCATTTTCCGCTCCTTGAAGAATCATTGTAGGAGGAGGAAGAGGGAGGATCAAGAGGGTGTAGCAGGAATCGAATTGGGGGTGTTACAATAAAAAATATGCGGAAGACGCGGGTCATCCTTTTTTTTATTCTTGTGTTGGCTTTTCTGCTCTTCGGAATCACGGGCTATAACGTGTATGTAATAGGGAAAGCGAGGGAAGAACTATCGAGGACTGTACTGAAGCATCCGACGACCGTACGGAATGCAAAGCGACATGTGATCGCCATTCTTCCTCTCTATATTGATCCGTTTATTTCCAGCATCCTCCAGGGGATACAAGAAGAGGCAGAGACGTCTCAGACCGCAGTGCAGGTGTTTCATTACCCTTCGGAAGGAAGTACAACCGGATCCTATCTTCCAGCTGAAGCGTTTCGATATTTTGATATCGCTGTTCGATCAGCTCCTGATGGACTGATCATGCATTTTCCTGCAGGAGAGAAGGTGGAGCAGTTCATCGAAAAAGCGGAACGTTACCGGATTCCCTTCGTGCCTATGGCAATGGACGTTCCGCTTAAACCGAGTCGAGGGTTTGTCACCAGTGATTCTTTCTTGCAGGGCAGGGAAGCGGCCTCTGTTGCGGTCGGTCTCTTGGGTAAGGATGCTCAGCTGGGAGTTATCCTGCCCTCCGGTACACCCAATTCGTTTACTCTGGCGGAGGAACCCTTTCTAAAAGGAGCGATATTTGAGCTGGATAAGAGGGGCAAAGGAAAAATAGTGGCTGTGGAGAGGGAAGCGGTGAGCATCCTAGGAGGAGAAGAGGCATGCATCACCATGCTACAAAACCATCCCGAGATCAATGCGTTCCTTTGCACCAGTATACGGAGTACCATCAGTGTGGCACAGGTGATCATTGATCGGGGTCTTGTGGGAAAAATCTTGATCATTGGAACAAACGAAAACACCGATATCAAGCGACTGCTGGAGAAAGGGGTGGTGCAAGCGACAATTGTGAGGGATGCCCTCGAGATGGGTAGAGCGGCGGTACGAAGGTTAGAACAGATCTGGGCAGGCACACCCGCCATGGGGATCATCAAGATCAATTCCAACACTAAGTTTGGAAGGAACCTCTGAGGATGAGGCATAAACTCCGGAACCGAATCGTTGGGAATACCTTTATCATCATTCTCATCCTCTCCTCCGTCACCCTGTACACCGTGTTCAGTTCTTTGGAACTCGCACAGAGTATTGAACTGCTTTTAAAAAATAACCTCTTCCTTAAAAGGAACATCCGCGAGAACTTGGAAAAGACTCAACAGTACCTGACAGGGTATCTATTGGCAAAGAATTCCGAATCCTTGAAAGAGTACATTCGGTATTCTTCCCTGCTCTATGAACAGATCAAAGAGTTGAATAAAGAGATCTATAAGGATGAACTATTGCTGCTGGAAAAGAACCTTGCTGCCCTTCTCCTTGAGTATTTAGCGACTAGTGAACGTGCAGTGAAGGCAAAGAGAGGCAGGGATGTGAGCACCTACGTGAACCAGTATGAGGAATGCAAGCAGATGGAAGGGTTGATCCAATTTCTTCTTACCCGGATGAATACCCTCTATCTAGATGGGGTCCTCCAGGCGTTCACGGGTTACCGAAAAATCCTAAATACCATCCTTTTATTGAACTTATTGCTTATCCTTCTTTCCTTTCTGCTCAGCACCCTCCTCATGATCCGGTATTCTTTCATGATCAGTGAGCCCCTGGAACGATTGTCCTACACAGTGGAGGAGATGGAGCGAAGGAACTATCACTCTGAAATTCCTCTTTATGAAGAGGATGATGAGATCGGAACTCTCCATAGTGCGTTCAGTCGAATGCAGAAAAGCATTCGCGAAGCTTTCGAGGAGTTACAGCAGAAAGCAGAATTAGAAAGGAAGCTACTCGAGCAACAGATGCATGTTCTGGATTACGAGCACAAACTGAAAGAGGCAGAACTGTTAGCCTTGCAGACCCAGATCAATCCTCATTTCCTGTATAACACCCTGTCGGCTGGTTGGCAACTCGCCCTGGGTGAGCAGGATGAAGCGACTGCGGAGTTCTTGGAAAAACTGGCTGATTTCATTCGATACGTTTTACGACCGACCAATCGGTTTGTTCTTGTATCCGAGGAAATTGAATGCGCACGCAGGTATGTGTGGCTTTTGCAACTCAGGTTCAAAGATCGATTCCAATTCGAATGGGACATAGCTGAAGGGGTTCTCGCCTACGAAACACCTGCATTACTCCTGCAACCTCTTATAGAAAACGCAGTAGTTCATGGATTACACGATTTAGAGAATGGGGGGAGGGTGCATATCTCTGTGAAGACCAGGGCTCCCTATTTAGAGATGGCGGTGAGCGATACAGGTAGAGGAATAAGTGGAGAGGAAATCGAAAAAGTGCTGAATACGGCCCGTGCTGACTCTCCCCTACCTTCCAACCGAATCGGGTTGTACAACGTGGTGCGAAGGGTGGTCCTTGCCACATCTGGAAAAGGATCGGTACACATCCATTCGGTGCAAGGAAACGGAACCCTGGTACAGATCTTTCTTCCCTTGGAGTTAACACCATGAAGAAACTCTTACTCGTGGATGATGAAAGTCACATCGTTTCTGGTCTCCGGATGCTAATTAAACGGTATTTCAGCGATCGCTACGCAGTGGTCGCGGACGCGGCTTCTGGAAAGGAAGCGATCGAAAAGACAAAAGAGCTCAGTCCGGATATTATCTTGATGGACGTGCAGATGCCGGGTATCTCGGGGCTAGATGTGATCAGGGCTCTGTCCCAATCTGGGAAGTCGAAGGCTTTTGTGCTGATCACTGCTTACGAGAGATTCGAGATCGCCCGAGAAGCCTTGCAGCTGGGAGTCTGTGATTACCTATTGAAACCGGTTTCTCGGGACCGGCTGGAGGTAGCACTGAACTCAGCGTCCTTGTACCTAGAACGATCCCGAATCCTGGAGGAACGGGAGCTGTCGATCCTTGAGCGGGAGAAACGGCTCGTTCCTTACCTAAGGCAAGCGTTTTTCCACGCTTTAAAAAGCGAAACCTCCTCGGAGCAGGACATCGAATTGCTTCTCACCTTCCTCCATGAGCATAGAAAAGAA
>JAOABU010000108.1 GCA_026418195.1 Spirochaetota bacterium | reverse complement strand
GGCAACTCCTGCGTTCAAAATATAAGGCTGATCCACCGGATGTAGTGGTTACTTCGGATGACAATGCGCTCGATTTTGCGTTAGGTTTACGGAAAGAAATTTTTCCCCATGCTCCCATCGTGTTCTGTGGGGTGAATTACTATCACCCCAATCGTCTTCGAGGAGAGAAGAACATTACGGGTATCGCAGAGAATTTCAACATTCCCCGTACCTTCGATTTGATTCTCACGCTGCACCCGAAGCTTTCCTACATAGCGGTAGTCTCCGATTCCACGGAAACGGGCCGGTACAACACAGCCCGTCTCATGCAAGTAATCCATAACTACGAGAACGAAGTAAAGTTTCTATTTCTTTTAGAACGAACCAAGGAAGAGTTGGAAAGAGAACTTCGGGCTCTCCCTCCCAATGGAGTAGTGCTGAACCTATCCTTCTGGAGGGATCGGTCAGGACGAGTTTTAACGTATCAGGAAAGTCTTTCCTTCTTAGCCGAGACTGCTCCTTGCCCGATCTACACGCTCTGGGACTTCATGGTGAACTTCGGTACCGTAGGAGGGTATGTGGCCGATGGAAGAATGCAGGGAAAGCTGGCTGCAGAGTTAGCTCTTCAAGTGCTTTGGGGGATTTCAGCAGATTCGATCCCTGTAGTCACCGAAAGCCCCAATTCTTACTATTTCGATTATAGGGCCTTAGAGAGATGGAATATTCCCCTTGATGCATTGCCAGAAGGGAGCGTCATAATCAATCGTCCGCGGGAGACCTTCTATCAGTTCGTTTTGTACTTCTGGATTTCTTTGGCGATAGCTGGAGGGCTTGCGTTTTTAGCTGTTTCCTTTTTCCTCCAGCGAAGAGAGTTGCAGCGGATGCTTCAAGAGCGGGAGATTCTTTTAAAGGAGATTCATCATCGGGTAAAGAACAATCTCCAGGTAGTTTCGAGTTTGCTGAATCTTCAGAAGGACACCATGTTCGATCCACGCGACGTATCGTACCTAGAGAACTGCCGAACTCGGGTACAATCGATGGCCTTGATCCATGAGAATCTCTACAAATCTACTCATTTAGACCGGATCCAAATTGAACCCTACTGCAGGGAGTTATTCTCACAGATGGAACAGATCTATAGTTTGAGGAGTCAAGGGATTTATCTGGAAACTCAGATCCAGGACATCCAATTAGGATTGAACGAATCCATACCTTTCGGCCTTTTACTGGTGGAACTCGTTTCCAATGCTATAAAACACGGGGTTTCGAAGGAAGGGGGAACGATCAATGTATCTGTACGTAAGGAAACAAGCGAGAAAAAGATGATCCTCGAGGTAAAGGATTCAGGGAGAGGCTTCCCTGAGGGATTCAACCCATATGAATCAGAATCCCTTGGGCTTCAACTGGTCTTTTCCCTTGTGGATCAGCTGGGAGGGCAGATCGAATGGCGGAACGAGGAAGGCTTGCGAGCCATTGTTCAGTTCCCCTTACCTACTTAATTTGAGGTGACTGATGGAGAGACTCTATTTCGATGCGAATGCCACTACGCCTATACACCCCGAGGTATACAAGAAAATGGAACCGTTCCTTCAGGAAGAGTTTGGCAATCCCTCCAGTATCCACTATTGGGGCCAACGGGCAAGAAATGCTCTGGAAGAAGCTCGATTCCAGGTAGCCAAATTTCTTCATTGTAGCCCTCTGGAGGTAGTTTTCACTGGATCGGGGACAGAGGCGAACAATCTGGCGATCCTAGGATTGGTGAGCCGTTTAGCTGAGCAACGAGAGTCCTCATTAAAAAACCTGCGAGGACACTGCGTCGTTTCGGCTTTGGAACATAGTTCAGTGTTAGATCCCTTCAAATGGCTCGAAGGATGGGGGATAGAGGTAACCTACGTAGCAGCGGATGCCAGTGGAAGAGTAGATCCGGAACGGATCATCGCTTCGATCCGGGAAGAAACCTTTCTCGTATCCCTCATGTTGGTGAACAATGAAACAGGGGTGATTCAGTCGGTTCCTGAAGTGGGAAGGGTAACTCGGGAACGAAGAATTCCCTTCCATGTAGACGCAATTCAAGCGGCAGGGAAACTGCCAGTGGTACCGGAAGACTTAGAGGCAGATCTGTTAACTTTGGCACCCCATAAGGCAGAGGGTCCTAAGGGAGTGGGGGTCCTATTCATCCGTAGAGGTTGCAAACTTTCTCCTCTAATTCGGGGTGGTTCGCTCGATGGAGGACTCCGAGGGGGGACTCACAACGTTCCCGCGATTGTGGGGTGTGGAGCGACCTTTGCACGATTGGATGAGGAGTACTTAGAGCGGGTAAGAGAAAAGGCATCTTTACGAGATCGATTCGAACGAGCTCTGGAGGAACGGCTTTCTGTGGAAGTGAACGGGAAAGGGGCTGGGCGTGTTTGGAATACCTCAAATGTTTCTTTCCCAGGAGTAGCGTCGGATGTGCTTCTAGTTCGGTTGGATCAGGCAGGCCTTGCAGCTTCCCGAGGATCTGCCTGTGCTGCCGGTTCGACTAAACCGTCCCATGTTCTTCTATCGATGGGTTTGGACAGGTCTCGGGTACTTTCCTCCATCCGATTCTCCTTCCTCCCTTCCATCACGGAGCGGGAAGTTGATCTGGCAGTAGACATGATCGAAGAATGTGTGAAAGATCTAAGAAAGTGAAGGGACTGAAAGGAAGTAGGAATGGATGCTACCATAAAGCAACGGATCAAAGAACTAAAACTCCAACGGAACGCAATGATCGTGGCCCATAACTATCAATTACCCGAAATCCAGGATCTTGCGGATTTTACGGGGGACAGTCTTGAGCTAAGCGTAAAGGCTGCTAGTATAGATTGCCAGGTGCTAGTATTCTGTGGGGTACGGTTTATGGCAGAAACCGCTAAGATTCTTTCTCCTGCTAAGACAGTTCTGTTCCCTGTGTTGGAAGCGGGATGTCCCATGGCGGACATGATCACAAGGGAAGAACTCATTGCTTTTAAACAGGATCACCCGGGAGCCATAGTGGTCTGTTACGTAAACTCTTCTGCAGAGGTGAAGGCGGAATGCGATATTGCAGTAACTTCTGCTAATGCAGCGAGGATTGTTTCCCAGTTACCCCCTGAGCGGGAAATCATATTCCTTCCGGATAGGCACTTGGGAGCCTATGTGCAGGCAAAAACGGGCCGACAGATGGTTCTATGGCCAGGGTACTGCCCCACCCATGCACGGATTACCCCTCAGGAAATCCGAGCCTTGCGAAATAGGTACCCGAATGCTGTGGTCCTCGTTCATCCCGAGTGCCCATCGGACACGATCGAAGAGGCGGATGAGGTCCTTTCAACTGGAGGAATGTGTACCTTTGTACGGACCTCGACCTCAAAGCAGTTTATCATTGCCACCGAGTCGGGAATCATCCACCGGTTAAAGAAGGAGAACCCCAACGCAGAATATATCCCTGTATCCCCCTATGCCATCTGTCCCAACATGAAACAGATCCATGTAGAGGATGTACTGCGAGCATTGGAAAAAATGGAATACCCCATCCAACTCTCCGAGGAGATCCGGGAAAGGGCTCTCCTCCCCCTTCGACGGATGCTAGATGGTAGGATCGAGTAAGGGTATGGTGGAAGATACATTCTCTCAGGAACAGTTGAAATCGATCTTGGAAGGAATCCGAAAGGACCCTAGAAAACCAAAGAAAGTTGTAGCTGCCATGAGTGGAGGAGTGGATTCCTCGGTGGCAGCCTGGCTCATGAGGGAGTCGGGTATAGAGGTGATAGGGGTCACTCTAAGGTTACGTCCCTGTGATGAGGATCAACAAGAACAACGGAAAGCTTGCTGTGGAGCAGAGGATTCGATCCACGCTAAAGCCACCGCAGGCCGGATCGGTATCTCTCACTATTTTCTGGATTTCCAGGATGAATTTCGGCATCGAGTGTTGGAAGTTTCCTGGAACGAGTATTCGAAAGGAAGGACCCCCAACCCCTGTGTCCTCTGTAACCGGTTCCTAAAGTTTGGCAAGCTCTACCAGTACGCCTGTGAAATGGGAGCCGAGGGGATCGTCACGGGACACTATGCTCGGGTGAAACGTCTCTCCTCTGGAGAAATGGGCCTATTTCGTGGAGTCGATACCCTGAAAGATCAGAGCTACTTTCTTTTTGCCCTCGATGGTGAGGTGATAAGTAGGTGCTACTTTCCGTTAGGGGAGTTGACTAAGAAAGAAGTTCGACAGTTGGCAAAGAGGATTGGATTGACCAATGCCGAGAAGAAGGAAAGTCAGGATGCCTGCTTTGGAGTACCGGGGGAAGCCTTTGCCGATACCCTCCGTAGGGTTTTAGGAAAAAACACTACTCCTGGGTACTTCATAGATCCTGAAGGTAGAGTTTTAGGGCCCCACCGCGGTGTACACCACTATACTCTAGGGCAAAGACGAGGTTTGGGAATCGCGCTAGGGAAGCGAGCCTATGTGGCAAGGATTGATCCTGCCACTGGAACCATCGTATTGAGTACTGAAGAGGATACAATCAAGCAGGCAGGTTTAGAAGCTACGGATGTGAACTGGTTGGATCCTTCCAAGCAGAAAGAGCCTTTTATGGGGTTGGTGCAGGTCCGATATACTCAAAAACCAGTGGCAGCCCTGATCCTTCCCTTATCAGTTGACAGGATCCAGGTACAGTTCCAGGAACCCGTACGAGCCATTACCCCTGGCCAGGCAGCTGTGGTGTACCAAGGGGATCGGGTAATTTGCGGGGGATGGATCTGTTAAAACAGATGTTTCATCCATAGGACTCAACCAAATCCCACAGTTTTCCAACCGATACTGTATCCGATGCAAACCTGCAGACGGACCGTTTCCGATAGGTGAACCATCCTCCCGAGACACTGGCCAATTCCTTAGCAGTGGCTACCCAAACCGGAGTATCCGCCCCCTCTGAAGGACTTTCGTGTCCGCCAAAACCTAGACTGTTAGAAAGAGGAGTATTCACTTCTCCTGGATGACAGGCGTTCACCGTTACAAAGGGACATCCCTTGTATGTTCCGGTAGAAAACATTCCATACTGTTCCTGTAGACGTATGGCCCACGCATAGGCAAGCATTCGTTCTGCTTGTTTGGATTGTCGGTACGCTGACCCGTTATCGTAGGGTCTTTGTTTAAACTCCGGATCGGAAAGATTCAAGTCCCCTGCCCAGCAACTCGCTACCAACACAATCCGACTTGGTTCTCCTGCTTCTTGACTAGATCGAAATAGGAGTGGAGCCATAGCCTTGATGAGCCGATGGTAACCCAGAACATTCACTGCCCACTGAGTTTCGATACCTTCCGCAGTGAGTTCTTTCTTTTTCGGCGTAGCCGAGGCATTGATTACAAGAACGTGAAGTGGGAAGTCCCACTGGTTTTTTAGGGCCAGGATGCTGTCTTTGGAACCTTGATCCAGTACGATTCCTGGTAAGACTTTCCCTGAGTGAGAAGGATAGAGGGTGGTAACTTTATCGGGATTTCGCCCTGTGGGAAGTACCTGAAGGGTCCCAACACTGGAAAGCCCTTCCACAATGGCCCTTCCAATGACACCCGTAGCTCCTGTAACTAGGGCTGTTCGTCTATTTCTAGTTGCATGTGAGATTGCCATAGCTAAAAGGTACTAACACCTCTAGGAAAGGGAAAGGATTCCCCCATCGAAGTTTCTCTATTTGACGATTCTTAAAAAGGCAACTATATTTATTACCAGAAGACTAATTAATTGGAGGGAAAGATGAAAAAGGTTGGTGTGGTGTTCCTGGTTTTCCTGATACTGGGCGTAGCTAGTTTGTTTGGGGAATACAACAAAGATCAAGTGGTATCGGTCATGAGGGAGAATCGCACACTCGTAGGCCAGATTCAGAATGCCTTGAAAGAGTCCCGGTTCGCCGATGCGGAGAAAGCTTTCTACCGGTTTGCTGAATTAAACGCGGCGATCCAACCCTTCACACCTCCCAAGGGTGACAAGAAGGAATGGGACAGAATCATGGGCGCCTTCGTAAGTGCAGCTGTCCGAGGTGGAGTGGCCAGTCGTTCCAAAGATGCGACAAAGTCGGATGCTGCATTGAAAGAACTCCTTGCGTTGAGCCAGGAAGGTCACAAACTATTCCGTTAGGAGTGAGGCTAAAACAAAGGTTAGGAAGGAGGGGGTGTAAAGGCGCTCCCTCCTTTTTTTATATCTGGAAAGAAGCAAGCGTATCCTGAAAAATGGATAATTCAGTTTTGCAAATATTCACAAGGAATTTAATAATTGAACCATGAATAGATTAGAATCGTTCTTTTTGTGCCTCCTAATAATTTTAGGGATAGGATCTCTGTACGGAGTAGAGCTGGATGGAGTAATTCTAGGGGGAGAGTACGATACCGAGTATCTATTTCAGGATGGGGCTTTCAAGGTGTACCTGAAGGTAGAATCTCCATACATATTTGTGGGTATCGAGGCCCAGACCACAGGATGGGTGGGCATTGGTTTCGATCCCGTTTCCGTGATGGATCAAGCGGATATGGTGATTGCCTGGATAGATTCGGGGGGAAAAGTCCATGCATTGGATTGCTTTTCCACCGGGTTGTTTGGCCCGCACCCACCGGACACGGATCTTGGGGGAACCAATGACCTCAGAGCTTTTGGTGGAAAAGAAGAAAGGGGCAAGACAGTGGTCGAGTTCCAAAAGCCCCTTAAGACCTCCGACTCTTTTGACAAACCTATTGATCCCACGAAACTTCTAAAGATCATCTGGGCGTACGGTGAAACGGATGGATTTGACGATATACACATTGCTGCCGGTAGCGCAGAAATCGATCTTCAAACCGGGAAAGCGATCCAGAGACAGGCTGGGAGGTTTCTTTTCCTTCATATACTTTTTATGTCCTCTTCAGTGATTCTCATGGCATCGGGAGTGGGGATTGCCCGGTTCTTACGAAAGAGAAAGTGGTGGCTCAAGGTGCATAGAAGGTTAGGCATCCTATCAGCTATTTGTACAGGTATGGGATTGGGCTTCATCGTCCTCTTTGTGGAGAGAACCGGCGGCAGGCATCTTGCTGTTCCCCATGCATGGGTAGGCCTTGTCGCGGTAATGGGCGCTTTCTTGGTTCCCCTTCTAGGACAAGCCTTTCTCAAGTTGAAGTGGAAGAAGCAGGAACTCCGTTTCTTTCACCGCTGGGGAGGGAGAGTTACGGTAAGTCTCATGGGAATTGCCGCGTTGATGGGACTGAGGATTTTAGGAATCCTATAATTTTTAGCATACCGCCAAAGAACTCCTCCCCCTTGACGGGAGAACGAACTTTTTTTATCATACCTTTAGAGTCAAGCGAGCGTCGTATAACGGTATTACCCGAGCTTCCCAAGCTCGTGACGAGGGTTCGACTCCCTTCGCTCGCTCAGTAATAAGGCGCCTATAGGCGCCTCTACTGTTTATAAAAGCATTTCAATTCTTGTTTTTTACCAGCCCGGGTATTAATGTATAGGTGGAGGTAACCATGAGCACCCTTTTGCCAGAACTGGAAAAGCGTCGGGCTCGAAGAGCTCTATCGGACAAACCAATCTCGCCGGAGGTAGTGGATAGGATTCTCAAAGCAGCTACCCTTGCGCCTTCTTGCTTTAACAATCAACCCTGGAGGTTCCTGGTAGTAAAGGACCCTGATAAATTGGATCTGGTGAAAAAGCATCTATCCACCAACAATCGGTGGGCTACTGTATCACCTCTTATAATCTTGGTGGCTACGAAAGCTTCTTTGGATTGCCAGTTGGAAGGGGGGCGGGATTACGCTCTCTTCGATACAGGGATGGCTGTGATGGCTTTGCAAGCGCAGGCCGTCCGAGAGGGGCTCTATGTGCACCCCATCGCCGGGTTCAAAGCAATAGAATTGCGAAAAGCTATGGGGATTCCTGATGACTATATACTGATCACCCTCGTGATCCTCGGGTATCCAGGTTCCGATACCTTGCTGAATGACAAGCAGAAAGAGTTGGAGCGCTCAGAGCGGGAGAGAAAACCCTTGAACGAAGTAGTGTGCTACGATTCCTGGCAGTTCGCCAGTTAAACCGTACATGACCAAATCTGATTCATTCGAAGTTCTAGCAGGGAAACCGTTACCTCTGGGATCCCGCCCTCATGAACGGGGTACTCAGTTCGCTATCTTTTCACGCCATGCGACCTCCGTATCCCTCCTTCTTTTCGATCGTCCGGAGGATAAGGATCCAGCAGAGGAAATCTTATTCAATCCGGAAAAGAACAAAACGGGAGACATCTGGCACCTGTTCCTAACGGGTATTAAACCAGGAACCCTCTACCTATACAGGATGGATGGTCCCTATGAACCAGAGAAAGGACATCGATTCAACCGGAACAAGGTCCTACTCGATCCATACGCGAAAGCTCTCACAGGTTCCTTTCGATGGAGGTTGAATGAAGCTTTTGGCTATGATCCCGCATCCCCTGACAAGGATCTTTCCTTCAACACGGTATTCGATCCTTCGGGGATTCCCAAATGTATCGTGATCGATGATTATTTCGATTGGCAGGGGGATCGACCTTTAAATTATCCGTTACGTCATAGTGTAATCTATGAGACCCATGTACGGGGGCTTACCGCTTCTCCAAGTTCCGGGGTTGCCCATCCAGGTACCTACTTAGGGGTGATTGAGAAAATTCCCTATTTTAAAAGTCTCGGAATTACTAGTCTTGAGCTACTGCCCATTATGGAGTTCGACGAGTATGAGTTTCGTCGCAAAAATCCCATCACAGGGGAAGACCTTGTGAACTATTGGGGGTACAGTACCATCGCCTTCTTCGCTCCCAAGGGGTCCTACGCCGCTACGGGTTCTCTGGGGGAACAGGTTACAGAGTTTAAGACGATGGTACGGGAACTTCATAAAGCGGGGATCGAGGTGATTCTCGATGTGGTGTTCAACCATACGGGGGAGGGGAACGAGCTTGGCTATACCTACAGCTTCCGGGGGATCGACAACAAGATCTACTATATGCTGGATGAGAATCCTCGGTACTACAAGAACTACTCGGGATGTGGAAACACCTTGAACTGTAACCACCCTTTGGTGAGGAACCTTATCATGGACAGCCTGCACTATTGGGTAATGGAAATGCATGTGGATGGGTTTCGCTTCGATCTAGGTTCAATTCTAGGGCGGGATCAAAAAGGTAGAATTATGGAAAATCCTCCCATGCTGGAAATGATTGCCGAGGACCCGGTATTGCGCAATACGAAGATCATCGCTGAAGCGTGGGATGCAGGAGGAGCCTATCAGGTAGGCGGATTCCCTGGAGGGAGATGGGCTGAATGGAACGATAGGTACCGAGATGACGTACGAAGGTTCTGGAGAGGGGATGATGTGACGGTAGGTCCGTTGGCTACCCGCCTTACAGGTAGTTCGGACCTATACCTGAGGGATGGTAGAAAACCCTTTCACAGTATCAATTTTATCACTTCCCACGATGGGTTTACCCTTCGAGACCTGGTTTCTTACAACCAGAAACACAATGAGATGAACGGAGAGAACAATCGGGATGGGAGCGATTTCAATCTTAGTTGGAACCACGGCATAGAGGGAGACACCACTGACCCAGTGATCGTGGAATTAAGAAAGAGGCAGATGAAGAACTTTCTCGCCACCCTTCTCCTTTCGTTGGGGACTCCTATGGTACTAGGAGGGGACGAGTTTGGCCGTACCCAGAAGGGAAACAACAACGCCTATTGCCAGAATAACGAGGTATCGTGGTACAACTGGCACCTCCTGACGGAATGGGGAGACTTGCACAGGTTCCTTACCTTACTGATTCATTTCCGGCTTTCCCATCACGCTTTTCTCCGACCAGAGTTCTATACCGGGCAGGATGGGAACTACAATGCCATGCCGGATATCACATGGTTCGATGAGAAAGGAAAGCATCCCGATTGGGGGCATCAAAAAAAGCTGTTGGCTCTTAGGATAGATGGGAGTGAAGCCCCTTTGGAACAGGATAGGGACGAAAGTGACTATTATCTCATGTTCAACGCGTCCGAAGTTTCTAGGTCTTTCGTTGTGGCTCCTCCCCGTTCCGGGATGTATTGGCATCGCCTGATCGATACTAGTCTTCCTTCACCAGAAGATTTTCATTATCCACCAGGAACGGAACCAAAAATTCAACCTCAGAATAGGTACACTGTTCATTCCCGTTCTATGGTTGTGTTGATTTCCCGATAGATTGACCGATCTAATCCTCCGCTGTATTGTCTTACGTCATGTATGTAACTCGCAACGTTCGTATGCTTTTAATTCTTCTCTCTGTACTCTTCCTCAGTATGCTTTCTCGGTTGATCTTTTCCCCATTGTTAGTATTTATCCAAAAGGACCTATCCCTCACGGGAAGACAAGCAGGAAGCCTTTTCCTGGTGATTACGGCGGGCTATTCTCCTGGAATGCTCTTTTCAGGATTCGCATCTTCCCGCTTACGACATCGAGGAACTATCGCGCTCTCCTTGGTACTAGTGGCTGCGGGAACCTTTATTGCTTGCCTCAGCCAATCGTACATGCAACTTTCCTTGGGAGTCTGGATCTTGGGGATGGGAAGCGGGATGTATCCTCCTTCTGGAATCGCTTCCATCACGACGTCGATTTCAGAGGAGAAAGCTGGTAAAGCGTTGGCAATTCATGAACTAGGTCCTGCTCTAGCATTTGTCATGGCACCTCTATTGGTGGTAGCCCTTTATTCCTCTATTGGTTGGAGGATGATCCTGGCGCTAATCGGTCTATTGAACCTTGGAATGGCTGCATTCTATCGCTGGTATGGGATTGGGGGAGAGGGGTTCGGCCAACCTCCCCATTTCTCCAAGATCCGTGCCGTGGTGGGGAAACACGAGCTCTGGTATAATTTTCTGTTATTCTGTGTTGCCCTAAGTTCCATGCAGGGATTGTACTCCATTCTTCCCTACTATCTCATCACGGTGAAAGGGCTGGATCCTAGAGGGGTGAACCTTCTGGTTGGTCTGTCCCGAATCACGGGAATACTAACCCTCTTAGCTTCCGGATACCTGGTGGATCGATTTGGATCTCGCTTTGTCCTAATACTGGCCTTTACCGTAGGCGGGATTAGCACATTGTTCCTCGTATGGGCAAAGGGACCCTTATTGGAACTCTTCGTGGTTCTGCAACCTGCTCTCCTTTCGGCTTTCTTTCCCGCAGGGCTTCTGGCCCTTTCCCGGATTGGTTCGCCAGAATCGCAGAATGTAACCATCGCACTGGTGATCAATTTTGCAGTGCTGTTCGGTAATGGAATCGTACCATCCCTTATGGGCTGGTTGGCCGATGCAGGGGCAATAGAGATTGGTTTTCTTACCTTAGGGGGTGCCATGCTCGTGATGGTCCTCTCTTTATACCGGAATCGAGCCTATGGTGCGTATTGAGGTGTTCCCTTCTAAACAGGCTCCCATCCTCCCCTTTGTTCCGATCGGAAAAGAGCATCGATGACTTTCATGTTGGCTACTGCATCCTCTGGCGGAGTGGGCACAGGAGTGCCTTCCCGGATAGATCGGGAAAAGGCTTCGAACATGATCCGGTATTGCTCTGCCGGGCCTAGGAAAACTGAGCGTTGTCCGATGCTGGTGGTAATTTCGACCCGCGCTGGGACATCCCCATACATATTAAAGGGAATCTCTAACCATAGTTTTCCATTGGTCCCCACTACCTCTACTCGCTGCCCCGGGAATGCTTGGGTGCTGACGGTGAACACTCCCCGGGAGGAGCCGAAATCCAGTATACCGCTGGACAGACAATCGGTTTTGAACTCCGGATCCCGTTGAACGAATGCAAGTACTCGTTTTGGTTCTTTTCCCATGAGGAAGCGACAGGCGCTTATGGCATAACAACCGATGTCCAAGATGGCCCCTCCTCCCGCTTCCAGTTTGTTACGAATGTTTTGGGGGTCCTTGTTCGTATAGGAATAAGCGATATGGATGAAACGGATCTCTCCAAGTTCACCGGAATGGACAACTTCCTTCACATGGTTCCATTGGGGATGGAATCGATACATGAAAGCTTCCATCAGACGAACTTCTTTACTCCGGGTGTATTGTAGCGCTTTCTCTGCTTCTTGGGCATTGAGGGACAGGGGTTTTTCACAGAGAACATGCTTCCCCTGATCAGCCGCTTTACAGATCCATTCCACATGGAGGTGATTGGGTAATGGGACGTACACTGCCTCGATCCTAGGATCCTGCAGGAGTTCCTCATAGCTGCCGTACGATTTGGCTATGCCCAACTGCCGAGCAGTTTCCTCAGCTTTCCTGAAGTCTCGGGAAGCGATCCCTGCAAGAGAGACTAAGGGGGAGCCTTTGATCTGTGGATGTACCCGAAGGGAATAATGCTTTGAAACGGAAAGAATGCCCCATTGAACCGGTTCCATGGAATACCTCCTTCTCAGGAACTATATCTCTCTGTATAGTATACCTGTCGATTCAAAATGCAACAGGGAGTTTACTCAGGGGAGGGTTTAGATGATCCAACGTTCACAGATCCCGGCAATTCAGCAGGAAGCGGCTACCCTTATATCGAAGGCAGGTATCGTTCTTAGGCCTGAAGAGGTAGGACAGATAGCAATAGCCGATTTTGGACTTTCGCAAGTTCGCGTGTTTGGAGCCCAGATTCTCACATGGGTTGAAACCAGTCGGTATGGGGCCAAGGTGATCGCTCTATTCCCGAATCAGATTCTTCCTGAGCATTGGCACCCCCCGGTAGGAGAGGATCCGGGTAAAGAAGAGACAATCCGGGTAGCTTGGGGAGTCCTGTATCTGTATGTAGAGGGCCCAGATACCATGAAGGAGGGCTTCGTTCCAAAGGGAAAAGAGAGGGTATTCACTGCGCGGCACGAGATTCGGATGCTTCCTGGAGATCAGTACACCTTCTCCCCGGGTGCGAAACACTGGTTCCTGGCGGGGAACGAAGGGGCCGTGGTGTATAGTTTTTCTTCCGTAGTGCGGGATGCGCTGGATGGGTTCACCGATCCGGAGATCGTTCGGGTTACTAAAATTATGGAGGATTCCCCTTTGACAGAATAGGTAGACCGGGTTTAGACTTCTACCATACAAGTATGGTAACCGAAGAAGCCCTTCAACTATTCCCAAGGGACCGTTCAAAGCCCATCCATAGATGGGTCTATGAAGTGCTTCGCTTGAATATCATTCAGTTACACATGAAACCGGGTAGGCTCTTGAGCGAAACAGAGGTAGCGGATCTTCTATCTGTGAGTAGAACTCCCGTTCGGGAAGCCTTCATTCGTCTGGCAGAGGATGGGCTTCTAGATATTGTTCCCCAAAAAGGCTCGATTGTTTCCTTAATCGATTTAGATCAAGCTCAAGAAGCTAGGTTCGTGCGTCTTGCTGTGGAGAGGGAAATCCTGAAAGGGTGCTGCACCCAACCAATCGCTGTCCTAGAGGAATTAGAGGATACCCTGAAATGGCAAGAGATGTGTGGAAAAAAAAGGGTTTACGATCAATTGTTGTTGGCAGATAACGAGTTTCATCGAATCTTGTTCCGTCTATGCGGGAAGGAACGAGTGTGGGATGCTATAAAGAAACTCGATTACAACTATGATCGTTTGCGGGTGATGACCCTCCCCATCGTAGGGGACAGGATCATCGTAGAACATCGAGAAATAGTGCGATTGATCAAAGATCAGGATAGGGGAGGAATAGAGGAACTATTGAACCGGCATCTAACCTGGGAGATCATTGAGCAGGTTGTACTCGAGTATCCCCCAGAGCTTTTCATGCCCCGCTCCATACGTGTGGGCATGGTGCAGTAAACGATTCGAAGGGAGGTGAGAACAGAAGGGAACTGAAGAGGAATCGCCGAAGTTTTCGGCTGATCACCAATGACAGAGAAACGAGGAGGAGAATATGAAACGATTCGTATTAGGTCTAGTGTGCCTGATGGTCGTGGCAGGCTTGCTACTCGCAGGGGGGGCAAAAGAACAGGGGACAGCGAAAGCTGCTCCAAAGAAGCTTACGATAAATATCGCTTCCACCTTTCCCCCGGATTCGCCTCAGGACAAAGGCTTAAACAAGTTCAAGGAACTAGTTACCCAGAGGGCTGGTGGGCGAATAGAGGTACTGATTCATCCCTCTAATGCGATGGGAGATGAACGACAGACCTTCGAAATGTTGTCTCAGGGTTCGGTAGAGTACGGAGTACTGGGTACAAACGATATATCGACTTACTTCCCCAAGTACTATATTTCTGAGGTTCCCTATGTATTCACCAGTCAGGATGATTTTTGGAAGTTTTGGAATGGCCCGGGAAAGGAACTTTCCGCTATCATCGAGAAAGAGAGAGGTGTTCGGACCGATGGAGTGATCCTGCGAGGAGCCCGATATCTGACGGCAAACCGACCTGTAAAATCCGTAGCAGATGTAAAGGGGTTGAAGATGAGGTTGCCGCCGGTAAAAGCCTGGTTCAAGGTATGGGAAAGTTTAGGGGCTCTTCCTTCCCAGATTGCGTTTGGGGAAGTGTACATGGCTTTGAAAACAGGGGTAGTGGAAGCACAGGAAAACCCACCTGAGACGATCCTGAACTACAAGTTCTACGAAGCTCAGAAGTATATGATGAACACGGAGCACATCTATTCGGCTGCACGGATTCTATCTTCGGCAAAATGGTGGAACACCCTCAGCAAGGATGATCAAGCCCTGCTCACCAAAGCGATGGAAGAGGGGGTAGCTTTTGCCAATGGAATCACCAAGGACGGAGATGCAGTGTTCGTGAAGAAGCTGCAGGAGCTGGGGATGGAACTGGTGAAAGTGGACAAGAACGAGTTCAAGAAAGCGGTTCAGCCGGTAATCGATCAGATGGCCAAGGAAGAATGGGACCCCGCTTTCTATGCCAAGGTAAAGGCAGCTTTACAGTAACGAATGATGTTCGGTCTGTAGTTTAACGAGGGGTTTCAATGCTTGGGATGCCGCTCTCCGTGTAGGAAAGCGGCATCCCCATCTTTCAGGAGGTAATGGGCGTGAAGCGAGTGTTGGAAGGTATCAACGGCTTCGTATTGCTGGCCATGTATGGCATTACCATTCTCACCGTGGTATTCCGGGTAATTCTGAGGATCCCTGCATCCTGGTCTGAAGAGTTGGCCCAATACTCTTTCATTTTCCTCGGATTCATTGGAGCAGCTGCTGTGATGGAGGACGAGGGTCATATCAGGATTACCGTATTGGTAGACCGATTATCGGGGAAGGTTCAAAAAGCTCTCCGAGTGTTAGGCAGAATCCTAATGCTTCTGTTTTTAGTTCCCTTTACGATCGGAGCCTGGGGGAACGTGAAGCTCAACTGGACAGTAGAAATTCCCACCGTGGCCTGGATGAAGATCGGATACATGTATTTGGTCCTCTTCCTGTCCGGATTGGCCATGATCTTCTATCTTCTCCGAAACAGTTTTCGGGATCTGCGGGGAGGTAAGGTATGATTCTTATGCTTACCCTGGGACTGGTGGTATTGCTTTTGCTGGGATTACCCGTAGCCCTGGCTGTCGCTCTATCGGCGTTTGGAGCCATACTCGTGAGTGGGTCCATCGTACCTCTTACTGCGTATGCTCAGAAGATGCAGTTTGGATTGCAGAATTTCATCCTGGTGGCCATACCCTTATTCATTCTGGCGGCAAAGTTGATGAATACCGCTGGAATTACCCAAAAGATTTTCCGATTTGCCGATACCCTCGTGGGATTCCTACCTGGAGGATTAGCTCATGCAAACGTGGTGGCTAGCCTAATCTTTGCGGGCATGTCCGGAGCAGCTGTGGTGGACGCGGCTGGATTAGGTCAGATCGAGCTAGCAGCCATGACGAAAAATAACTATCCCTTGAAGTTCAGTGTGGCAGTGACAGCGGCGTCTTCTACCATAGGCCCCATATTCCCCCCTAGTATCCCAATGGTGGTATTTTCCTTTGTTTCAGGGATCTCGGTAGGTCGGTTGTTCCTTGGGGGGGTAGTTCCTGGGCTGTTAATGACTATCACCCTCATGCTCATGGTGGCTGCCTACGCAAAGAAGTATCATTTCCCTCGTCAACCCTTCCCTACCTGGCAGTCCGCTTTTCAGAGTTTGAAAGATGCGTTTTTACCCCTATTGACCCCTGTCATCCTCCTAGGAGGGATTTGGTTAGGGGTATTCACCCCTACGGAAGCCGCAGCTGTAGCTGTAACCTACGCACTGTTCATTGGAGTGTTGGTGGTGAAAGAGTTGACTTTGAAGGATGTGGTACAGGTGTTCCTGGAAACCGCCCGTGAGACAGCCATTATAGCTTTTGTGGTGGCTGCTTCCGCTCTGTATGGATGGGTATTGATGCGGTCAGGATTGACGATTCGCATAGCAGACGGACTTCTCACCATTAGTCAGAACCCTCTGGTCATTCTCATAATCATCAACCTGTTTCTTTTGGTGGTTGGTTGTTTTCTGGACTCTACCGTCGCAATCCTGATCCTAGGCCCCATCCTTATGCCAGTTATCACTAAAGTAGGGATTGATCCCATACACTTCGGAGTGGTAATGGTCCTGAACCTCATGATCGGACTCCTAACCCCCCCGTTTGGGATCGTTCTCTTTGTAATGGCTCAAATCTCAGGACTGAAGTTTGAAGATGTGGTTAAAGCTACCCTTCCATTCTTGCTCCCCCTGTTTGTGGTTTTAGTGTTGATCATTTTCTTTCCCGGGTTGGTCACAGCCCTACCAAATCTACTAATGGGAGGTGCCCGTTGAGCATTCAATCCCCCCTTTCTATCGAAACAAAGAAAGATCTCATCCGACGGAATTGGTTGTTAGAACCGGTAGAGGAGGTCCCATTCCTCATCGAGATCGGTCCATTCCACGGAGCCTTTAAACGTTACTTTGAAAGCGATGCAGAGGAACTGAGGTGGAACGTGGAGTTTCACCGTCAGAGGGAGCAGGTGTACGATTATGGATTCCCCAACATTAAGCCCAACATGGGAATCAATATCGTGGCCTCATCATTCGGGTGTGCTTATACCCCGAATGATGAGGCAGATCCCTGGGTAAGCCCTATCATTCAGGAAGAGAATATCGAAGACGTGTATAAACTACCTATACCGGATCCGGTGAGTACTCCCATTTACCAACGTGCGTGGGAGCGGGTGGAATACCTGCAAACTCACTCCTCCCTTCCCCTTCGCCTGGTGAACGTTCCATCCCCCCTGGTTACTGCGTCCCTCATTTGGGATTACACGTCCTTCATCGAAGCGACCATGATTTATCCTAAAGAAGTACATGTACTTTTAGAAAAGGTAACGGAAGCTACGATTCTTTACTTGAAGGAACAGTTGAAACGGATTCGACGCCTATACACCATGGGTCACGAAATGTGGTATCTACCACAGGATCTGGGGGTTCGGATCAGTGATGATACGGCCGCCCTCCTGTCCCCTGACCTGTATCGAGAGTTCGGAGTACGGTATAACTCGATGATTTCAAAAGCGTTTGGGGGGATCGTGGTGCATAGTTGTGGGGATGTACAGCATGTGGTTGAGCCTATGATGGAAACAGAAGGTTTACGAGGGCTCGATTTTACCATTCCTCAGAATCCTAACTGGGAGGCTATTCGGAATGCAGCTGCTGGGAAAACGGCCTTATGCCTCAGGCACTACTACTGGGATCATGGGAAAGATACAAAGGTAGATCTTGTGGAATATTCCAAACGAATTGTAGATTTTTTTGGAAGAAAAGGACTGTTCATTCAAACATCGACGCCTACCGCCGAGGAAGCGGTAGCCTTAGGGCAGTCTCTCCATAAGGTACTAGGATAACGGTTAACTATTCGGAGGTTCGCCATGGAATCGAAGATTGCTCTAGTGACAGGAGCATTGGGTGGTATCGGTCGTGCGATTGTTCAGGGACTTCTGGAAGACGGGTTTCGCGTTGTGCTAGTGGACTTAAACCAGCGTGCCTTAGAGGACTTTGCTTCTACCTTTGGAGAGGGGAAAACACTACCCATTTCTTGCGATATCACGGATCCTAAAGAGGTGGAGCAGATAGTGGAACAGGTAAAAAAGGCCTGGGGTTCCGTGGATGTACTGGTGAACAACGCTGGGATTCTTTCCAATCACAAGGCAGTTCAGACTACACCAGAGGAATGGCGAAAGGTGATGGCTGTGAACATCGATGGAGCTTTCTACTTTGCCCGAGCAGTGATGGAAGATATGAAGAAAAAGGGCTGGGGCCGAATCGTGAATATCAGCTCACTGGCTGCCAAGAGTGGGGGAATTACCGCAGGGACCGCTTATACCGTTTCCAAGGGAGCCATGATCAGTCTCACCTTCAGCTTAGCGGCAGAACTAGCACCCTACGGAGTGACGGTAAATGGGATTGCCCCTACCTATGTAAAAACGGCTATGGTAACGGATTTCCTTACCGAAGAGCAGCAGAAGGCTCTTCAAGAAAAGATTCCCGTCAAACGGTTTTGTGAACCGGAAGAAATCGCTCATACGGTCCGTTTTCTCGTGCATCCCCTTTCTGGGTTCATCACAGGGGAAATCATTGATCAGAATGGTGGGTTGCACTTCGATTAAGGGTTTGCAAGGTTGTACTAGGATAAAGTTGAGTAAAGGAGTTTCTATATGACTTCCAGGGAACGATTCCTTTCCGCTGCGCAGAAGAAAGCACCGGATAGGGTACCTGCAGCGCCCTACAATGGGAACTTTGGAGCTGCCCAAGCCGGCATCCCTCTTTCTAAGTACAACACAAATGGAGAGGTGATGGCTCAGGCCCAAATTAGAACGTGGGAACTTCTTGGGCACGATGTAGTGGTAGCACAGTCAGACAATTACTATATTGCTCAAGGGTTTGGGTGTGTGATACACCAACCGGAAAACCTTACTCCTCATTTGGTAAAACCGGCAGTAGAAAAGCTGGAAGAGATCGATTCCCTTAAAGTTCCTGATCCTTACAAGGATGGGCGGATGCCTGTGTACTTGGATGCGGTGCACCGTTTGAGAGAGTATTTTGGTAAGGAGGTAGCAGTCCGGGGACCCGGGACCGGGCCCTTCAGCCTCGCTAGCTACCTAGCAGGAGGAACGGAAAATTTTCTGATGGAAATCGCTACTACCGAAATAGAGGAGGACAAGCAGAAGGAAGAACTCCTGTTCCGTCTGATGGAGCTATCGTCGGATGCGTTGATCGCCTTCCTGAAGGCGCTCCTAGAGGCAGGTTCCGATGTAGCGCAGGCAGGAGACTCCCTCGCATCATTAAGCATGATTTCTCCTGCAATCTATAAAAAGTACGTATTCCCCTTTGAAAAGAAGGTCTTTACGACGATCAATCCGATAGCTCATGCAAAGGGAGCTGTCACACTCCTGCATATCTGTGGGGACACCCGGGAAATCCTCCCTCTGATGGCAGAAACTGGGGCAGATATTCTAGAAATCGATTCCCAGGTCGATTTGTCCGAAGCGAAGGCTCTTACGAACGGAAAGGTAGCCTTGATGGGAAACCTCGATCCTACGGAGGTCCTATTCCGGGGAACTCCGGAAAAAGTACGGGCTATCTCGGAAACTTGCATGCGTGCTGTGGAAGCCGAGAAGGGAGGGTTCATCCTCGGTTCGGGTTGTGAGGTGGTGATGCAGAGCCCTCTGGAAAATCTGAAAGCCATGGTAGAAGTTGCTCATTCCTACGTGGGAATCTGATGCTACGCATGAAAGCAATGGTCCTTAAAGGCCTCACCGATTTCAGACAGACTTCATCGCCCTTGGAGATGATGGAGCTACCCGTCCCTCTGCCTGGACCTGGAGAAGTGCTCTTAAAAGTAGCTACCTGTGGAGTGTGCCATACAGAGCTGGACGAAATTGAAGGGAGAACAGCTCCTTCTTTTTTTCCCATTGCATTAGGGCACCAAGTGGTGGGTCGGATTGTATCCTTGGGGCCAGAAGTAGAAGGATTACAAGTTGGGGATCGGGTAGGTGTCGGGTGGATCTACTCAGCCTGTGGGAACTGTTCGTATTGCAGGCGGGGGGAAGAAAACCTATGCCCAGAGTTTAGGGCCACGGGTCGAGATGCGCATGGAGGGTATGCAGAGTATATGCTCGCGAAAGCTGCATTTGTTGTTCCCCTTCCTGCAGAAATACAGGACGTCAAGGCTGCTCCGCTCCTATGTGCTGGAGCCATTGGGTACCGATCCCTGGTCCTTGCTGGTATTCAAAACGGAGAGCCATTGGGGTTGACGGGGTTTGGAGCCTCTGCCCATCTGGTACTAAAGATGACCCGCTTCCTATACCCCGATTCGGACATATACGTATTTGCACGCCATCCTGCAGAACGGGAGTTTGCCCTGCAGCTAGGAGCTAGTTGGGCGGGGGAGCAGGATACCGAATCACCGGTAAAACTACGGGCCATCATCGATACTACTCCCGCTTGGAAACCTGTAGTGCAAGCGTTGAAGAACCTCGAACCAGGGGGGCGGTTAGTGATCAATGCGATCCGGAAGGAAGAAAAAGACAAAGAAGCGCTCCTTAAACTGGACTATTCACGGGATCTTTGGCTGGAGAAAGAGATTAAATCGGTAGCAAACGTCACTCGCAAGGACCTGGAAACAACGCTAAACCTATCGATACAGGTGCCTATACTCCCTGAGGTAGAGACTTACTCCCTTCGGGATGCGAACCAAGCCCTGGAAGAACTCCAGCACAGTGGCAAACGGGGTGCAAAAGTGCTGTTGATTGAGGAGGTACTATGAACTTTGGAATCATTGGTACGGGATTGATCGCTGATTTTCACGCTCGAGCGATTAAGGAGATTCCTGGATGTAGAATAGTTGCCTGTATGGATGTAGTTCCTGAACGGGCTAATGCTTTTAGTGCCAAGTATGGATGTACTGCGTATAGCGAACTCCCCAGGTTCTTAAAGCATCCGGATTTAGAAATCGTAACGGTTTGTACCCCATCCGGAACTCATATGGAGGCAGCGGTGCAGGCTGCGCAAGCAGGCAAGCATCTTATCGTGGAAAAACCTATCGAGATCACCTTGGAACGGATCGATGCGATCATCGAAGCTTGCGAAAAGAATGGAGTGACCCTTTCCGGTGTGTTTATGTCTCGCTACCATGAAGGAGCTAAGCTGTTGAAACAAGCCGTGATAGGAGGAAGATTTGGCAGGCTAACCATGGGAAGTGCCTACATTAAATGGTGGAGGAGTCAGGAGTACTATGATAAGGGTGGCTGGAAGGGTACGAAGAGGTACGATGGGGGAGGAGCGTTGATGAATCAAGGAATCCATGCAGTGGATCTCCTTCAATGGTTTATGGGGCCTGTAGATTCGGTTTTATCTTACTGTGCTACCTTAGGACATGAACGGATCGAGGTGGAAGACACGGCTGTTGCCGCACTACGGTTCAAGAACGGAGCGTTAGGGGTGATCGAAGGATCTACTGCTGCGTATCCTGGCTTTCTCAAACGAATAGAGATCTGTGGAGTAGGGGGAAGCGTGATCCTGGAAGAAGAGTCTTTCAAGTGTTGGCAGTTTGCCTCTGAGCTACCCGAAGATGCATCCATCAGGGAACGGTTCGCTCCCAGAGCAACCTCTGGGGGAGGAGCGGCAGATCCTGCAGCGATCGGCTATTTAGGACACAAATTACAGTTCGAGGATGTGGTAACCTCCATTCGTCAGGGGAAACGACCATCTGTAGACGGACAAGAGGCTCGGAAAGCTGTGGAGATCATCCTTGCCATATATAGGAGTGCGGAACTAGGAAAAGAAGTAAAACTGCCTCTTTAATTTAAGGAAATCTTTAGCTCGGAGTATACGAATACAGACCTTTCTTTAAGACCGATACATAGAAATTCCATTTCGCAAGGTACCGGTTCCGTACGGTATCTTCGTCCCGATTCTGCCTATACTCGATCAAGAAGTCGTACCGGGTACGCAGGAGCATCCAAGTGAGGAGGTGTAACACTTCCTCCCTTGGATAGGGAATGGAGTTAAAATCCGCATCTCCGAACAGATGCAAGAAACGGGTCATGAATACCTTTTGGGCACGTGCAGCCAGGTCGGCTTGGGGTAAATGGTAGGTCCCTACAATGATCTCCAGGTAGTTCGGATGATGAATATAGAAATCGATAGCAATTTCTGCGACGAGTCGCATTCGATCCACGATATCTGCAGGCAAAGGAAGGGATCGGAGTCTGATTTGAGTTTCAATATAGTCATACAGTTCATCATAGGTGAGTCCTACGATATAAAAGTATAAGTCTTCCTTTGATTCGATGTATTCGTACAACCCTCCTTTCGAGATACCTGCTCGTTGTACGATCCGATCCAACGTGCTATGTTCATACCCCTTTTCACCAAATTCCTCGATGCAGGCGGAGAGGAGTTTCTGTTTCTTTTCCTCCGGCAGTTTGTCGAAGGTCTTTTTCATGTTCAGGACCTAACATACTATAGAAAATCATAGGCGGCAAGTCGCCGCCTTAATCCTTTTCTACCTAAATCCCTTTGAAGCACCGCTCGACATGCGCTGGTTCTTCCACTTTTGTGAGAAGAGATACGAGTATCGTAGTCGCTATTGAAACGGGAAGGGCAAAGACCAAGGGATCGATGAAAACCGAACTCCCTGATAACAGGCTATCCTTTCCGAACAGGAGTTTTGCGAGGCCAAACACCTTGGATTCGGAGATGTGGAGGAATAGAAAGGAAAAGAGGGAAACGAGAAAGCCTGCTATCATTCCAGAAATAGCTCCCTTTCGGGTAAGGCGTTTCCAATAGAGAGAGGCAGCATAGGGAGCGAGAAAACAACTGGCCATCAAACCAAAGAAGATTGAAGTTGCCCGTGCAATCACGCTTTCCCCTAGATGGTACGCTAGGTACACGGTGATGATGAGACCAATCACGATGCCAAGCTTGGTCACGAGGATTTCCCAACTTTTTCCCTTGTCCCTTCCTTTCTGAATCGTTCCATACACATCTCTTCCAACACTGGTTCCCAGGGCATGGAATTGGGAACTCAACGTGGACATGGCAGCGGATAGAATCACCAACATGAACAGGTACCCGAACCATGGAGGCATGAACTCGGCAATGAACTTTGGAATCACCGCATCCACATTGCCCCCCACCATGGCTAGGGCGATTTTCCCTGAAGAGTTTACAAAGTATACGTTGGATAGGGCACCCACCACGAAAGCGGTACCTGTCATGGCCATGATGAATACCCCTCCAATGATAACCGCCCGGTTTATCTCCTGGTTGCTTTTCACCGTCATGTATCGAACGATCAGCTGGGGTTGTGCCAAGACTCCCACCCCTACTCCCAGTACAAGAGACGAGTAGAGGATCCAGAAAAGAGGACTGCCTGGTACCGGAGACTGGGTCCAACCCGTCATTCCGATTTTACGTAATCCTTCGGGAATCTGCGAAGCAAGGCTGGTGAGAGCGGAATGGGCAGGGGTAATCCCTCCGAAGGATAGATACACCGCTAGTAAAAGAACTACCATTCCGATGAACATTAGGGTCCCTTGAAGAGCATCCGTGTACATGACCCCTTTCAGACCCCCAAAGATCACATAAGCGGCAACAAGGATGGTGAAGAGAATCACCGCTACGTTATAATCGATCCGCAGTAGCCCTTCCAGGATTCTGGAAGCTCCTATCAATACGGCCGCGATGTAGAGGGGCATAGTGAAAAAGATGATGATCCCCATAAACCTCTGCACGAACACGCTTCCCAACCGTTTTCCTAGAAACTCAGGGAAGGTATGGGCATCCAGGTTCAACCCCATTCTGCGGGTCCGTTTCCCAAAAAATACGAAGGCCACAAAGATCCCGATCCAGATGTTGCATGCTGTGAGCCAAAGAAGGCTGAATCCAAACTGAGCGGCAGTTCCTCCAAATCCGACTATGGCAGAGGTAGAAATGAAGGTAGCACCGTAACTCATCGCCATGATGTATGGATGGATGTTTCTTCCTGCTACATTATAGTCGAGGCTGTTCTTCGTGTTCTTGTACCCTTGGTATCCCAGATACGAAACGACAGCAAGATAGAGAATAACAACTACCGTAAGAAGAAAAAGGTTCATTGTGGCTCCTCCCCAGAAAGTTCTTCATCGATTTCGATTTCCTCTTTTAACCAGTTTTTCTCCTCTAGGATTTCTTCCTCTGTTACGCTACCTTCCTGATTCCATTTCATTGTTCCATACCCGATGCAGAGAAGAGCGCCCGCAGGAACCAAAAGATACGCTGTCAATACCCAGGGATCCGGTATTCCTATCATATGGTACTCCTGATTCATTGGATTGCATCCGAAAGATGCTGCTACCGACTCATTAGTCGGAATTTGATGTACACTATACACTGATAGATACAAAGCGGTCAAACGATTTTTCTCCGATTCCCAAGGGAAGGAGCCTGTGGTACAATTCGCTAACCTACGAAGGATGTGATTAAAAGTCGGGGAGGTTTCTGTGGCCATTAAGGAAGATTTTTCAGGTCGGAACATCGTGCTGGGATTGCAGCATACGTTTGTAATGTTCGGTGCGACAGTCCTTGTACCAATTCTGACGGGATTGGATGTGGGGGTCACCCTTTTTGCTGCAGGAATGGGGACCCTATTTTTTCATCTAGTCACTCAATTCAAAGTTCCCATCTTTCTGGGAAGTTCCTTTGCCTTCATACCCGGCATTCTAGCAGTAAAAGCTTCGGAAGGACTGAGTGCCGCATTGGGTGGTATCGTAATCGCAGGATTATTGTACGTAGTGGTAGCCATTCTGTTTCGATTTATTTCCATGGAAACGATCCATAGGGT
>JAOABU010000100.1 GCA_026418195.1 Spirochaetota bacterium | reverse complement strand
ATTTTTACTCTGCTCTGCCATGGTAGGCATTTTTAAAGAGAGAATTAGAACGATCATGCCAAAGGCCATCAAAACGATCGATGTATAGAAATCCGCTTTAGGCATATTCTCTTCTTTCATAAGGCCCCCTAAAGAAAGTTTGTAGGTTCAGAGCAACAGACAATAAGCAGGTAGAAGACACGTCATGAATCTACCTTACCGCATATCTTCAGCCCTGAAACAAAAAGAGCAGGGCAGTCGCCCTGCTCAAAAGTGTACAGGTTTTTTTACGGTTTGGGCCTTCCCACAGTATCGGGAGAGATCTTTGCTTTTCCAGCTTCGTAGTAGAGCCACGCAACGGTCTGGTAGTAGTCGAAAGCTTTTTTCTGGGCTTCCTCACCGTACACAGGGGCAAATACGGCTCCCCTAGCAGCGGCATACTCCTTCACTTTCTGGGAGTTCATGATTACCTCTTTCCATGCCATTTCCATCGTAGTGATTACTTCCTGTGGTACCCCGCGAGGAATAAAAATCCCAAAGTAGTTCATCCCCGGTTTGTAGTCCTTAATCCAGTTGGTGATGGGAGGAATGGAACCAGTGTAACCAGTGAAGGTAAGTGGCTTATCCGATAGAACTGCCAGAGGTCGGATTTTCCCACCCCGGATCATCTCTGCTTGTTCGCTAGCTAACTGGGGAGTCACCTGAACCTCTCCTGCTACTGTTGCGATCACTGCAGGGTTCCCCCCATCGTAGGTAACATGCTTGTATTCAATTCCTGTATATTTCCGGAGTATCTCCATTGCAATATGCCCAGCAGAACTCTGTCCAGCTGTGCCAACCGGAATCTGACCAGGTTTCTCTTTGAAGGCTTTTAATAGATCATCGAAGGTTTGATAGGGAGTGTTGGGATTCACTCCAAAAACCATCACATTTGCGATACTTAAGAACAAATGCCAATCCTTCCGTATATCGGTATCCAACATACCCAAGATCTTGTAGACAGCTACATCAACGGCTGCTCCCGATGCCCAGGTGTACCCATCTTTGGGTGCGTCCATCACGCTCTTTGTCCCTACCGAGCCCGAGGCACCCGGCTGATTCACGATGACGATCTTGGTTCCCAGGTAGGGCTCTAGTTCGCCAGCGCAAACCCGGGTGATCTGGTCAGTAGAGCCGCCTGCGCCCCAGGGGACAATGATGGTGATCGGTTTTGTAGGTTTCCACTTTCCTCCGGTGTCCTCTTTTTTCCCTGCGGCCATCGCCACTGTAGCAGCAAGAAAACTAAGGATGATCAAGCTTATCCATAGCTTCGAAAGTCTTTTCATACCCATACTCCTTTCCTTAGGATTTTAATTAAAATTAGTATATTCTCATGACAAAATGTATGTCAAGGAGAATATTCGAACACTTTAGGAGAAGGTTTTTTAGGGAAATGCCAAGCTGTTAAGATCTGTCGGATCAAGGGTTCGCCTTTGAGAATCGTTCGTTCCCCTAGATCGATCAGTTCTTCCCTCTGGGAAAAATCGAACTCCGAATGTTTCTGAGGAATCCGAATCTCTAAATCGGGAATATCCCATTTGGGATGTATTGGTCGATCGTTCCCTGCCACTGCCAGAGCACGGAAGAAGACCGAAATTCCCGTAGGGAGGTCTTCCGGTTTCACCGAGGTGAAGGGGCTGCAGTTGATGGCGATAACCCGCTGGTAACCTTTCTTACGTGCAATCCGAACGGGGAGATTATTGAGGATCCCGCCATCTACCAGTAAGTAAGGAGGGAAGGAGACAGGAGCAAAAATACCAGGAACTGACATAGAAGCTCGAATCCCCTCTGCAAGAGGACCTGAATCCAAAATAACCTCTTTCCCGGTCAAAAGATCCGCTGCATTACAAGCGAAGGGGGGTGAGGTGTCTTCGAACCGTTTTTCCTTGGTGAACCTTTTCAGCACTTCAAGGATTTTTTTCCCACTGTCGATCCCCCTCCCTCGAGAGAGATGATTCAACGCTTCCTGGGCCTGTAAGAACCGGAAAAACGCACCATCTCCTAGTCGGAAGGTAATTCCCTCCAAGTAGTCCCGAAGATCGAACTCCTCCCGTACAAAGGTGTCCAGTTCTTGGGGGCTCATCCCCGCACAGTAGAGTCCTCCTAGAATAGCTCCAATAGAGGTGCCTGCTATGAAAGAAGGAGTTAGGTTCAGGCGGCTCAAAGCTTTGAATACGCCGACGTATACAAGCCCCCTACCTCCCCCGCCAGAGAGTACCAGTGCCCATGGTTTCATCTGTGTCCCTTCCTTTTTGCTTGCAACTTCATCATAGGAAGCTGGGTCGGTCAATATGGTCTTGAAGAGATTCCTTGCTCCAGATAGGAAAAATCTGTAGAATGCCCCTATTCGCGGAGGAATGGACATGAAGGCAATCGAGCTAGCAAAGACATACAACCCCAAAGAGTTCGAGGATCGAATATACCAGTTCTGGATGGATCGAGAATACTTCAAACCGAAAAGAACCTCGGGAAAGAAACCGTACGTGATCGTGATTCCCCCACCCAATGTAACGGGGGTTCTTCATATGGGACATGGATTAAACAATTCCTTACAGGATATCGTGATTCGATTTCATCGGATGCTGGGAGAACCTACCCTCTGGGTGCCGGGAACCGACCATGCAGGAATCGCTACTCAAAATGTTGTGGAAAAGAAACTTCGAGCCCAAGGCTTAGATCGACGACAACTAGGGCGAGAACGGTTTCTTGAGGAAACTTGGAAAACCGCGTTAGAACACAAGTCCATTATTGTGCAACAGTTGAAAAAAATCGGTTCGTCCTGCGATTGGAGCCGGGAACGGTTCACATTGGATGAAGGCCTATCCCGAGCGGTACGGGAAGTGTTTGTGGGTTTGTTCGAACGAGGGCTTATCTATCGCGGGAAATACTTAGTGAACTGGTGTTCCTCCTGTGGAACGGCTCTCTCCGACGATGAAGTGGAGCATCAGGAGGCCCATGGGAAGATGTACCACATCCGGTATCCTTTTGCAGATGGTGGTGGAGGAATCGAAATAGCCACTACACGTCCGGAGACGATGCTGGGGGACACTGCAGTAGCGGTTCATCCAGAGGATCCTAGGTATAAAGGATCTGTAGGCAAGTACGTAATTCTGCCCCTCGTGGGACGAAAAATTCCCATTATCGCTGATACCTATGTGGATATGAGCTTTGGGACTGGAGCGGTAAAAATCACTCCTGCCCATGACCCAAACGACTGGGAGGTAGGGAAACGGCATAGCCTCCCCATCGTGAACATCTTGAATCCGGATGGGACTCTCTCCAAGGAAGTGCCTCTGCCATACCAGGGTTTGGATGTAAAAACCGCACGACGTAAAGTGGTAGAGGATCTGAAGGCCCAGGGGTATTTTATCGGGGAAAAAGACCATGTACATCAGGTAGGGCATTGCTACCGGTGTGATACTGTCATAGAACCGTACCTTTCCGAACAATGGTTCGTGCGGATGAAGAGTATGGCGGATAAAGCTCTAAAAGCCTGGAAGGATGGAAAGATCATATTCTACCCCAGAAAATGGGAAAATACGTATGTCCATTGGCTGGAGAATATTCGGGACTGGTGTATTTCCCGGCAACTCTGGTGGGGGCATCGGATTCCCGTATGGTACTGTGATGCTTGTGGTACTACCCTGGTGCTTCGAGAGGATCCTGTTACCTGTTCCCAATGCGGGAGCAAGAACATTCACCAGGACGAAGATGTTCTCGATACATGGTTCTCTTCCTGGCTCTGGCCCTTTTCCACCCTCGGTTGGCCAGAAGAAACGGAGGATCTAAAGACTTTCTTCCCCACTACTGCCCTCGTAACAGGATACGATATCATTTTTTTCTGGGTCAGCCGCATGATTATGGCCTCCCTGGAGTTCATGGGAGAAGTGCCTTTCCGGGATATCTATATTACCGGGTTGGTGCGGGATATTCATGGTAGGAAAATGTCTAAATCGCTGGGGAATGGCATCGATCCATTGGAAATTGTAGATGAATATGGGGCGGACGCCATGAAGTTTACCCTTGCCTTCCTGGCAGCTCAGGGGCAGGATGTCCTAATAAGTAAGGAAAGCTTTGGAGTAGGATCGAGGTTCGCCAACAAGATCTGGAACGCCAGCCGATACTTATTGATGAATCTAGAAGGAAGGCAACTCCTTGATTTCGAGCAAGTTCCCAAGACCGAGGTGGACAAGTGGATTCTGCACCGATTGAATGAGACGGCGGGCATCGTTCGGGATGCCCTACTTGGGTACCGGTTCAATGAAGCCGCTTCTGCCTGCTACGAATTTTTCTGGAATGAGTTCTGCGATTGGTATATCGAGTCTACCAAGCTGTCCCTCTACATGGGCGATGATGCAGAGAAGGACAGGGTGGTCACCATTTTAGTAGGAATATTGGAAGAGGCTTTGAGGCTCCTGCATCCCTTCCTGCCATTCTTGACCGAGGAGATTTATCAGAAGCTCCCTCGAAAACAGGAAGCCTGCATTGTGGCTCCCTATCCAGAAAAACGGACTGACCGAGAGTTCCCGGAAGAAGCAGAATCATATGCAGTGCTACAGGAACTCGTGCGGTTGGTAAGAACCCTCCGGAGTGAGTTCACCATTCCGCCGGACCGAAAAATTCGGGTATCGATAAAAACAGAACCCGGGTTCTTTGCCGATGCGTACCTGCGAAGACAAGAGGATCTCATTCGATTACTGGTGGGAGCTTCTGAAATTACAATCGGGGAGTTTCAGCAACAGGAGAAAGGAAGCGTGGCTGTGGTGGGAACCGGATTCGAAGCGTTTGTCTACATCCGGGATGTGATCGACGTACCCAAAGAGATCGATCGTCTCACAAAGGAAATCCGTAAAGCGGAAGCGTTTCTCGACTCGGTGAACAGGAAGCTCAGTAATTCGGGATTCCTAGAAAAGGCGAGACCCGAGATAATCGCAGAGCAAAGAGCAAAACAGGAAGAGACGATCCGGAAGCTAACGAAAATGCGAGAATATCTTGCGGATTTATCGTAAGGGAAGAAAAATACGTCGGGCTTCTTCTAATAGAGTTTTACCTTCCTCTAGGGAAGCGACCACTGTTTGAACGATGAGACCAGTAGGGGAGAGGTGTTCCTTGATCCATCGATAGTCTTCCAGTGAGAAAGGACCCCGCAAGAGAAGTCTTCGACCTTTTTCCTGGATTCGTTTTAAATACGGGAACATTTCCGGAAGGCCCATTTCTCCTACATCCCGATTTACCTGGAATACGCCTATCTCCTTAATGGAAAGGAATTCTTCTATCAAAAATAGGGAAGAAGTATGGAGGTGTAGAAGACTATAGGGAAACTCCTGGGCAATCTTTCGGTCAGCAGGAAGGATACAGGTTCGAAATAACTCTGGTGAATACAGCGCGGAAGCATCCTCCTGCATACGAACGATTGGGCCCGGAGCCCAAAGACCGTACTGCTCGATCATCGTGCCTCCCCGGAAAAGCCCTGCTTCCCGATGATGGGTTCGGGTAAGTTGAATCAACACTCGTGCGAGTTTCAAAGCAGTGTGCTTTGTCCAGTCAGGCTGTTCCAACCCATCTAGGATGGCATCCTCATGACCTCGAAGAACTCCAAGGAGGTCACTTACCCCGCGGAGTATGGGAAGTCCTACTGGAACGGTAGGTCCGAACGAACGCTTCAGGGTTCTAACAAATTGGATGTAGGTATGGTACCATGGGGATGAAGCGAAGGAATCGAAGGATTTCAGTTCCTCATACGGAGCTTTTCGTTCTTCAGCCCAGAAACTATTCCCTTTTCGTTTGATACGGCATCCTAACATACCCTCAATCCAGGGAATGGCAGGAATCGGGGCAACTCCTTTCACTAGATCATCTGATACTTCCCGTAATCGGGAAAAGTACATTTGGTAATCCTCAATGCATTCTTCAGGATCCAATTGTTGAGGTTCTATGTACTGATCTTCTTTGATTCCCTTCAGTACGGAAAAGCGGTGAAACGGAAACCATCCCCCCAAATCGTACCCTAGCAGGGGAACTGAAACCGGTTTGTTGTTCCAGAATGAGTAGAACTGCTCGAACTCTTGGTGGGACCCTGAAAGTTGGTTCACCATACCACCCTTTTAATGGGAAAAAAGAGGTAAGGGGAGCCTTTCTTAGGAATAAATCCTTCCAAGGCTCCCTGAATCAGCGAATGCGTTACTTTTTCATCTGAATTCCGCCCAGGTACTTCTTGTACAAAGCTTCTTGCTGGGTGAGGAAGTCGAAGGTCTCCTTCGGTCCCATGTATACAGCTGTTACATACAAAGCATCGAAAGCCGCTTTCTGGTACTCGGGATTTTCCACTACCTTTTTCACAGCTGCACTAAACCGATCAATGATTTCTTTCGGTGTTCCCTTGGGGAAGGAATAGAAGAAGAACTTGGTGAAGGCGATGTTGTATCCCAGTTCTTTGAAGGTGGGCACCTCGGGGAAGGCTGGGTTGCGCTTATCCGACAATACACCGATTGCCTTGAAATCGCCGTTCTTTATGTAATCCTTTACCAGCCCGTACTGAGTACCGATCACATCGATCTGTCCTCCTTTCAAGGCAGCGGTTTTTGCAGCCGCTCCTCCTACATCCACAATGTTGAACTCTACCCCAGCGGCTTCTTGAAAAGCTAACACATGTAGGTGTGTGAAGCTCCCTACTTCGGTGGCAAAGGAGAGGGATTTAGGTTTTTCCTTAAGGATTTTGGCCAGTTCTGCCATGTTATTATAGGGAGCCTTTGCATTGGCTGCGAAGATGTTCGTTTCATCTAACACCGCCATGGCAGCTACTTCGAATTCCTGAAAGGAATAATCCGCTAACCCCAGCACCTTGTTCAGTAACATCCCTGGATGAAAGAACAGGGCAGTGTATCCATCAGGCGCCGCCTCTTTGACTTTCCGTGTTCCCAGGGTCCCACCAGCTCCCCCTACATTCACGGTAACTACGCTCTGCCCAAGTTCTTTCTCTAAATATTTTGCTAAAAGCCGGCAGTTAATGTCCGTGTCCCCCCCTGCACCAGCCGGTACCACTACCTGGATCGGTTTTTGGGGGTACGCGGGCTTGGCTGCTTCTTTCCCACCTGCTGCAAACAGTATGGGAGATGCTAGTAGCATCACCAACAGAATCGCTACGCTTTTTTTCATACACTCCTCCTAAAACGAATATTAGGTTCTATTTATTACAACCGAAGAAGTTCAATGGCTTCTACGGTTTTTGCCTAGTAAGTATTCTGACCAGAATCGCACCTCCGAAAAGGTTGATGTGTAAAACAATACCATTAGGTTTTTCGGTTCCAGATCTCGTTGGGCAAACTCCCAGTCTTCCATCTCCGGTGGACCTGCCAAGATCAATGTCTTACCTGCAGCTTGAATCATACGAAAGATAGACACTAGATCCTCCCAGGGGAGAGTCGCATCCTTCTTTTCTACAATAATCCCTTTAAAAAACGCAATACAAGATTCACAGGGCTCAAACCAGCGGAGCGCCGGGGCTGGAGTAGCCAGGAATACTGTAAAAGAAACGTGTCCTGCCAGCATCTCATAGAACATTCTTTTCATAGGAATTAGGTGTTGAAACTCCATCCAGGCAGGGTCTTTCAAGACTAAAACGGGTATGGGTGAGGGAAAAAAACAGCCACCCGCTATGTAGCCCAAGGGAGTGGGTGTGATTCTGTTCAATATTTTTTTATAGAAGGCGACATAAATGGAAGTGAGTTGTTGGAAGATGCTCTCGACCCACCGCAGATCGGTGGCAAGCAACTGTTTCAAACTTTCTTTCCCATACAAAGACAGCAACAGGTGGACAGGACCTGTCAGGTAGGGTATGGCAATAGGGAATTTTCCACATTGGGAGACTGTCTCCAACAAGGTGAAATAACTGTCTATCCATGGATTCTTAGAAAGGATAGCTTCCAGAGTCTGTAAATCTCTGGTGAGTACGGGGGAATCCAGAGGGTAGACAGAGTATCCATTCTTTGAAATGCGGATGGTACATCCACATATGGCTTCCATCCAAGGGAAATCGGGATAGATTTCTGCTGCCCAGGGGAAAGGTCGATGTAAGGTTGTCCACATCTCGTATTCTTTTTCGAGGTTCCGCAGGTTCCATGCTTCTTGTAAGTGAGAAGGCTGAACTTCTATCCCACAAGGAAAATTATTCATCGATGATCGCAAGGGATAGAATAGGAGGTTCGGTTTTAAGGAAACCTGGTTTGTCATGGAGCTACTCGTATGATTAGATAGCAATAATTGTGCCTTTCATGCTTTTTAAAATAAGAGATCCTTGTAATTTTCGTGAGTATATCGTATTTCTATGGGCTAGATGGATTTAATTTAGGAACGATGAATGCACCCCTAGGAGAAATCCGAAACGAAGAGGAAGCTAAAAATGTTTCATTGTTGCATTGATATGAAACATTTCCCTGGACAGGTTGAAAAGATACGGGTAAGATACTGTCATGATACGGATGCTGCTCATTGCTCCTTACCAGGAGTTTGCCGATCAGTTCCAGCGAGTTTTTGAGGAGCACAACGCGGCTCAAATCCAACAAGGGGTGGCGCCAGAAAAGTATTCCCTCCATACGGTGGTTGCCAGTTGGCCGTCGGAGATCCAAGGCCTAGATTTAGACTTCGAAGTGATCATCTGTAGGGGATTCGTGTCCATCGAGCTTCGAAGGATGGATCCATACATTCCCGTGGTAGAAGTGCCCGTAGCGGCGGGAGATTTAGTGCAGAGTCTCAAAAGGGCGAAAAGTGAGTTTCAGGCTAAGCGGGTTACGGTTTTAGGTTCCCTCAATATGGTGATGGGGGTGGAGAAGTACGGAGACATCTTCGGATTGGAAGTGAGACAGGTAGTGCTCAACTCTACGGATGAAATCCGATCGGCGGTATTAGAGGCCGTAACTCAAGGGACGGATGTGGTCATTGGAGGAGTGCGAACCTGTTCATATGCCCATGAACTGGGCGTCCCCTTCGTGCTTCTAGAGTCAGGCAAGGAATCGATGTGGCACAGTATTACAGAAGCGAAACGTATAGCCCACGTAAGCCGGAGAGTGGAAGAACAGTCCGAGAACTTGAAAGCCATCTTAAACAAATCCTTTGAGGGTATTATTGCCGTAGATGCTTCCCAGAAGATCACTGTTTTCAATCACGCAGCTTCTCGTTTACTCTCTAAATCCAGTATTGACGTTCTTGGGAAGCCTGTAGATCAAATACTTCCCGGCCTGAAAGGGACAACTATCACAGAGACTGAAGATGGTTCCATTCCTGAAATCCTTCAGTATGAAAAAAAACAACTCAGTGTACGAGGAACATCGGTAAGACTCCGAGGGGAAAGCATAGGGCGGATTTACACACTTCAAGAGGTTTCTAAAATCCAGGAACTGGAAACCCGGTTACGGGAGAAGATCTATCTTCGAGGACATTATGCTAAGCATACCTTCGAAGATATTATTGGAACGAGCCCTGCAATCCTCTCAGCTATCCATACAGCCAAGCGATACAGTGTGGTGGATTCGAATATTTTAATCCTTGGGAAAACAGGAACAGGTAAAGAACTCTTTGCTCAGAGCATCCACACGTATAGTCCCCGAAAGAATGGCCCGTTCGTAGCGGTGAACTGTGCAGCCTTGCCGGAAACTCTCCTGGAAAGTGAGTTATTCGGATACGTTGAGGGAGCGTTCACGGGTGCTTCCAAAGGGGGTAAGCCTGGATTGTTCGAATTAGCTCACAGGGGAACTTTGTTTTTAGACGAGATTTCCGAGATCCCACCTAAACTTCAGGGAAGACTTTTAAGAGCCATTCAGGAAAAAGAAATCATGCGGTTGGGACATGATCGTGTAATTCCTGTGGATGTAAGGATCATAGCCGCTTCGAATAGGAACCTGCTAGACCTGGTGAAAGCGGGAACCTTCAGAGAGGATCTTTATTACCGGATTGATATTCTCACTCTAGAACTGCCCGAGCTTGGGGACAGAAGGGAAGATATTCCGGCCATTGCAGAATACTGGCTCCAACGTTTTACCGCTCAATTTGGTCTTCCACCTGTTCAACTTACTGAACGTGCGAAACGGAAATTAATGTCGTTGGAGTTCCCTGGAAATATTCGACAGTTACGGAATCTATGCGAACGATTAGTCGTCCTCAGTCAATGTCAAGTTATTGACGAGCGGGATGTAGAAGGTTCGGTTGCTAGCTATCCTACCAATACAGTGACCGTACAGCCGACCGTAATCACCATGAAGGATTCCCTGCAACAATTCGAGCGGGAACGGGTACTAACCGCATTGAAGCAGGCAGCATTCAACAAGAACATCGCAGCCAAAACATTGGGTATCAGTCGCACTACTTTGTGGAGGAGAATGAAAGCCCTTGAACTGATTTGAAACATTTTGAAAACCCTGTTCCAAGTGAACACATGGAGAGGTGTCGGTGGAGAAGGTATGTTGATCTATCTTTCGAGGAATTAACGAGATACATTAGTTTGCTTAAATTGGCATATATCTTGCATAAGCTTTGTAGGAGGATTTTGGACATGCGTGTAGAATCAAGAAAGCGAGATCTCTACTTGGGGATTGGGTTTTTATTATTCTCCATAGGGGTCTGGATAGCTTCTCTTTCCATCAAACATCTGGTGGTAGCTCGAATAAGTTCTTCCTTTGTTCCTCAATTGGCCGCAACGATACTTGGTATTTTAAGCCTCATCCTCATTCTTCAATCCGTACTGAGCGCTCCCAATGATTCTTCTAAAGTTGATGTAACATCTGAACAAGAAACAGAGTCTGATGCAAAGCGAAAACAGAGGGTACGCTTAACCTTTCTGCTGATTCTCCTATATTTGATCTTTTTGGAACCAATCGGATTCCTCATCACAACGGCTCTATACTTGTTTTTTCAATTCTGGGTGTTAAGCCGCAGAAAACCGAATCTTCCTCTTTATGGAATCATTGCTGTTTCGACTTCGGTCATTATCTACTACTTATTTGTAAAAGTGTTTGTGCTTTTTCTTCCTGCAGGAATTCTAGGTTAGGAGTTGAATATGTTGGAAATGTTCTATGTGGGATTTTCTCAAATCCTGGCATTGAAACCTCTAATCCTTATTTTCCTGGGAGTAGGGGTAGGAATCATTTTTGGTGCCATTCCTGGATTAACGGCCACCATGGCTGTAGCGCTCTTTCTACCTGTGACCTTCGGAATGCATCCGGTGCAGGGAATGGCCCTTTTGATCGGCTTATACATCGGGGGAGTTTCCGGAGGACTCATTTCGGCCATCCTAATTAAAATTCCTGGAACCCCTTCCAGCATCGCCACCACCTTCGACGGGTATCCGATGGCCCAGAAAGGAGAGGCAGGGAAAGCGTTGGGTGCGGGGATCTTCTATTCTTTCCTGGGTGGTTGGTTCAGCTTCCTCGTACTATTCTTCATTGCACCTCCTCTTGCAGATATCGCCTTGAAGTTTGGACCTCCCGAGTATTTTTCCATCGCGATATTCTCTCTCACCCTTATTGCGAGTCTTTCCACAGGTTCTACCATCAAGGGTTTGATGAGCGGAATTGTGGGGATCCTACTTTCCTGCGTTGGAACTGCTCCGATAGACGCTTTTCCACGCTTTACGTTCGGGTTCAGGGAATTGGATGGTGGATTTAATCTTCTTCCGGCTCTCGTTGGATTATTCGCCATTACAGAGATTTTAAAGACCGCAGAATCGGATGTGGAGATCAAACTGGAGAATATCGCCAACTATAAGATCAAAGGGTTCGGTTTCTCGGCAAAAGAGTTCATGGAACAGATGGGGAACTTTATCCGCTCCAGCCTGATTGGAACGGGAATTGGGATCCTGCCGGGAATCGGTGGAGGAACTTCCAATATCCTTTCCTATATCGCTGCAAAAAAAATGTCCAAACATCCGGAAAAGTTTGGAACGGGCATCCTAGATGGGGTCGTCGCCTCGGAAACAGCGAACAATGCTTCAATTGGAGGGGCGCTAGTTCCCCTACTTGCCATGGGTATCCCCGGAGACACGGTTACCGCGATGCTATTGGGCGGTCTCATGATTCATGGTCTTTCGCCAGGCCCGCTTCTCTTCACTACGTCGGGTGACATTGTGTATGGCATTTTTGCCGCCCTCATCGTAGCGAACTTCGTCATGGTGTTGATGGAATACTTTGGGATTCGCTTCTTCGTTCGATTACTTAAGATTCCAAAGCATATCATGCTTCCCATTATCATTGTGTTCTGCGTTGTAGGAGCGTATGGACTGAACAACCGTGTATTCGATGCCTGGTCGGTGATGCTGTTCGGAGTGATCGGCTATGTGTTCGAAAAGTGGGGATTCCCCCTTTCACCCGTGATTCTTGGATTCATTTTAGGGCCCATAGCGGAAACGAACCTCAGGCGGGGATTGATGATGACCCAAGGAAACTTCCTCCCCTTCCTTACCAAACCGGTATCGGGAATCTTTCTGATTATTGCCGTGGCATCCGTTGTCTATTCAGTGATTAAGGAGAGGAAACAGAGAACACAATAGTTATAGTTCATCCTCTCCCTGGTTTCTTACACTGCAAATAGAACGAGACGGAGCGGTCGTAAGTCCGCTCCGCTTCTTTCGGAAAGTAACAGGCCGGAAGTTCTCCTGCACTCCGATGGTACGCAATGCATTCGCAACAAACTCCCTTCCGTGAGCAGGGATAGGTGCAATTGCAGTGTTTCAAATTGGAATCAATAGCACAAGTCTTCATAGTTGTAGTATCTTATAGCCATGAAGAAACAGTTGTTCAAGGGTTTTCAGAGGATAAAACCGTTCGTTCTTCTTCTCAGCATTCTGGGGGTAGGATTTTCTCAGGTACAAGCCCTTGGGGAGCCTTGGATCGACGTCGAACTCGGGCTTGTGTTTACTCATTACAATAGAGTGCAAATACCGGGAGACTCAGGCACTCGGTTTAACCTAGCTTCTCACTTCGAGCAGGAGAGTGCTGCTACGGCTCGCATGCGATTGGGGTATGATTTCCTTGATCGGCATACCGTCAGTGTGCTCGTAGCTCCTCTTACCCTTCGGTACACAGGCACTTTAGAGAAGGATACCACCTTTGCAGGCGTAATCTTTCCGGAAGACTCATCGGTAGAAGCCACGTACCGCTTCAACTCGTACCGTTTTACCTACCGATACGAGCTGATCCAGGAAAAACCTTGGAAGGTAGCTCTAGGGGTGACGGGAAAAATCAGGGATGCGGAAGTTCGTCTAGAAACTCCTTCCCTTCTGAGTTCTAAAGAGAACGTAGGATTTGTACCCCTGATCCATCTATACACCGTTTTCGAGCCGCAGAAGCACCTATTTTTCCTACTCGAAGCGGATGCGTTGGCCGCTCCCCAGGGTAGGGCTGAAGATGTATTGGTGGCTGTAGGGTACAAGCTCTGGAGTGATCTGTCGGTGCGCTTGGGATACCGGTTCCTCGAGGGAGGGTCCGATTCAAAGGAGGTGTATACGTTCTCTTATTTTCATTACACCACTGTAGGGATCCAGTACCGATTCTAGAACCTATGCGATCGTCGCCATCGAAGAGTGTACGAGTTTAGGGGACCGATGGGCTTCCATGGCTTCCCAGCCTTTTTCCCTGTAGATCTTGGCGCTGGAAGCGGGGTCCGGGGCACCGTAGATCCCTCGACCCACGATGATCCCATCTGCTCCACCGATAACCGCGTCCTCTACTGTCATGTACTGCTGACCGAGTTCGTCCTTTCCCTTTCGAAGTTGCACACCCGGCATGAGAAGTAGCTGGCCTTCGGGAAGTTTTTCCCTGAACCGTTTCAAGTCCTCTAACGATTCCCCATGACCGATGTATCCGGCTACCCAGGCAGGATACTGCCGGCCGATTTCGATCACCTTTCGAGTATACCCTTCATTGATCAGGTTGTTCCGGGAGGACATTCTTGCAAGAAGGAAGGCGCTGCCAATGGAACGTCCTTCCGCATCTCCGAACAACCCTTTTAGGATGTCTTCCCCTGAAATAAGGTGAACAGTCACCGCATCGGCCCAATCCGCAATCCGGTAGATACCGCCTCGGTACTGCATCCGAGCAGTGTTCCCAATGTCGGCGAACTTTCTATCCGCCATAATGTAGAAATCTTCCTCCTCGGCGAGAGCAGAGAGTCGAACCGGGAAGGTGGGATCGAAGTCCTCTAGAATATCTACATGGACCTTCACCATGGCAATCTCGGACGCTGTAGCTTCCAGGATGCGGAAAAAGTCAGCTTTGTTTGTAGCGTCAAGGCTTAAAATTAGATTTGTCTGTTTCCGATACATCAGTTCGGAAAGCTTGTCGGCAAAGGGGTTCTTTACTCGGGTGTCTGCTTGGCTGGCTTCCAGGTTTCGGGTAAAGGTTCGGGCCTGTTCTGCCTGATGAGCAGTGATTTTCCCATGGGAAAGAAGGGTAGTGAGGATTTCTTCTAGGTTCACCAAACTATGGAGTCGATACCCACGGGAACCTAGCACCTCTTTGGCCTTAAGGCTTCGGTCTATGAACACAACAAAGTCCTTTACGACAAGTCCTGCCGACTCGAAAGCCTCAGCAGTCTCAAGTTTACTTTCCCCGGTGGTGATGAGATCGTCTATCACCAAACACCTATCTCCCTTCCGATAACTCCCTACGATGCTGCCTCCAAGTCCATAGGATTTTTCCTCCTTTCGACAGTAGATAAGGGGTTTCCCTAACCGTTGGGCAACCACAGCTGCATAGGGAAGGGCAGTGTAAGGGATGCCTGTTACCACATCGAACTCCATTGGTCGTACTTTCTCTACCAGCAAATCTACCATCCGTTGGAAAATCTCTGGTTTTGACACAATATCCCGAAGATCGAAGTAAAAGGGGCTTACTTTTCCACTTTTCAGCACGAAGTTTCCGAACTTTACCGCGCCCGCATTTTCTAGGTCTAGGATTAGGTTCGTTTGGGACATAGCATCTGCTCCTTGATTATTAAGAATACGTGAGAATACATCCATCCGAAGATGGATCGTGAAAGGAGAGTTACACTGGTGAGTATAAAAAAAGAGGAGCCTTTCATGGCTCCTCTTGAAAATGCACCCGGGAAAATCAGTACCCCAGGAAAGGTTTTCCTGGAAAAAATTGCACCCCTTTTTGCTTTCACCTTCCCATTACCTATGAAATCAGGGTGCATTGCATTCATAGTTTCATCGACTATACGATGGATTTTTACTATTGTCAAGGCCTGAATTAGGTAAAGATTAGGGACAAACTGAGGTACTCCATTTTCCCTACAGACTGCAACAAGGTTTATACATCAAAAAAAATTTGCCAATTTTTAAGATGTCAGTTTAGAATACTACAACTAACTATTGTTTATGGAGGTATCTATGGTCTCAGGTGGACTCGCATTGTTTCTCTTATTGGTGGCGGTCATCGTCATCATTGTTCTAACAGCAAAATATAAGATGAACGCCTTTGTGGTGCTCATTGGTGTGGCCTTTCTCTATGGGATCGCCATTGGGATGCCTTTGAAGGATGTGGTTGCTCATGTGCGAACGGGTTTCGGTAACACGCTGGGTGCCATCGGTATCGTGATCGTGTGCGGTACCATCATGGGGTATATTCTAGAAAAGACAGGGGCTGCTCTATCCATGACACAGGCGATCCTAAAGGTAGTAGGTCGAGATAGATCGGCGTTCGCCATGAGCATTGCAGGTTACGTGGTGTCCATCCCTGTTTTTTGTGACTCAGGATATGTCATCCTAACACCGTTGAATAAAGCATTGGCTAAAGAAACAAAGACATCGATGGCTGTAATGGCTGTAGCTCTGTCTACAGGTTTATATGCCACCCATACCATGGTACCCCCTACACCTGGTCCTATAGCGGCTGCGGGTGCGTTAAAAGCGGATCTGGGACTGGTGATCCTGCTTGGGATGATAGCAGCTGTCCCCGCTATGATCGCTGGGTATCTTTGGGCTAAAAAAGTTGCCCAGAAATACTGGATCGAAGCAGACATTGAAACTTCCTACGAGGAACTCATTAAACAACAGGGAAAACTCCCGAACACAGTTATGTCCTTTCTTCCCCTCGTAGTCCCCATCGTGTTGATCCTTCTGAAATCCATTGCTGAGTTTCCTACAAAACCCTTTGGAGGGGGTGGATTTGCGGCATTCATCAGTTTTATCGGGGACCCGGTAACTGCCCTCATGATCGGTGTTATCTTGAGTCTATTCCTTGTGCCAAAGCACTCCCTCCGAACAGCCTACCATGAATGGATGGGACACGGAATTCGGGATGCCGCCATTATCCTTGTCATTACAGCTGCAGGAGGCTCCTTCGGGCGAATTCTACAGCAGTCCCCCATGGTGGAGTTCATCAAGGCTAACCTTTCTGGAATGCACCTGGGGATGTTGATGCCTTTCATCATTGCTGCAGCGTTAAAGACCGCTCAGGGCTCCTCCACCGTGGCCATCATCACAACCTCGGCGATTATGGCACCCCTCCTCGGTACCCTGGGATTGGATCCGGCCCTCACAGTCATCGCCATCGGTGCGGGTTCCATGGTAGTATCTCACGCCAACGATTCCTACTTCTGGGTGGTCTCCCAGTTTAGTAACATGGAAGTTTCAGTGGCCTATAAAATCTATACCAGTGCCACCTTGGTAGAAGGGATCGTCGGCATCATGGCAGTGATGATTATGTCTATCTTTATATAATTATCAGGATCAAAGGGGTTCATGGAGCCGCTCCTAGGGAGCGGCTTTTCCATTTCTGAGGGATACAATTACCCAGAAAATCGATTTAGGTACTTCATCTCGGGGTTGCAGCGTTTTTCGTAGCGGTTCGAACGAGTAGGAGGGATGTAACACCCGCAAGTAAGGCAATGAATAGGGGGTATCGTGCATCTATCATGGCGACCGAACCGGCTATCCAACCAAAGGGGGCACTTCCACCGTAGACCACAGCATACACGATGGCCATCTGCTTTGCCCTGTGTTCGTCCATGACACGATTGGCAATGTTTCCGTTCACGAAAGGTGTAACGAAGGCAGAACCAATGGATGCGATAAAATGCGCTCCCAACGCCCAGATAAGGGTTCCAGAGGGCGTTAGAAGGAGAAGTATGGTGCCTGTGAGAAAGAAGGTGAGACCAAAGAGAAGGGGTTTTGCAGGATGGCGAGATCCGACCACAGGCATGATGAAAATATAGATGAACATCACGACTGCGGACCCGATAGCAGGAAATAACCCCAACGATTCCTGGGATAGACCAATCCCTTTGTTCAGAACGATACCAAGAAAGGTATTACGCAAGACGATCTGCACGTTGTTCAGCATGACCAAAAGAAATGCAGCCCGAGTTACAGGGTTCCTCACTAAATCCTGAATCAGAACTGGATATTCGCGGAACGCAGACCCCAGAGTGTGAAGTCTTGCCTCCTGCATCTTTTTCCGCCCAATGACCGTTTCTTCGGTATGGTTGTTGCGTAGAAAGAACATGAAGGTCATGGAAAGGAACGCAAAACCGTATAATCCTCGTACAGCAGGAACAAGGGTAAAACGTTCAACTAGGTACCCAGAGAGGGGCGCGAAGAATCCTGCCAAGATATTGGCCACTTCTACCCAGGTGTAGATGTGTACCCTCTGTTCAGGGGGGGCATCCTCGATCATGAGACAATTCCATGAGTTCTGGACGATTCGAACCATTGCATTTAAGATCGCAGCTACCAAAAAGTAGTAATAATCCTGAGCTACCATCCAAATTAGCGTGGGAATCGACCAGGAAAGAAGATCGAAGATCAATGAAGTACGCTTTCGACCTAATCGATCGGTGATGTACCCTCCAATGATAGCAAATAGCATTTGAAAGATCAAACCGATAGCAGTGATGGTCCCTACCTGAGCTTTCGTACATCCTAATGCCAGCATGTACAAGGATGCATAGGGAGCGAACAGGTTAAAGGGAATCCCCCAAAGAGGTTCTACTAGAATACATGCGCGGGTATTGCCCTGAAAACTTTTTAAAACAGAAAAAGTCAACCCTAGATGTTTCACTACGATGCTTTTCATAATCAGTCATTCTATATATCGTAGAGTTCTACTAGATACAATAGGAGATCTTTCGAAGATCGGCTTACTGAAAAAGCTTTGTCAGGAGTTTATCGTTCTGCCTCCATTTAGGATCTACCTTCACTCGGAGATCTAAGTACACAGGATAGGGAAAGATCTCTACTAATTCTTTTTCTGCCAGAAGTCTGATCGTTTTGATCTTCGAACCCCCTTTGCCGATGAGAATCCCTTTTTGAGACTCCCGTTCCACAATAAGAAAAGCTCTCACCCAAAGAGAACCGTTTTCCCGTTGCTCTAAGTCAGAGATTTCGACATATAGGGAGTGAGGGACTTCCTGGCGCGTTTCCCACACAGCCTTCTCCCGGATAATTTCAGCGATACGAAAAGAGGGATCCTGATCCGTATAGAACTCTTCTGGATAGAGGAGATCCCCCTCGGGTGCTATATCGAAGAGAACTTGGATCAGTTGAGGAATCCCTTCTCCCGTCGTTGCAGAAACTCGGAATCGGAGAGCCTTAGGCAGACGGAGGGTTAAGAACATCTCTATTTGTTCGATGAAGGTAGGTTTGATATCAATTTTGTTCAAAGCGATAAGAATAGGTCCCTGAAAGGTAGAAACTCTCTCTGCGATGAGTTCTTCTTCCTCACCCGGTGCTCTGCTGGTATCAATCACGTACAGTACAATATCTACTTCCTGCAGGGTTTGTTCCACAAGATTCTTTAGGTAGAGATTGAACTTTTTCTCTGATTTGTGGTATCCCGGAGTGTCGATGAAGATCAACTGTCCCCTGGCAGTGGTAAGAATTCCTCGGATTCGATTGCGGGTAGTCTGAGGAACCGGAGAGGTAATCGCTACTTTTTGACCACAAAAATGGTTCAATAGGGTCGATTTTCCCGCACTTGGCCTCCCAACAATAGCGACTACAGCACTCTTTTTCTGGGTTTCCGTTTCTTGCATCCTTTACCCTCTATGGTTCTATTGGTATATTACAAGGGAATGTTTCCATCAAGTAGGAGTGATTCATGGCACGATTTCAGGAAGAAAACGAAGGAAAGGAAGAGCGTTCTCCAGAGGGGGAAGCTCTATTCCAGAGACTTCTGAAGACTCGAACGATTATCCTTTCGGGAGAGATTAATAAAACGTTGGCGGAGCGTACGATTCGACAACTTCTTCTACTCGAAGCAGAAGGGGAAAGCCCCATCAAGATTTTCATTGATACCCCCGGGGGGGATGTGGATGCGGGGTATGCTATCATTGACATGATGAGATTCATCAAACCAGAAGTATACACCGTTGGGATGGGGCTGGTAGCATCTGCCGGAGCCCTGGTACTTTTAGGGGCTCCCAAGGAACGTCGGTTTGGGCTTCCCAATTCCCATTATCTGATTCATCAACCCTTGAGCGGGATGCGGGGTGTGGCCACGGAAATCGAAATCCATGCCAGGGAGTTGGAAAAGGTACGAGATCGAATCAACCGCTTCATCGCAGAAGAAACGGGTAAACCTCTCGAACAGATCGAGAAGGACACAGATCGTGACTTCTGGATGGATGCGGAGGAAGCAAAGAACTATGGTCTCATTGGTCGGATTGTACGAAGTCGCTCTGACCTACCCGTATAGGGAGAACCGTTTGGGGGTTCAGTAAGGAAAACCATGGGTGATAGGTGTCTGGAACAGCTAGAAGGTTTGCCTCCAGGTATACCGATTTTTCGGGGAAAGGTTCGAGATATCATTGACGTGGGTGATCGGCTCCTTATCACTACCACGGATCGAATTTCTGCCTTTGATCGGGTGCTTACCACGATCCCCCACAAGGGGGAAATCCTGAACCGGATTAGTTGCTCCTGGTTCTCTCAGGTGTCCGATCTCGTTCCCGTTCACATTCTAGAGGAGCTTTCTCCTCGCACAGTGGTGGTTCGAAAAACCCGGGTTTTACCGCTGGAAGTGGTGGTGCGGGGGTATCTCACCGGCTCTGCATATAGGGCCTACCAGGAAGGAAAACCTGTCTCAGGGATCCATCTTCCTAAAGGAATGAAGAAAAACGAACCTTTTCCCCGACCTCTGATTACACCCTCTACCAAGGAGTCCGTAGGTATTCACGATGAACCCATATCAGAAGAAGAGATTCTCCATCGAAAGATCCTTTCCCCTTCCCTGTGGGAACAGGTGAAGGACAAAGCTCTTGCTGTCTTCCGCCGTGGCACGGAGATCGCTCGAAAGAGGGGATTGATCCTGGTGGATACGAAGTATGAGTTCGGATTGTCTGAGGATGGTACCTTGTACCTGGTGGATGAACTGCATACCCCCGATTCCTCCCGATACTGGTACCTGAGTTCTTACGAGGAAGCTTTCGCAAGCGGAAAAGATCCTAGGCAACTAGATAAAGAATACTTTCGAGCATGGTTACTTTCTAAGGGGTTCCAGGGTAATGGACCCGCTCCCAGTATTCCTGTTGAGGTTCGAAGGGCCGTATCTGAACGGTACATAGAAGCCTTTGAGGCGATTGAAGGAGTTCCATTTTATCCTTTAGCAGAGAATCCTGAAGCAGAAACTCAAATCGTGTTGTCGTACCTAGAAAGGTTCCGCTGATCTTCCAAAGGGTGTCCTTCTCGGGGGGACCGGAAGGATAGGCTGCACACCTTTGAAATGGCGTATCCTTGAGGGGGACTTCACGATGAGGAGTATGTTAAACCTGCAGGGTTCGATGCCGCTAAGAGAAACGGTGGTTCTTTTTTCCATTCTCATCCTTTTCCCGTGCTGTGGAGGATGTTCGTTTCAGTGGGAGGAACAGGACGATGCCAACACCTTTACCTTTCTATCCTACAACGTGCATAATCTTTTCGATGACCAAGATGATGGTACCGAGTATCCCGAATATAGTGTAGCGAAGGGAACCTGGAGTCGAACTCAGTATCTCAAGAAATTGGAAAACCTGAGCAAGGTGATCCGGGAATCCTCTCCTGGTGGAGCGGATTTCCTTGCTATCTACGAGATTGAACATGAACGGATATTGAAAGAGTTGATCGAGCTATACCTCCCCCGGATGGGCTATCGAGAGTATACGGTGGTGAAGTTTTCCAATTCTCCTATGGGTTTGGGATTCATTACCCGACTTCCTGTTTTGAGTTGTAAAACACATCAACCAGTATCCCGAGGTTTCCCTCAAAGGCCCATTCTCGAAGTGGAAGTGGACTGCGGGGGGGCGTCCCTTCTGGTTTTCCTCTGTCATTTCAAGTCAAAGACGGAAGGAGCAGAGGCTACAGAACGGAATCGTGTGGCTTCGGCTGAACTGATTCGAAATCGCATGGAAACACTACTCAAACAGAATCCATCCCAGGAGATTCTGGTACTGGGGGATTTAAACGAAAATATCGATGAGTACAATCAAGTCGAGGGTAAATATCCTACCGCGTTAATTCCCCTGGAAGCGGCATCCTCCGAAACGATATCCATGGTAGTATCGAGGGATCCTACTATAAGTGCTCTTGATGAATATCCATATGTTCTTTACTCCCCCTGGTTTGCCGAAGGGACGGGAAAGGGATCCTATTGGTACCGGGGAAATTGGGAAACTATTGATCATGTACTCCTTTCTGCCCAGCTTCTAGTCCCCCCTCGCCTCGTGTTTTCCCGTTTTCGGGTAGTGACCCTTGCATACCTACTCCATTTGGATGGGCAACCGAACCCTACGTACTCGGATCATTTACCCCTATGGGTGGAACTCCGGATGGGACAGAACTAGGGCGAGGAACTCAGAAAGGGTGACCTGATTTTAATGGTGAGGACCGATTCATTTCCTGGATCGTTTCTTCTTCCATCTGGTTCACCTTATCGATATTCATCCGGAATACCTGGTCCATCAATGGATCCATCAACCAATGATAACTATAGTGTGGATGGGCTAAAAAGCCCCTTCGAACTTTATGGGGGGATCCGGCTCCGGCATCAATGGTTCGAATTCCCCTTTCTATAGCGTACTGTATGGGGGTATAGTAGCATACATCGAAATGAAGATCCTTTATTTCCTGGTACGTGCCCCAGTACCTTCCCCATAGGCTAGTCCCTTTCTGGACTAGGAAAGCCAGTGCTATGGGAGAATCTACTGAACCGTAAGCTTGAACGAATAGGATCCGATGGCGAAATGTTTCGTGCAGGGTTAGAAAAAACTCCTCGTTTACATATCGGGCATCGTAGGGGGCAAACTTATCATTGGTCCGGGTGTACAATCGAAACATATGCTGGAAAAGATTTTGATCAGCATCCTTCGCAGCCACGACTCGTATTTGAATCCCTGCATCCGCTACCTCTTTCCGTTCTTTACGGATATTCTTTCGTTGGTATTTCGTGAAAATGGAAAGGTACTGGGAGAAATCTTTAAATCCCTGGTTTTTCCACAGGTAATGATGATGTTTCCAGGGAATGAATCGCATCTTAGGAAGGGTTTCCCCCCAGGAGGGTTCTGCAAAAAGAAAATGGATCCCATGGATACCCTGACTACGACAAAGATGCTCCGCTATCTCCAGAAGAATGGATTGCATTTCTAAAGGATCGTATTCGGATGCTGTTAGGAACCGGTATCCTACAACAGGGGTAGCGGGAATGACTCCTACCAACTTGGGATAGTAGGATCTACGGAGCATTTGTGCAGCCTCTGCCCAGAAATAATCAAACACAAACTCACCCCAACTGTGGTTCTTGATATAAAGAGGGGCAAGTGCTGCGAGGTTAGCCCCATCCCAAAGGGAAATATGGCAGGGCTGCCAACCCGTTTCAGGGCAGATACTCTTAGAACCCTCCAGTGCAGCGAACCATTCCCATTCAAGGAAGGGGATATCTTCTTCTTTTACCAATGCATTCCATTGTTCTGTCGGAATTTCTAACGCAGTAGAGTGAATTCCGACTCTGAGTTTTGTATTCATACCTGTTGGATTGAATATACTCATAGGAAAAGGAAAAGCTAAGATGAGGGCTGATTCTAGACGATACGTATACTGTAGAGAGCCCTTAAATTGGAGGAAAATATGTTTCAGTATAAAGTAAAATCTAATCCAGGGAACGAAACGTATATGAATATTCTGGCAGAAACGGAAGACCAGTTATACGTTCATTTAGTGACCTTCAAAGAAGGGTATGAGGTAGAAAAGAAAGAAAGGATGCCCAGAAAGCTCTTTGATACCTGCCTTCGTACGGGGTACCTTACTCCCCTGAACAGTTCTACTATCGCAGTTCCTAAAAGTGCTTGAAAAAAATTATTCTCTTGGAGCAGGGAAGAATGGCTTGAGTTCAATATGGAGGTCCTGCTGCATCTCTAGGGAAAGCAATTCTTCCCTGAGTTCATGAATGGGAACGCCCTGGGGTACGAGAATCCTGGCACGCATATGAAAAAGGGGAGCTCCGCTCCAGGGTGCAAAACTTGTTTCGGTTTCTAAATCCTCGATATTGATACTGTATCGTCGGAGGATCGAAGTAACGGCATGAACGATTCCCGGTGTATCCTGGGAAATGGTTTGTAGGGTGTACGGGATTCCCCTGGGAGGGACGACAGGTTCTTGAGTGTTCTTCACAAAGATCTGAAGTCCGAGCTTTTCACCTCTTTGATTCATTTCCTCAGATAAAGAGTGTAGGTTTTCAGGTTTACCAGATACAAGCATAATTACAGCGAACTCACCCCCGAGTACAGCCATTTTGCTTTCTTCTATATTGCATCTAGTTCGAGAGGCAATTTCAGCCAGATCATCTGCAATCCCTACCCGATCAGGGCCAACCGCCGTAATCACCTTGTAGCTCAGTTTCTCTTGCATGCCCATACTGTAGCTGAACTCATGCGAGTTGTCGAGAGAATTCAGGATCAGCTTTCCTAAATCTTGAAACGTGTAAAGTTGCTTGACGAAATGAATAAATATTACTAATTTAATAATAAATACCCGGTAACGGGATATACCTTAAGAGGAGGGACTGTATGGCACACCAACTTCCTTCACTACCGTATCCTTACAATGCATTGGAACCCTATATTGATGAGCGGACTATGACCATTCATCACACGAAACATCACGGTACCTATGTGAATAATCTGAACAAAGCCCTTGAGGGAACCGAGTATGCAGAGCGTCCCCTTGAATTTCTGTTGAAAAATCTGGATTCGTTGCCTGAGCAGATCCGGACTCCGGTACGGAACAATGGGGGAGGACACTATAACCATTCCCTTTTCTGGACATGGATGAGCCCTAAGGGTGGAGGGGAACCGAAGGGAATTCTAAAGGAGGCTATAGATCGTACGTTTGGGGGGTTTGCTGGGTTCAAGGAAAAATTTTCCCAAGCTGCTTTAGGAAGATTCGGAAGTGGGTGGGCTTGGCTTGTGGTGAATAGAAACAAAAACTTAGAAATCTATTCGACCCCGAACCAAGACACCCCGTTAATGCAGGGAGATATTCCACTCCTTGGTGTGGATGTGTGGGAACATGCATACTACCTGCTGTATCAGAACAGAAGGGCGGACTATGTAGAAGCCTTCTACAACGTCATTTATTGGCCGGAGGTAGAACGGAGGTTCGAGGAAGCTCGAAAGAATGGGTAATTCTATGCCTTGACCTGTTTCTAGGGAACCGAACATACTGAACTGCATGATAGAAGCCTTGAAACAGGTTGGGCAGAACGTTCTTCGATCCTATGAGGAAATTGGAGGCATCAATCATCTAGATGGATCCAACCTCCCCTCTCGTATAAGAGTGATTTCTATATTAGAGGATTACCAGTCTATCGTATTTCCTGGCTTCACATCTGAACAGCCGATTCACCGGGGAGAAGTACCCTACCAAATCACGGAACTTCTTCATCGATTGGCGAGAAACCTCATCAAGGAAATTGGGAAATGCATCTGCTTCAGGACTCGGAAAGCAGAAAAAAAGGGTAGCCTCTGTGTGGGTGAATCATTCTGGGACCGGCGGTGCGAATTGGAAGCCGAACAGGTAACCCTAGAATTGTTATCCCAACTTCCTGAGTTGCGGCGAAAGATCCATCTCGATGTAGAGGCTGCTTTTCGAGGGGATCCTGCAGCTAAATCTCACGAAGAGGTGATTCTGGCTTATCCTGGGTTGGAAGCCATCGCAATCCATCGGTTTGCCCACGAACTCTGGATACGGAATATCCCTCTGCTTCCACGGATGATGAGCGAGTATATCCATGGAAAAACGGGAATCGATATTCATCCAGGTGCAACCATAGGGGAATCCTTCTTTATCGACCATGGTACCGGTGTTGTGATCGGGGAAACCACTGTTATAGGAAGGGATGTAAAGATCTATCAGGGAGTTACACTAGGCGCTCTTAGCATCAGGAAAGAACTATCCGATAGGAAGAGACATCCCACGATCGAAGATGAGGTGACCATCTATGCGGGAGCTACGATCTTAGGAGGTGATACGGTGATAGGGAAAGGTTCCGTTATAGGGGGGAATGTATGGATCACTGAATCTGTTCCACCTTACAGTCGGGTATACAATAAATCTACCGAGTATATAATGATCCCCAAAGGTTGAACCCACCGTTCAGTTTGCCACTGTTCTGGTCCCTTTCCCTTCAAAAATCATGCTACCTTCGAAGCCCCGAATTTCCTTTACCCAGGAGAGGAACTTTTCCGCTTCCTCCTTATTTTCGTAAGGCCCGATTCTCAATCGATAGTAGCGCGTTCCTCCCACTTCCCGAACAACTATCTGTCCATTCAATCCCTTTGCTTTAAGCAGTTTTCCCGCTTCCTCTGCTTTATCCAGACTGGTGAAGGAGCCTACTTGAATGATGTACTCTTTCACAGTGACGGTTTTAAGTTTTTCCGGTGTTTTTTTTACCGATGGTTCTGTTGAGGGAACTGGTTTCTGCGTTATCGATGGAGCAGGACTAGGAGTTTTTACAGGAGCTTGCTTTACGGTTTCTGGCACTGTGCTCGGTGCAGACGGGGCAGGAGGAGTTTCCGACTTTTTCCCCGGTTTTTCACCATAGAGAATCACCACATCTTCTTTCTTCTCTTCAGGTTTTTGTTGTAGCTGGGGGTAGTCTTCTTTGGTTCGTACCCATTCAATGGGATCAAAGTTAGGACTTTTCTCTGTGGCGGCTATAGGTCCTCTCTCGGCAGGTTTTCCCCTCGGATAAAATAACCAAAGTCCTAGTCCAAGAAGGGAAGCTAAGAAGAGGGCTACCGACACTATGATTAGGAGAGTTTTATTCTGTTCCATACCAACCCCATTTCCTCAGTCCATTGACGGATAAGTTCGAGGATTTTCACCCGAAGTTCTCCCCGGGTCCCTCGATTGTTCACAACTACAGTATCGGCACGGTGTAAAGAAGATTGAGGGATCAGTTTTCGCTGAGCGAAAATCCGGTATAACGTCGAGAATACATCTAGTCCATCCCTATCCATACAGCGATTGATTCGTTCTAGGAGAGGGGCCCGAATAATTACGATACGGTTGCAGAGGGAATCCAGTTTCATTTTATAGAGAAGGGCAGCATTGATTACGATCGGGGAATTTTCCTGGTCAATCAATTGCTTTACTTGTACTACCATGGAAGGGTGAACGATCTGTTCCAGCTTTTCCAGTTCCTTTCGATCCCTGAAAACGATGTTCCCTAACCGCTTTCGGTCTATCTGTCCACTGGGAGTTACAATTCCATCTCCAAACGAGTTAAGAATCTCTTTCTTTTTTTCTTCTAAGACTACATGCCCTAGGGCATCTACATCGATCTCCCGGAACCCTGTTTCTACAAAAACCTTCGCTGCCTCATTCTTCCCGGCACAGTATAGGCCTGTAAGACCAACGATGAATTTCAATGGAGTTCTCCCCAACTAGAACCTGTTTCAATACTGACTCTCAAGGGCACCCTTAGAGGATACACTTGTTCCATCTCTTTTTGAACCAACTCTTTTACCCCATCCAGTTCTTCCTGCGGCACCTCGAAAATCAACTCATCATGCACTTGAAGGATCAATCGGGCATTGTAGTGTTCTTTTTTTAACCGTTCCACGATCCGAAGCATAGCCAATTTCACCATATCAGCAGCACTCCCCTGAATCGGAGTATTGATGGCTATCCGCTCTGCTGCTGTTTTTTCCGTCTTGTTGCGGCTATTGATGTTGGGTACAGGACGTTCTCTCCCGAGAATGGTGCTGACTTTTCCGCTCTGTTCTGCTTTTCGTATGGTTTCTCCAATGAAGGACTGAATCCGGGGATACTGCCGGAAGTAAAAATCAAGGAATCGATCAGCATCCTTTCGAGGAATCCCTAGTTCCCGGGAAAGTCGGAAGGAAGACATACCGTACATAACGCCAAAATTGATGGTTTTTGCAACCCTCCGCTGTTCGGGCGTAACCTGATCTTCAGGGACCCCAAATATCAAGGCCCCCGTTCTTCGATGCACGTCCGAACCTGTTTGAAAAGCTTCACAGAGACCAGGATCGCCTGAAAGGTGAGCAAGAATGACCAATTCGATCTGTGAATAGTCGGCACTTAGGAACTTCCATCCTTCCCGGGGAATGAAGGCAGAACGGATCCGCCTCCCTTCTTCATCCCGGATAGGAATGTTCTGTAAATTAGGGTCCTTGCTGGATAACCTACCTGTTGCGGTGCCGGTTTGATTAAAACTAGTGTGAATGCGTCCAGTTCTGGGATTCACCATCTGTGGTAACGCGTCCACATAGGTGGATTTCAACTTTTGCAACATTCGATACTGAAGGACCAGTTCAGGCACAGGGTCTTGCTGGGCTAATTCTTCTAGCACGGAAGTATCGGTGGAAAATCCTGTTTTCTTCTCTGTTTTGCGGGTTGGCTGGAGCTTGCGATCGATAAACAGTACTTCCTGCAACTGTTTTGTGGAGTTGATGTTGAACTCCTTTCCGCAGAGTTGGTAGATTTGTCTCTGAATCCGATCGATCTCTTTTTCCAATTCGAATCCATACGTCTTTAGAACCGACACGTCCAGCCGAATCCCCTCTAGCTCCATATCCCCCAGAATTGGAACCAAGGGCATCTCTAGTGTATAAAAGAGATCTTCTAGTTTCCGTTCCTTCAAAGACGGCTCCAACACGCGGTAGAGGCGATAGGTAATATCGGCATCTTCTGCTGCATACCGAGTGGCAAGATCCAGAGGTACATCCGCAAAGGTCTGACCTTTGGCCACAACGTCTTGGTAGCGAACGGTCTGGTATCCCAGATAGATTTCCGCCAACCGATCCAAGTTGTAGGAACTTTCGCCGCTATCTAGGAGCCATGCGGCGATCATGGTATCGAACTGCATGGGAAGCTGGATACCTAGAAGTCGAAGAATCTTATAGTCGAACTTCAGGTTTTGCCCGACGATGCGAACTGTAGGATCCGATAGGAACTTTTCCAGTAAGGGTAGGGTCGCTCCTTCGCCTAACCCTCCTGAGGGAGCTTGAATGGGGATATAGAACGCTTTCCCCAATTCGAAGGATAGAGAAAAACCTACTAATTTTGCGTGAAAGGGATCTAGATCGGTGGTTTCCGTATCGAAGGCGACGGTTCCCGCGTTTCGAGCTTGTTCCAAAAGGGTAGAAAGTTCTTCTCCCGAAGAGATGGTCTTATAGGTTCCAGGAGAAGAAAAGCCTGTGAGGGTAGAAGGGGAAGAGGAGAAAATCAGGGAGTCCTTCTGTAGAGGAAGGCCTTTATCTATCTTGAGGGGAGCACCGGTTTTAAACGAATAGAACTCCTGGGCGAGATTCTTCATCCCCTCACGATAGAAAAGAGGAAGGGCGTCTTCAACTTTAAGGGGGGGGAGACGGAACGCCTCTATCACATCGGAATGTACAGGAACATCGTCCTTTAACGTAACCAACCGTTTACTCAATTCTACTGCTTCACGAGCTTCGATTAATTTTTGCCTCTGAGAGGGTGGAAGAGCATCTAGGTTTCTGTAGATTCCCTCTAAACTCCCGAATTGTGATAGAAGGGCAACAGCTGTTTTTTCACCAATGCCCTTCGCCCCTGGAACATTGTCGGAAGCATCCCCAACGAGAGATAGGTAGTCTACGATCTGTTCGGGATACACCGACCAGTGGCGATACACTCCTTCCCTATCCAATTCAAGGAAATCCCCCTTCTCAGGTTTAAGGATCCTCACTGGATCATTCACCAGTTGGAGTAAATCCTTATCGCCGGAGATAATGTAGCAAGGTCTTCCTTCCTGTCGGCAAAGTTTCGCCAAGGTAGCCATGAGGTCATCCGCTTCTACCCCATCAAATCGGAGAATAGGGATTCCAAGGCAGGTGGCAAGTTCCTCAATCACAGGTACCTGAGCGTGGAGGTCCTCTGGCGTCTTCTGCCTTGTAGCTTTGTATTCGGGATACAAAGTATGCCGAAAAGTGGGGATCCTGGAATCGAGTACGATGGCAAAGTAGGGAGGGGTGCGATTTTTCAGTAACGTTAATAGGGAGTTAAAAAATCCGAACACAGCTGAACTGTTCCTGCCTTCGGGGTTTCGAAGAGGATTTCGGATAAAAGCAAAATAGGAACGGTAGATCAAACTATACCCGTCCAATAGATATAACGGATCTTTCATGATCATTAATGTACCATGCATTGAAAAGAAAAGACACTTGATTTACACTATTCGGTATGAGTATTCGGCTAAAAATCATCTTCGTGGTTCTGCCTCTGATTATAGTAACTCTTCTTCTTGCCGGTACTGCCTCTTACTTCCAAGCTGCCAATGGGATCACCCGAATTGCAAAGGAATTCCTGGACTTCAAAGCCTACGAACTCGAGAAATATGCCCAAAGCCAATGGGATCTCCTCGTTGAGAACAAGTTCACCCATCGACCCGAGATGGTTTTGGCCACTCAACAAGGAATCGAATCCTTTGCTCGCAGTATCATTCGAAGCCCCACAGAGATTATTCTTGCCGTTGATGAAGTGGGAGCAGTCAAAATGACTACCACTCCTATAGAAATCAAACCAGAGGAGTTACCTTTTCTTCGGCAGGCAGCAAAGGAGCGGAAAACAGAGCTGATGACACCGCTTTTAGGGGGGAAAGAACGAGTGGCTCGAGGTTTCTTTTTCGAACCCTTTCGTTGGTATTTCCTCCTTACCGAAGAGAAGAGCGCCTACTATCGAGATGTGAATAAAATCACCCAGCAAACGATCTACATCATGGCGGCCGCTTCCATTGTGGCGGTTCTTATGCTCCTCATCTTCACCAATGTTCTCATGCGGCCTCTTGTACGAGTGGTAGATACGATGCAGGGAATCATCAAATCGGGAGACCTGTCCCATCGGGTAGAGATAGAGTACCAGGATGAGATCGGTACCCTTTCCCACACCTTCAACCTGATGATCAGTGAACTGGAGAGGGCCTATAAACAGATCAAGCGGTATGCTTTCGAAGCAGTATTGGCCCAAAAGAAGGAGGAACGAATCCGCCATATCTTCCAAAAGTACGTGCCCCAGGAACTGATTGATAAGTTCTTCGCTAATCCTGAATCCATGTTGGTTGGGGATAATCGGGTACTTTCCATTTTATTCTCTGATATCCGGAGCTTTACTACGATTTCCGAGGCCATGGCTCCGGATGATCTGGTGAACTGCCTGAATCGCTATTTCACTATTATGGTAGATATCATCATGAATCGGAATGGTATCATCGATAAGTACATCGGGGATGCCATTATGGCATTCTGGGGAGCACCGGTGAAGCACGAAGACGACGCCCTACAGTCAGTCCTTGCAGGTCTAGAAATGTTGGAAGCGGTCAAGGTCTTCAATCAGAAACAAAGAGAAATTGGAAAGCCTGAGTTTAAAATCGGAATCGGAATCAACTATGGAGTCGTGACTGTTGGGAACATCGGGTGCGAGCGAAAGATGGACTATACCGTTATCGGAGACATGGTGAACCTTGCTTCTAGAATGGAAGGTCTTACCAAGACCTATCATCAGGAAATCCTTATTTCCGAGTCTCTCCACATGAAGATTAAGGATCATCTCCCCTGTCGCTTACTGGATACGGTGGCTGTTAAAGGGAAAACTCGGGGGGTTAAGATCTACACGGTTAAGCGTTCTTTAACACCAGAGGAAGAACGAAGATGGGCACTTCATAACGAAGGAATGGAACTGTACTATGACCGAAAGTTCAACGAGGCTGCATCCAAATTCCGAGCAGTTCTAGCGGAAGATCCAACGGACTTCAATGCGCAACAACTTCTGGATCGGTGCATTGAATATGCAAAAGATCCTCCCCCCGAAGGGTGGGATGGTGTGGAAGTAATGAAGACAAAGTGAACAGGATGCTACGGGAGACCAAAGTGATCCCTCGCTTAAAGTACATCACCATCGTTTTTCTGATCCAGTCCTTAAGTCTTCTCTATGCTCAGGAACGGATTTTCTCTGTCCTAATTCTACCCCCTAAACCGATTGTCCAAACAGAAGATACGTTGGTATATCTCCCGGTTCTCTATCGATCGTTAGAAGAACAGTTGGCTTCGCAGCGGTTCGAAGTTATGAGTAGGGATCTTTTACAGTCCAGTTCAGAGTTCCAAGCCATCCAGGGGGAAACATTCCTGCCTGCAGAGCGGGTAGTTCCTATTGGCAGATCCTTGCAGGCCAACATCGTAGTAGCTACAACCTATGGGCTGGAAGGAAACCGGATGTTTATTCACATCAAGGGGTTTGATGTGCGTACCTCACGGTTGGCTGCAGCTATTTCTGAAACTGGGTTTGCCGGATTGGCGGGGTTTGCCTTGAGTGAACAGTCGGCACTTCGGTTTGTTGAGAGTTTGACCAAGTACCGGGCGCAATACGATCCGAATGAACCCATCACTCTGGAAGCGATCGTTTCCCTAGTTTTTCAATCGAAGGATGAAGGAATGCTGGTAAGCCTCGATGGGCGGGAGCCATCGGGAAGAATCGTAAAAGGTGAGCTGGAAGTTCCTTACGTACCCTTCAAGGTAGACAGCACGATCCTGGTCCGCAAAGAAAAAGAAGGATACTATCCAGAGGTGGAACGTGTAGCCCTTCGACCTGGCGAGAATCGTATCACCTTGACCCCTTTGCAGAAAAAGTTCAGAAATGAAGTAGGTGTGGGCTGGACCGTAGGAGAAGCCTTGGGAGTGGCGATGGAATACCGGCGGTATGTAGAACCGGACTACTTATTCGTTTCTATAACCGAGCGCTTCTATTCTCAGTACGATTCCCTTAAAGGAAGTCATCCGGTTCTCCACAACGATGTTTCTCTTTCCATAGGAGGATATGTAGGCCCCTACAACAATCGAATACGCATCGGAGCTACCCTTGGAGCAGGAGTAGTGATCACTTCCTTTACTGTTTCGGATATGCCCGTGTATACGGATTATTACTTCAATCTGGGAAGTCCTTTTATTGAATTGAACTATAACCCATGGGCGATATTCCTTATGCTACGAGTGCAGTATGGCTTGGGGATGGGGAACCATGTTCTAGGCCGAGGATTCTTCACCATTCAGGAAGGAGGAGTCCCCATCACCTTAGGAGTTCGTAGAAAATGGTAAGACGATCCATGTTCAGATGGAGTTTCCAGGGCATTTCGCTTCTTACCTTGTTCGGAATCACTCTAGCTCTAGGATCCTGTAAAGGATACTTTACCTCTACAATCTATCCAGCTTACCTCCAGCGATCAGACAAAGTGATCCATCTATCGGATATCCCAGAAGTTTTTCGAGTCTTAAAGGGACAAACCTTTCAAGCGCGACTCCTATCCCTTTCCTTCAATAGTGAGAGATACCTGGTCATTCAGGTACTGTTTAAAGAGAAAGCAATCGATGATCTTTTGATCCTTCTTACAGAGGATCTTCAGTACAAGCAAATCTATGACCGTTCCACCTTCCAGCTACCGTTTGGGTATAAGATGGGAACCCTTTTCAGTCCGGGATATGGAAATCGCATCCTGATCGGATTTGAATACGTAGGAGACAACCCAACGTTGCAATCGCAATTGGTGGCTTTTGATCCAACAGGTAGCGAAGTTCCCATTATCCAGGCTGATCCGAATGGGGTATGTGTATCGTTTCAAGGGGGTATTCCTACCCTAGATTCGGGTGGTGGTACCTGGATTGTGCAGGTATTTAATAACAACTCCTTGAATTTCACCCTCCTGCCAGCGACTTATACTCCTCCTGCACTCGCACCCCCTGCTTCGGGAACGAACGTGCAGGTATTTTCCAGTAATGCACCCCTCTTCACGATTTCCCAATACGTAAAGGACCCTGTCAGGAATCAGGCAGCCCTCTTATTCCGCGCGGTCAACCAGAATGATGAAAGGGGATGGGTAGTGTACAGGCTGCCTTTAGGTGCACCTGTTACCATTACTCCCTTGGTATCCGACTTCAATTACACGAGTCCCTACGGTAATTTCAGAATGGACGCGATCTTTAGGGATGATCTGTACTTCTATACTGTAGATGGGATTGTGCGGTTGAGTGACGAAGGCCCTTGGTTGTTGTTCCCTTTCAAGGTTGATCCTGTCTTTTCGATCTTGACCGTTTCTACGTCGGAGATCGAAGGGCCGACCATCCGTATCGATAAGTCACAGGTTTATCATTTCACCGTAGATGGTAGGTGGTTCTATATCTTCGATACAGAAACCCTGCGGGTAACCCGAGCACGAACATGGTGGTAGGAAGGTTAGGAATGAATGGGCCAATAGGGAAAACCTTCGTCATGATAGGACTTCTATGCGTCTTAAGTTTCCTCCCCCTTACCCTGGATAAAGGGTGGGCACAGGTATCCACAACAGAGACATCAGGGCTACCCAATCAAGAGGGAAGAACCGAAGAACCCTCTTATCCAGTCAGGAAGGTGATGGTTTTCTTCCGTACCGAAGGGATGGGCTCAGAAGAGTCCACTATCTTCTATGACTCATTGGTGATCTTTCTACAGGGGAATCCCTACAATAAACGGATCGTAGAAGGTTTACCTATCACAGGACCGGATTCCCTGAATGAAAGAGCTAGCGTTTCGTTCAGACGGGCATGCGATTCGTGGTTTCTGGTACAGGTAAAAAAACAGGCCGACGCAATAGAAGTAAGCTATCAACTGTATGACATTCCCTATGAATCCTACCGAGCCGAAGCGAAGTATGCAACGGAGTTCCCTTCTGCTCGAGATCGTTCAACTTTCTTCTGGAAACCCATTCGAGAAGCTCTTCGGGAACTTCCTCCCCTTCCGAAAGATCCGGTATTTACCCTTCGTGGCATTCCGGGTACGAGGGTTTTTGGATTACCGGGGGGAGTGAAGGAATTAAATGCAAAAGGAATCGCGACCTTTGCTGCTCCCACTCCTGCTACCTATACATTTAGAGCGGAGAAACTTGGATACGAGCCTTTTGAACAGCAGGTACTACTGAAAGAAAAAGGAGGAGATATCCTCCTTGTCCAGAGACGAGGGACTCTACTCAATCTGGATTTTTCCCTTTTGAATGGTCAATTTCCAGCTTTTTACATGGGTTTTTTCCCGATACCGAACACGCTTTTTCTGAAACTTGGCCTTACCAGCTTTTTTTCAGGGATTGGACCGTTCCTAGCTAACGATGCAAAGTTTGAGCCCTTTGTTTCCTATCCTTTAATGACAGTGGACTTACAGATGGGCGGATACTTAAGTTCCTCCGACGCGACTGTTCGAGTATATGTGGGAGCAGGGGTGTTCCTAAGAGTGTTTTATTCCGATCTGCGAACGATGTTGGATCCTGTATTACCCTTTGGAGGGTATCCGTTGATTGGAGTGGAGTATGCTCCCAAACGGGGGAACAGCGTGTTTTTTGAATACACTCCAAGGATCATCCTTCTAGACACCCAAACTAAAGGAAGCGTACCGATGGAATCGTACCTGCAAACCGCATTTTTCAAAGATAGTCTGATCAGCGGTACTTCTGTAGAAGAGTTGTTCTGGTTGGAGTTGATCTCCTTTCGGCTGGGATACAGGGTACGGTTATGAGATTGAGACAGATTTATAACTCCAGGCATACGATCTGCTTGGCGTCTCGACCGGAGAGATATGTTCGAACGAGAATGTCCCTGCTTCCCATCGATATCCGAATGCTTGTGGTGTTTGTGCAGGTGACTTTGTCTCTCGTAGCATGTTTTTCTCCTACCTTCAATGAAGAAGTATCCTTGGCAAGCTTATCCAAACCAAAATTGAACTATCTGCATGCGGTTAGTACCAATCGTATATCCTTACCCACTACTCATATATCCTATTTCCCTGTACCAGCTGGCAGTATGGGAGGATTCCTCGGTGTAACTATTAAAGATTACCCAAAACTCTATTATCTGAAAGGTTCTTCCCTTAAAGGGCCGATCGAAGGGGGGGAGCCGATTCCTACCATCCCTGGATTAGAGAGTTTCTATGGATTTGTATTGGGGAATTATACAGGCCAGCCCTTGATAGTCATTTACTTTCCCTACCTCTCCAATCCGTCTATAGGGGGGTCTGACCTACTCGTGTTTTCTTACGATGTTGCTTCATCTTCCCTTCAAGGGCCCACTATAATGAAAAAGATCCTATCCGATCTAGCTGTTTCTCTTTATTTCAGCATCACAGATCCTAGCATCACCGCTAACGATCTATACCTATTAGGTCTCCAATTGCGGGCGTCTATATTACCTACTGAAGTGTATATCGACACCTTTATTCTTCAGAAATCGACCAACCGATACTACGAACTTTCCTTTCGAATGGATACCTCAGGTACCGTGTCGTTCAACTTAAACCTTGTTGCTAATCGGAGTAGTGGTATTACATACCTAGAATTTAACTCTTCTCCATTCTCAGAAACCACAGTAGGTCGATACTTCTATTCTCCTGCTTCTAAAAAGAGTTATGCGCAGGTCTACCAGCAAGGGAGGTATTGGACTTTCTACTGGGATGAAGAGAGGACTCTCCGAGAAATCCCTTTACAGGGTAAAGTGTCTACGATTCTTTCCTCCGGCGATTTATTATGTGAAGACGGTAGGTATGGGATGCTGTATAGTTCGGATGGAAGATTCCAATACAAGTTTGGATTGGGAACTCTGTCCATTCCGTATGAGCTCTACCTAAACGGTACTCCCACCATAGTTTTCACTGAAGTCATCGATCAACGGGCAGAAGGCGGACAGCTCTTCTATGAAACCTACACGTTACCCACTGACGATCTATCAAAACTAAAAGAGTAGGGTGGCTGCGCCTCAATCTAATAAGGTTCGGAGAGTCTTAAGAAAGTCTATTACAGTTTCTTCCTCTTTTCGAACAGAGATAAGGGAATTGATGAATCTGACCCGTTCGGATTTGGAGGTATAAGCGGAAAGTTGATAGACGATATCTGCAGCTTCCATGAACGCAGCATTTCTTCCTGCGGTCTGGAATGCCCGGTCGTACTGCTTGATCCGAAGATCGAACCCTGGAAAAGACTTTCGGATTTGTTCCGAAGCGAGGAAGGCATCTAGGTAAAGTTTGGTTTCTACCAATCCCGATGAGCCTTTAGCCTTCAAAAGGGTGTCCTCTTTTAAAGAATAATCTCTGTATGCGGCTTTGACTTCGTTGTATTCCTTTTCGATGGCTTCTAATCTCTTTAGTTGCTCTAGAGTCGATTGAGGGATGACCCCTCCTTGAGCTGTAGTGGCCAATTGAGCATTCTGCCTGCGAAGTTCCCCAATTTCCTGCTCTAATGTTGCCAACCTTGCCTGATACGCTCGCTCTAAGGAGATTTTCTCCTGGGTATGCTGATTCTTCAACGCTTCGATCTGTTGGTTGAACTCGGCACGACTTCCTGAAGTTTCCCTTAGCTGTTGTAAAGATGCCTGAAGAGCATACTTTTCCTGCTGTAGGGAGTTTATATTCCCTTCAAGTTGGGTAATCCGTGCAGCCATTTGAGAAGTTTGCCCGTCGAACGCCTTCCGGATTCCTTCGATTGCCTGGGGGACTTGAGCGCTATGCGGATACTTTTGAAGAAGGATCAGGTAACTCGCAACAGCCTGGGAGTATCGTCCCTCATTCAGCGATCGATTCGCCTCAGTGAGTGTAGTAGCTGCATCTACTGTAGCAAGGCGCTTCTGTTCTGCGAAGAGGAGTTCATACCCGGATTTTTGTACATTCATGACTGTTCGATCCAAACGATCCCGATCAATGGGAAGAAAGGAAAAGGCTCGGGTGTATGCAGTTATAGCCTTTTGATAGGCACCTTGTTTGAATGCATCTTCTGCTTCATTCAAGGCTTGTTCAATGGCTTGTTTACGGGCAGCTTCCTCCTGTTTCTGTTTGGTTAGAAAATATTGATGCGCTGTGAGGACTTCAGGGACTTTTCCCAGCGCTTGGGTATAGGCTTGTTCGGCGGATGGAGGGTTCCCAGCAGTGAGGGCTTGCTGTGCTTGGGACACGAGGGCTCGGATCTCTTCTACTAGGGCTCCTGCTTTCAATACTTCAGAAATGGCTGTAGTTTCCCGTTGTTTCCGTAAACTTCCTTCGATTAATACCGAGAGTGCTTCTGCAGTTAGAAGGTCTATTTCCCTTCGTTGCTGCATACCCGTGAGACGTTGGATGGATTCATCGTTCAAGTAAGAACGCAGGTTGACTAGGAGTTCTTTTGCTCGCTCCAGGTTGCCTTCCCCAATGGCCCCGCGGATTGAAGTGAAGAATCCCATGATTTGGCCTTCTACCAGTTGTAGCTTTTCCCGTTGTTCCTGTAAACTTTTGATTTCGGCTTCTGCTCTGGAAAGTTCTGTTTTACTCCGTGCTTTTTCTTGTTCCAGAGCTTTAGTACGTTCTTCTAATTGAGCTTGCAGGGATGCTTCCCGTTTTCGGGATTCGTCCAGGATTCGATCGCGTTCCGCAGTGAGGGTGGATAGATTTCGCTGAAAATCGTTTTGTAATTTCGTAAGATCTGCCTCCATTCTAGCTCGTTCCGCCTCTGCTTGTCTTCGATACGCTTCCAGCTGAACATTGAACTGTGCATTCTTCTCTTGCTCGAGTTTTTTCAAGCGTTCTTCAATTGCAGCTGCAGATAATCCCTGCGCGTTCAGTCGTCTTCGCTCTTCAGCTAACTCATTTTCCAGGGCTTTTCGGAGTTCTTCTTCACGCTGCTTGATCTTCGCGTTCATGTTGGCAGCTAATTCGGTTCGCTCTTTATCGATTTCCTTCAATCGGGATTGAATTGAATTGATTTCCTGTTCTTTCCTCTTGAGTTGCTCTTCAGTCTCCTTTTTTATCTCTTGAATTAACTTCGCTTCTGCTGTTTTTAGTGCTCCTAGTTCACCCCGTAATTCAGACTCGCTTTGTTTGAAAAAAGCTGAAAGAAGTAGAAATCCAATGGCAAGAATGGCCAATGCACTGAGGTTCACCAGAAAGGGGAAAAAGTATCCTCTTTTGGGTGCTTTAACTGCAAGAATTTCAGGAGATATGGTGAGTCTATTCTGCTTGGCAATTTGTTCAATCTTTGCAAGGATTTCTTTTTGATCCTCTTCTGAAATGCCAGAATTGGTATCAAACACGATTTCCTCGGAAGGGTCTACCACAGGAGGGGATGCTCCTTCATGGGATCTCACCTTTTTTGCCTTTTTCAATAGACTCATACTCTTATCCTATCGCTTACCCGTTTCTACATCTGGGATGTACAGTCGTACATCTTGCAGAATAAAGTCAGGATTGGGGATCCCATTTTCTTCTGCAATTTTTTTATATAACCATGGATTGCGATAAAAAGACCGGGCTAAGTTCCAGAGATTATCCCCTTTCACAGTGGAATACCATACACCAACACTATCTGGTTTCTGCACTTGAGGAGCTTCTGTTTTCCCTTCGGGCTTGGAGGTGGGTAGGGTAGGAGGTATGGTGGTCGGTGCCGGGGTTTCGGCAGTGCTTTTGGGTGGTGTAGGAGTAGCATTGCGGAAGAATAGAACGTATCCTAGGATTAGAATGGCAATTACTGCGAAAACTCCCGCCAAGATAAGAAGATAATTTCTTCGTCTCTGTCTTTCTTTTTCTTCTGTAGCGTAAGAATTAAAGTATAACTCTTTGCTTCCATTCGCATTGATATCTTCTGTTGCTTCTGATTCTTTTATGGTAAAGTCGTTTACGGAAAACTCTCCGGAAGGTTCATGGGGTTCGTTCAACCGAACGATTAAGCTTTGTTCTTCGGTTTGCGTATTGGGGGAATCTACCTTTGCTTTGGAGATCAGGTTTCCCTCCGTATCCATACCCAGGAGCAATTCAATATCTGGTTCACCCTGCTTGGAGGGGGGTACATGTTCGATTCGCAGACGTCCTACAAGTTCGGCAGCTTCCATCTGTTCCCCTTTTCCTCGGTAGAGATCGATGTGAACCAATGGTTGATCATCCCGTACAGTAGTCAGAATCACCCGTTTTTTCGTTTTCTCATCTTCTTGTAAGATGGGAAAGAGTTTCCCATCTGCTGTCTTGATTCCTATCATACCTATATAATCGACATTAATTGTACTACTTCAAAAGGTTCTTCGCAAGCTTTTAGGCCCGTTTTATAGTAAAAGGGCTTTCTGGAAGGTGTTTCTAGACCTCCAGAAAGCCCGGTGGATCGGGAAGGTGTCAGTTCGTTACAGGATACCAGATAACACTTTCGCTTCCAGTTCTTCTTCCGTTTCAGGAGTGGAAGATTCTTTTCCTTTCTCCGAGTTTCTCTTTGAAGAAAAATCCGGTTTAAACTCGATATGTTCAGCGATTATTTTAATTTTGCTATGTGGCTTTCCTTCCGTATCCTGCCAACGGTCCTGTTTCAACCTTCCCACCACACGCACACCACGGCCTTTGTGTAAGTTTTCTTTACAACTTTCAGCTAGTTTTGACCAAGCTTCTATTTCGAAGAATGATACCTCTTTTTGAGTTTCATTCTCGAATTTATAGAACCGATTGGTCGCTAGGCTGAAAGAGCATACGGGAGTTCCTTTTGGAGTTAAACTAAGCACAGGATCCCGTACCAGATTCCCCTCAACCAAAATTGAATTGAGACTGTTCATGGAAACCTCCTAAAGTAGTGTTTACTATACATAACAGTGAGGGGAATAGGATTGCTTCAATTTAGAAAAGAAAAATTATTGCGATTTTATATATTTCAGGATAATCTAATCACAGGTATCCGGAATGATGCAGACCCGTGTTTCCAGCCTAAAGAGCTGTTTCGTTCTTGGGTTATTAGTTTGTCTTGTGCTTGTATTCAACTCTTGTTTTTTCTTCAACCGAACAGTGGAGAAACTTCCTACTGCCGTCTGGGGGGTGCTCGACTTGAGAGGGGTGAATTTTCATTCCATCGAAACCCTCCCCATTTCAGGAGAGTTTGAGTTTTATTGGCACTCATGGGAAGTGAAAGGAGACCCCGTATACATCTGGGGACCTAGAGGATGGCGAACTCAGTTTCCTAACGATTTCCCCTTCGATTTTGGGTACGGTGGGTATGGAACATACCGTCTTGTTATACTTCTGCCTAACCAGGTAGGGGAAATTGGCCTATATCTTCCCCCGCAGCATTCCGCGTACTCTTTATGGATAGATGGTCAACAAGTAGCATCGAATGGAAAAATTGGTTTTTCCCCTGATACGTACAGGGGAGAGTGGAAACCCCAGGTGATTCGTGTTTCGATCCGAAAACCTACAGTGGAAATTGTCTTACAGATTTCCGATTACTCTATGAATACAGGTGGATACTTTTACCCTCTGCGGATTGGATCCCCAGAAATTGTAGAAAAGCGGTACCAGATAAGGGCAACATCAGAGTTGCTTGCCTTTGGAGTGTTGATGTTTGTGGGTTTGTATTGTTTCATCATGTATATTATAGAAAGAAGGGCTCAAACGTTGCTATTCCTGGGTCTATCCTCGTTTTTATTTGCTCTTCGAACGATTACCCATGGAGAAATGGTCTATGCTTCTTTTTTCGTGCTGGGGGTAGAGGGGATCAATAAGATTCGATACCTCACCCTATTTCTCCTCCCTGTGTGTGTCTGGGGGTTTTTCAGACATTTGCATACTTTTTCTACAACTTCAAGTGATTCAGGATATACCCAGGAACTACGTCAGCTCAGGATGTTGGATTTTGGGATAGGATTTCTTTCGGCCGGAACTATACTCTTCACTCTTGTTACTCCCTCTAGGATTTTTGTACCTACTCTTTCGATTTTTCCTTTGTATGTGGGGCTCCTTGCAATTGCTGTTCTTTATCTTTTGATTCGAGGAATCCTCCAGCATAATGTTCAGGGATGGATCCTCCTAGTTGGGTTCACGATTTTAGTAACTACAGTAGTGAGGGATCTTCATATTGCTTCCGATCGATTGTGGGACAACTCTTTCTATAGTCCTTTTGGATACGTGTTATTCATCCTTACACTAGCAGTTGTATTGGGAAAGCGATTTTCTTATTTGTTCGAGCAACAGAGATTGATCGCACAAGAGCGGAAGGAACAGGCACAGTACCTAGAATCCCTTGTGCAGGAAAGAACTCGAGAACTCCAGGAAATGAACTCTTCTTTAGCCCAAGCGGTGCAAGCGGCGAATGCAGCAAATGAAGCAAAAAGCAAGTTTCTCGCCATGATGAGCCATGAGATTCGAACTCCCATGAACGTAGTGGTTGGAATCACGGAACTTTTAGAGCGTACACCGTTAAACGCTACACAAATCGAGTACGTTCAGACACTACGGACAGCGGCAGAAGGGCTTTTAGTAATCCTCAATGATGTCCTCGATTTGAGCAGGCTGGAAGCAGGAACGATTCGATTGGAAGCAATTGAAACCAACCTTGCTGTTTTGATGCAGGAGGTGGTAGGATTCTTTAGACCTTTGGTGGAAAAAAAGGGACTCTATCTTAGGTATTCCATTGATCCGAAGTGCCCACACGAAATTCTCATAGATCCCATCCGGCTAAAGCAAGTTCTTACCAATCTAATCGGGAATGCAGTTAAGTTCACCTCGTGTGGAGGAGTTGATGTCTCCATACAATCAAAGGAACTTTTGAATCAACCAGGATTTATGCAGTTGGAGTTTCAAGTGACGGATACAGGGATAGGGATACCCAAAGATAAAATTCATTCCATCTTTGATTCCTTTGTGCAAGCAGATTCCTCCATTGCTCGCAGGTTTGGAGGAACAGGATTAGGCCTTACCATTTCCAAACGTTTGGTTGACCTAATGGGAGGGGAAATTCGGGTTACCAGTATAGAAGGAAAGGGAAGTACCTTTTCTTTCTCTATCGTTGCCCAAACGGTTGCCCATCCGAAACATGTTTCCTCCTTTACGAGCACCGAACCAGATGAAGCGGTTATTTCTATCACTCCCTTAAGGATTCTTATGGTAGAGGACAATGAAATGAACCGGATGGTGGGGGAAGCGATGATTCAAAGTTTAGGATGGGAATGTATTGTGGCCTCCAATGGGTTAGAGGCAATAAATCTCCTTACGAACCAACCCTTTGATTTAGTGTTGATGGATATTGAAATGCCTGAAATGGATGGAATAGAAACAGCCCAGCGCATTCGATCCGGTGATGCGGGCCAAAGAAATAAAGGAGTTCCCATTGTTGCTCTTTCTGCTCATATCCTACCAGAAATTAAACAAAAGACCGCTGCTGCTGGAATGAATGGATACTTAACAAAACCAATTCGTCGAGAGAAACTCTACAATATGGTTCTTGAGATCTTTCCTTCTGTAGGAGGGGGAGGGGAGAAACGGCAAACTACGGACAAATGGTCCATGGAAACTCGGTTAGAGGAAGAAGTTCGATGGTTGCTCGAAAAGTATAACGGTAATCGGGCGTTCATAATTGGTTTATATAAAAGTTTTGCCCAAGACATCACGAATCTTTTACCTCGGATGGAGGAAGCACTTAGAGAGTTCGACTTTCGTATCCTATCGGAGGGGGCTCGTACTCTCCAGAATATTGCAATGCTTCTGGAACGGTACGACCTATCTGAGCCCCTTTCCCAACTCCAGTCCAGTTCCCAGCAAAAGGATCAAGAATCCTGTGTTCACATTTTCCAACAAGTGGCACCTATCCTTCTATCCTATCGAGAACACATTGATCTAATGCTGATTAAAAACGAGAAACAACTCCTTTCAAAAGGATAGAGCGAGAATACCCCTCTGCCTCCTTCCGCGTCACTTCAGGATTTTGAAGCACATCGGTAGCGACAAAGAGCTCTATCTTTTGATCAATTGTACTAAATGCTGAACTCCTCTATTTAGAGCTTCAGCAACCTTTTGTCCTGGAGCAGATAGACCAAAACAATCTAAACAAAACAGATCATCCCTGTCTTGAACAAACCCATCCCATCCAAGGGAACTGCCTAGCTCTGCTACGATGGTGCGAACACCGGATGGAAGGATGGTGTTCCGGAACTCGGGTTCTTGGTTCAGGAATTGTTCCCGGCAGACCATCGAAACAATACGAATGTTTTGCATCCCTGTTTGTTCAGAAGCTTTCAAGGCCAAGGACACCTCTGAGCCTGTAGCAATGATGATCACTTCAGGTTTCCCAGGAGAATCTTTCACGATATACGCGCCTCGCTTTGCAGTTTCCTGCCATTTGGGATCGGCCTTGGGGTAGACCTCGAGGTTCTGTCTGCTAAGGATAAGAGCAGTTGGACCCTCCATTCGCAGGAGAGCCTCCTTCCATGCCCAGGCAGTTTCTTCCGCGTCTCCTGGACGTAGAACTCTCAGGTTAGGAATGCTTCGAAGGGCGGCAAGTTGTTCAATGGGTTCGTGAGTAGGACCATCCTCCCCCACAAAAATGGAGTCATGAGTGAAGATGTAAATCACGGGTTGCTTCATCAGAGCTGCCAGTCGTATAGCAGGCTTCATATAATCGGAAAACACGAGGAAGGTAGCGCAGAAGGGTCTTAGCCCTCCATACAGGCTCATCCCATTCACAATACCACCCATAGCATGTTCCCGTACTCCGAAATGCAAGGTTCTGCCTTTAGGGTTGGCTACACTGAAATCCCCAAACTCGGGCATGGCCGTATTATTGGAAGGGGCTAAGTCTGCAGATCCACCCACTAAGTTTGGCACCTGTTTGGCGATGATTTGTAAACATTTGCCGCTAGCGGATCGTGTAGCGATCGAATCTCCTACCTTGAAGGAGGGAAGTTGAAGAGCCTGATAAAGGTTTGGCGATTTAACCATCCAACGATCCCACTCCTTGCGAAGCTCTGGATTTGCCTTACTCCAATTCTCGAACAGTTGTTCCCATTCCTTATAAGCCTTTTCAAACTGAACTGCTCGTTCTTTGAAGTAGGTAAGCGCATCGGGATGGATATAGAACTCTGCATCTTCGGGTACACCCATTGCACGTTTAGCTGCCCGTACCTCATCGGCTCCTAAGGGAGCACCATGCACTTCGTGGGAGCCTTGTTTATTAGGTGCGCCTTTACCGATGATGGATTTAAGGATGATAAGAGTAGGTTTTTGTGATTCAGCTTTGGCTTTGGATACAATATTTGCTATAGCAGGTATATCATACATATCACCCTGCAATACTTGCCACCCATACGCTTCGAACCGTTTCCCTACATCCTCGGTGAAGGTAATATCCGTAGGACCTTCGATAGAAATTCGGTTGGAATCATAGAAAACAATCAATTTGCCCAGACCTAAGTGCCCCGCTAGTGACGCGGCTTCTGATGCAATTCCTTCCATCATACAACCATCCCCTGCTAAAGCAAAGGTATAATGGTCTATGATCCTGTGAGCAGTCGTGTTAAACTTTGCGGCTAGCATTCGCTCAGCAATGGCCATTCCAACTGCATTGGCAATTCCTTGTCCAAGGGGACCTGTAGTGGTTTCTACCCCTGGGGTATGTCCATATTCAGGGTGACCGGGAGTACGGGAATGGAGCTGACGAAAGTTCTTGAGATCTTCAAGGGTTAGATCATAACCCGCAAGGTGTAACAGCGAATAGAGGAACATCGATCCATGACCGGCGGAAAGGATAAATCGGTCCCGATTAGGCCATGTAGGAACCTTTGGATAGTGCTTGAGGATTTCCCCATATAAAAGGGCCCCGAGCTCGGCACAGCCTAAAGGTAAGCCGGGATGACCTGAGTTTGCCTTTTGGATAGCATCCATCGATAGAGTCCGAACGGACAAAGCTACCGCTTGTAATCCTTTGATATCCATTGTGTTTGCCTCCATGATAGGGAAGATACCGGATTTTTCTTTTTTCGCAAAGGGTAAGAACTCTATATACGGTGGTTCAATTCTTCCAGCACTAAGGAAAAGTCGATGTTCTCGGCTTCGAGGAAAACAAGAAGATGATACAGCAGGTCTGCAGCTTCCACGATTGCTTCCTCCCGCTTACGGGCAAGAATCAGTTCTACAGCTTCCTCTCCCAATTTTTTCCGGATTTTTTCAATGCCCAACTCGAATAATTGGCCGGTGTAAGATTCTTTGGGCCTTCTTGCTTTTCGTTCTCTGATGATCTCCAGAAGGATAGCTAATTGCTTATCTACGCTTAGGGATACGGAAGGAGGGGGGAGTAAGTTTTCATTTTTCTCTTCTGTGACACCAGGATGATACGAAGAAATGGAGACTTCTGCATAGAAGTAAGAACCTCGGTCTTCGATACGTTGGAGAATCCCTTCATTCCCTGTAGGAAGAAGGCGATCCGATTCAGAGTGTACAGCCCATAGCGTGCCTCTCTCGAGGCTGCTCTTGTATCCCTTTGAATCTGTGTACGCAAGGAAAAGGAATCTACCAGATTCATCGCACACGATCAAAGGACGGTGATCTTCCTGCATGGGGAAACTCCTTTCCCGATGGTTCCTTTTTATATGTGTTCCATCTCGCAGTATACCATCGAATCTCTACCAGGGCATCTGCTCTGGTTGTGGATACCGTAAGAGGATTTCCGATAGATTGATATTACCTTCGTAAAACGCCTTCCCAATGATGATTCCAACGATACCCCAGTTCGGTTGACCATGAATCTGGCTACTCAGATGTTCTTGATAACGGTTCTTAGTGTGAACAGAGCTTTTTGCGTTCTGGGCAACTCGGTGGATATCCTCATGTGAGGATATCCCACCGGATAGGATAACCGCAAGATGGGAAATTTCTGCTATCCGCAGAGCCTGAGCAGCATCAGGCCCTTTCAGGGTCCCATCTCGTTCGATGTTGGTATAGATAATGCCACACATACCAATCTTTTGAGCCAGTAGGGCAGCCTCTGTATCGGAAAGCATCGAGTCTTCCTGCCAGCCAGAAACGCGTACAATCCCTCCCCGGGCATCGATTCCCGCTAAAAATAGGTTTCCATATTGATGTACCCAGCGGCAAACTGTATCTGGATCGCGTATAAAGACAGTTCCAAGGACAAGTCTTTGTACTCCTAAATCAAGTAATTCGTGTACATCTGCTTCTGTTCGAATTCCTCCCCCGACCTCTAACACGCAAGGTACTGCCTGTCGAATCTTCTGGATCCACGACCGATTGTTTCCCTGGCCTCTTGCGGCATCAAGGTCTACTATGTGGATTCTCCTCACACCGCAATCCGCAAAATACGTTGCCTGTTCTACAGGATTTCTGGGATAGCGTACTGCAGTTTCATAGTTGCCTTGATAGAGCCTAACGCAAGATCCGCCTAAAAGATCGATGGCTGGGATGATCACCATGGTGCAACTATAGACGCCTACTCTATTATTGACAATAGGAAAAGCCCTAGATACCTTCCGGAAAGAGGTCAGGAATGACAAAGGCACGGAAGACAATTCTGGATACAGTAGAAGATTCTCCGGTCCCCTTATCTGCCAGCGAAATCCACAAGAAGATAACTCGTCCAATGGATCTGGTTACCGTCTATCGATCATTGAAGTACCTGGAAGACAATGGTTTTTTGGAGTCCTTCAGTTTCACCTGTACTGACAAGCGTACAGAAAGGTATTATTACCGTAGACGGGAACCCCACGTGCACTTTTTCCACTGTGAACAATGTCATACCTTCCTGGATTTAGGGAAATGTGAGTTGGATACCCAAGTCATTCGATTAGAGACTCAATTCGGGGTACGAATTGCTACCCATACTCTCTATTTCACGGGGATCTGTGCTAGATGCCTGAACGTTCGAGAATCTGCAGATAGTGCTCTTGGGGCGCCTTAAATTGCAAGTGTACAGTATTTCTCCATGGGAAGGGGTCATAGGATGGACAAACAATGCATGGCTCTTGGGTGAACTCATCGGCACCCTTCTTCTTGCCAGTGACGCAGGGAATTTTATCAACGGACAGATCATCTATGTGGACGGCGGGATCCTCGCAGCACTATAGAAAAAGGTTACAGGATAACGTGTGAGCGGCAAATGTTAGAATAATTTTAAAAGCCTTTTGCCCCTACAGAGAGGGAAGTGTAGGAAAACCTCTCTTTAACGGTGTATACTTCTATCCGGAGGTCAGAAAGTGGGGAGTATGCGCTTGTGGTTTGGACCGGTAAGGAAAACCCTATTACTACTTGTTTCAACGTTATGCATATGGGGCGTTTCATCTGTATTCGCCCAAAGCAGAATCCCAGCAGAAGTAACGAACTACATTCAGACAACAGGAAGTCCTGCCAATGGGGATCAAGATCCCTACATGGTGGTGTTCTATGAAGTGCCCGATACGATTACTTCTACCCTCTATTTTGCCATCAATCACCCTGGATGTACGGGAACTGATCCAGATCAAAATACTGGAGGTACTTGGACATACTATCTGATAGGGGGAAATGGTACTCTTTCCTCCCCCATTTCTCGGCAGCTAACTTTTGCAAATTTGGCAGAAGCTACTACGGGTACGATTCTGGATACTCGCTCCTTTACGAACGAAACAGGGTGGTACTATTTTGCGGGGGTTTTGCCAAGCCAAGGGGAAAAAATTGGAAACAAGTACTACTTTAAAGTTGTAGCAGTCGCTCCGAATGGAAACAAAAATGGGTATCAATTGGATGTTTCCTTTTCCAATTCCGGAAGTCCTACAGGATCTACTGAAATTCGAGCCTTTGCGTATTGCTGGACCCTAGCATTGTTGAATAATGTGGGAACTACCTGGAACCTCTATCCCTTTGTACCGGATAACGCTACCGGAAACATTGATTATCGAAACTGGGATATGGATAACGATGAATCCCTGGCAGCCTGGAACAAAAGTGGAAATCCGCTTACCGCACCCACTGTTTCGGGGAATGGAACCACATGGCCTACTGATATTGCCACAACTAGTTATCCCATAGGGAGCGAAACGAATGGAACTTGGCGATTACAGATTACCGAAGGGAATCTGGTTGCGTTTCCCAACACCAGTATGTTCTGGTTCGAAAATGGGGGAACTATTCTAAGAACTTACGCAGCACCGTATACCCTGTCTCTTATACACATCT
>JAOABU010000099.1 GCA_026418195.1 Spirochaetota bacterium | reverse complement strand
GAAAATCAGACTATCCTGAGATTGAAGAGTTCTTCAGATCCGGTAGAAATGCCTCTGATCTATGAACTTATAGGGATTCTTCCGGATGAACAGTTCCTTTTTCTGAGTGGGTATGGCAAAGATTCTCGACAATTATTGATCTTGCAATCGAATGGTAAAGTTCTTTCCAAGAGAACGATTCATATTGAAGATAGTCAGCTTCTTTTTTCAACATTTCATCTTTCCTTGGAGGGGATCCTTTCTGCCCTTCTGGTTTCTGATGTAGGGGCAAAGGTCGTGTGGTGGCGAACTGATTCTCTGCTGAGAAAGTAATTTGAGCAGGAAGGGAAGTAGGGAATGTGGCAGGAACCAGTTGTGACATGTAAAGAAGCCCTTGAACTAGATCGTCATGTCCAAACCGAATACAGGCTACCCGCAGCAATCTTGATGGAGAATGCAGGCCGATCTGCAGCGGAACATCTCGTTGCTAATTTTGAAGGACCGTGGGTTATTGTTGCAGGGAAGGGAAATAACGGAGGGGATGCTTTGGTGGTGGCTAGGCATCTTCTTCTGAAGGGCGAAAAGCATATTACCATTCTTCTGGTGCAGCAAGATCTTGGGGAACTCCCCGCCCTTCATCTCTCAGTTCTGAAAAAAGAAGGATGTAGAGTAATCCAATTCCCTACAGAAATTGCCGCCGCTCGGCAAGCAATCAAGGATGCTAACACCCTCGTCGATGGGATATTCGGGATTGGGCTTCGAGGGGCCATCCGCGGAGAAGCGAGAGAATTGATTAATCTTCTAAATCAATCGGGAAAACGAATCGTGAGTATAGATGTCCCTAGTGGCTTAGGAGACGAGTACTGTCCTGGATACCCAGTAGTGCAGGCAGAAGAGACGCTCAGTTTTGAAGTCCTAAAACTATGTCTATTCATGCCCGAGGCAAGAACCCATTGTGGCAGAATCTACCGCCTTTCCGCTGGTTTTCCAGATACATCTCTATCAATTCTGGATGGACGGATCCAACGAATCCATCCCACAGGCATCTCTCAACTAATCCGTTACCCCGATCCCTGGGCATACAAGAACAAGCGAGGACATGTCGCTGTATTTGCCTCCTCCGTAGGGACAACGGGAGCCGGGCTGTTAGCTGCAGAAGCTGTTCTTAGATCTGGGGCAGGATTGGTGAGTCTTTTCGCAGATCCCGCCGTATATCCTTTGTTGGCTTCTCAGATTCGCTCACTCATGGTTAAGCCAATGCCCACAGTGTTTTCCGATAGCTGGGAAAAAGGATTTTCCTCCCTTCTGGTTGGGCCTGGTTGGGGTAGGGGTGAGGAAAGAATTCCGTATCTTCGACGTCTTCTCTCCTACAGACCAGGGGGGGTAATCGATGCAGATGGCATCTATGTGTTGAAAGCGCTTCTAGATGAAACTGTTGATCTATCCGGATGGATACTTACGCCCCATCCAGGAGAGTTCTGTGTTCTTACCGGCTGTTCCAAGGAAGAGTTCGAGGTAAATCCATTACCCAAAGCTCAGGAATTCATCGCGAAATACCGATGCATACTGGTCCTTAAAGGGCATGTCACCTATATCATTGCGCCCGATGGTCAGATTAGAATTTTTGATGGTATGAATCCCCTTCTCGGAACAGGGGGGACGGGAGATGTGTTAGCAGGGTTGATTACGGGAATACGGGCTCAAGGGATCGATCCGTTCTCGGCTGCTACATTAGGGGTACTTCTCTTGAGTGAAGCTGCCTGTGAAGCGAAGAGGATCTATGGGTACTTCTTATCCCAGGACCTTCTTCCTTTCCTTTCTAAGGTGGTGTTATCCTATGCGGAACAGTCCAGAAACTTCAGGTGATGGGAACTATACGTACCATTACAGCCGAGAGGAACGTCTTAAAAGGAATCCTCGGGTCAAAGCGGCGTTCTATGATGAAGACTCCAACTGCCATACCTTACCATGCTTTTTCAAGCGAAACCGGGGACTTATGTTCCTATTGATAGATGTGACGGTTTTGCTTCTCTTGTTCTGGGGGTATAGTGTTTTTTTCCGTACATCAAAGCATCTATTGGAAAAAGATGGGCTCACCTTTTCTCTTCATGCGTATGAGTCTTCTAAAGGAGTTTTAGTTTCCCTCATCGTTCGGTCTGAGAAACAGTCGCCTCAAAGTAACGAAGGGGAGTCCATCCCTGTCATCTTCCGAATGGGTAAGCAACAATGGGAAGGTAGACTGCAATTGCCTGAGAAAACGAACTCTGAACAAGCGGTTCGAATATCAATTCCAGAACCTGTTGGTAAAGAAGTCGTGGCTTCATTTTTTTGGAAAGGGAAGTCGTACACCCTTACCGCCTCCATTAGATAAAAAATGGATAGAATTTTTGCTTCCATTACTTTCTGGTTGACCTAAGATAGGGAGAGGTACTATAGTGTCGGCCGAAAGGCATCTAGCATGTATCAATTCTATTTCCTGTCTATCATGATAAATATTTGTCTTTCGGTCTTACTGATACCGGAGGTTTTCACTGCTCACTTCCCTTCTTTCTTCACATTTATAAAGGAGCAATGTGGGAAAGCTGAGCGTATTTTTCTATTTGGAATCTTCGCATTAGGTGTGGGGGTATTCAAGCTGCTTTCCCCTGTATATGGGGATGTCCCTGTATTTGGAGATATTCTTCCTGCCCTAGCGAACTTGGGTGGGGGAGGGATTCTGCTACTTGAGAATTTGGAAGGGGCTCAAAATAAGGAGATTCCTTTTATACGGATCCTGCATACTATCCTTGTCGATCGAAAGCATTTGTGGGGATATGGTTGTTTGATCGCAGGCATCCTTCATTTCTTTCTTCCTACGATGATTTTCTTTTAGGGAGATTTTGTGGCAGTTTCTACTGCAGCCGTAATCTTGAAAGGTAGGAAGATCCTCTTGGCTCAACGTTTACCTACTGGAAGCATGGCATCGCGATGGGAATTCCCTGGAGGCAAGGTGGAAATGGACGAGACCCCAGAAAAGGCTTTGGCCAGGGAATTGGAGGAAGAGTTTGGTATAACCGTCCAGATCCATGAACCCCTTTGCTCGACCGAGTTCTTCCATAAGGATACAAGGTTTACCCTAATTGCCTTTAGGGTAGAGATGGATAAGGATCCACCCCTACTTACCGCTCACACTCAGATCGGTTGGTACTCACCGGACGAAATTGAACAGCTTCCCCTCGCTGATTCAGACCGTTCCCTTTTTGAAAAATTGAAACCATATTTTAAATCACGGTTCCAGGTTGAATGCAACCATTCTTCGGAATGATAATGATCCCGTCCCGAATAAAATAGGTCCCATAATCCCCATCCCGTCGAGGAATGTCATCTACTCCGATTCTGCAACCTTCACCGATTCGGGCATTCTTGTCTATGATAGCACCTCGGATCCTGGTTCCCCTGCCAATCCCTATATCAGGGATACCCTTCCTTTTATTTTCCAGTTTGTCTTCCGGAGTCTCGTAGAAATCAGCTCCCATGCATACAACCCCCTCCAGGTTGGATCCCGTTTCTACGATAGACCGAATACCCAGTACTGATCTGGTAACCCACGAATTGGTGATGATGCATCCATCCCCGGTTAGAACTTCCGATAGGGTGGAGTAGTTGAACTTCGTGGGAGGAAGATTTCTGCGTTGGGTATAAATGGGATGGAGCTCATCGTACAGGTTGAAGTTGGGGTTAATAACAGCCAGGTTTAAATTCGTTTCGTAGAAAGATTTGATGGTTCCGATATCCTCCCAGAAACCTGTGAAGATGTAAGCATGAACCTTCATCTTTCCAATAGCCTGAGGAATTACTTCTTTCCCAAAATCCGCATACTCGTTGTCTAAGGCTTCCTTCAAGGCTTTGGCAGTAAATACGTAAATACCCATAGAAGCCAGGTATTCTCTACCTGAAGCGAGTAGTTTTGGATCAGGGTGCAGTTTCCCAGGAACCTTCAGATGGGAGATATCCTTTGAAAGATCTGGTTTTTCCATGAAATCTACAATTCTTCCGATGGAGTCTACCCCCATGATCCCTAGTCCTGCCGCCTGTTCGCGAGTTACCGGAGTAGCAGCAATTGTGATATCCGCCTTAGTCTGTATATGTTTAGCCACGAAATCCCCTAAATCCATCCGGTACAGCTGGTCTCCCGAAAGCACTAGGTAGTAATCGGGGTTCTGATCTCGGAAATGATTGAAGTTCTTCCTTACCGCATCGGCTGTTCCTTCGTACCAACTGGTGCTATCGAAAGTTTGCTCTGCGGCAAGAATTTCACAGAAGCCTTTTGAGAAGGAGTCAAAAATATAGGTTTGTGCGATATGCATGTGAAGGGAAGCGGAGTTGAATTGGGTCAAGATATAAATTTGCTTGAAGTTTGAATGGATACAGTTGGAAATAGGAATATCCACGATACGGTACTTGGCCCCAAACGGTACTGCAGGCTTAGCCCGGTCTTTTGTGAGTGGATATAACCTTGTCCCTTTACCGCCCCCGAGAACAATGGAAAGGACGTTGGAAAACGGCATAAGCCCTCCTCTGTCTCTTGCTACTAATAACTGTAGTAAACTCCACGGGATAGGTCAAGAAAAAATTCTAACCCTATGGTATGATAATGCTCTATGAGTGAGGATATACGAACACAATTAAATGAGCTACAAGCGGATCCAACTTTTATGGATTGTGTGACGCATTGGGAACGAATTCCTCCCCGAGAAGGGGTCTACGCAGACCTTCCTGCGGATCTCCATCCAACCCTTCGACGGGCATTGGAAGACCTTGGAATCTCTCGACTCTACTCTCATCAAGAGAAGGCCTGTAGGATCGTTCGGGATGGAAAACATCTGTTGATAGTCACCCCTACCGCATCGGGGAAAACCCTCTGTTACAACCTACCTGTGCTACAGAGTATTCTGGAAGATCCGGGGAAACGAGCATTATACCTGTTCCCTACAAAAGCACTAAGCCAGGATCAACAAGCTTCTTTGAATGTGTCCATCCTCACGGGACGATTACCGGTGAAGGTCATGACCTACGATGGAGACACCCCTGCGTCTTTACGAACAGTAGCACGAGAAACAGGGCAGATTATCATTTCCAATCCAGACATGCTCCACAGCGGGATTCTACCCAATCACCCGAAGTGGATTAAATTCTTCAGGACCCTGTCCTTCGTGGTAATCGATGAGATCCATATCTATCGAGGAGTGTTCGGGTCCCATATGGCTAATGTGATCCGTAGGCTGAAAAGGATCTGCTCGTTTTATGGGGTGTCACCCCTCTTCATCTGTTCCTCTGCCACTATTGGGAATCCACTGGAATTGGGAACCCGAATCGTGGAAGAACAGCTGGAAGTCCTCGCTGAACATGGAGCCCCAATGGGAGAAAAACATATTATCCTTTACAATCCCCCTCTCGTAGATCGGGTTCAAGGAATCCGACGGGGGGTGGTCTTAGAATCAGAGCGTTTGGCAGTTCGGTTTCTGAAAGCGGGAATTAAAACTATTGTGTTTGCGCGTTCCCGCATCCACACTGAACTGATTGCAACGTACATCCGAGGGAGGCTTCAGAACGTGTATACTGACAACCATCGAATTCGGGTGGAATCCTATCGAGGGGGATATTTGCCTCTGGAGCGAAGGACGATTGAGGAAGGTCTTCGAAATGGAACGGTTCAGGGGGTCGTAGCCACCAATGCCCTTGAACTTGGTATCGATATCGGGGGGTTGGATGTGGCCATTCTAGCAGGATTCCCAGGTTCCATATCATCCGCATGGCAGCAAGCAGGGAGGGCTGGTAGACGACAGGGGGTTTCGCTGGCCATACTGGTGGCCTCTTCGTCACCATTAGACCAGTTCATGGTGAAGAATCCAGATTATTTCTTTGGAAGGAGTCCGGAAGAAGGGTTCTTGGATCCGGAAAACCCGTATATCTATACGGATCATGTCCGATGTACGGTATTCGAGCTCCCCTTGAGACAAGAGGAGGCTTTTGGAAAGGATGTGGTACCCATACTGGATCAGTTGGAAGAATTAGGGACCATCAGGAGAACCCAACGAACCTACTATTGGTCGGATCGTTCCTATCCGGCCGAGGGGGTATCTCTTCGAAGCGCTTCCTCCGAAAACGTGGTGATCCTCGATATCACGGGTGGACGAAACCGGGTAATCGGAGAGATGGATCGACCTTCTGCTAAAGAACTCCTTTTCCCCAATGCGGTGTACCTCCATAGAGGATTGCAGTATATGGTAAAACATCTCGATTTGGAACAAAAGCGGGCGGAAGTAGAGGAAGTGGAGGTAAACTACTATACGGATGCCATTGTGAAGAGGGACCTCAAAGTATTGCTAGTGGATGAGGAAACGGAAGGAGCCCTGTTCCATATGGTGGTGGGAGATATTTTAGTGAGGTCCCAGGTGACTAAGTTTAAAAAAATACGATTCCATAGTCACGAGACCATAGGGTATGGAGAGCTAAGTTTACCGGAAGAGGAAATGCATACACGCTCTTGCATTCTCGTGTTCGGAAAAGGAACGAAAGCCGGAGAAATTTTCCAAACCAGGAACGAAGAAGAGAAAACACAGATCCTCCTATCCTTGGGAACGGTCTACAGGCAGATCGCTCCCTTCTATCTTCTCTGTGAACCTCGGGATATAGGGGTGTCGGAGCGTTTGCGAGATCCTCATTTTGGAGAACCAGCTCTTTACTTTTTTGATCAGTATCCGGGTGGTACAGGATTGGCAGAAAGTTTTAAAAAGCATGTGTCAGCGATTCACTATGCATCTGCGGAACTGATTCGATCCTGTCCTTGTGCGGAAGGTTGTCCTTCCTGCATAGGCCCCCGCGATCCTCAGAGGGAAGTCACGAGGAATCCCAAGGAGGTAACCCTTAGGTATTTAGCAGAATTGGATGGGATGAGTTAGGCATGGCAGATCTGAGAGCCAGGCTAGAGGCCCTGCGCCAAACCCTAAAAGAGAGGGAAAAGAAGGAAGCGCCCTTTTTTCAACCCAAGCATTTTCTCGAGGGATGGGAACGATTTGGAGAATACACGTTTCGAAGGATAGAGAGGATCCCCTTGGATCCAGATGCGAACCTGCTATTGGATCTACAGGATGGAGCAAAATATTTTTTATCCTGTTCGTTGGATCAGCTTTGCTGGTACGATACAGAGACAACAGGACTCTCGGGAGGAGCGGGAACGGTAATTTTTCTCTTTGGGATTGCGCAGGTTTCTTCTTCGGGAATTATGGTACAGCAGTTTTTTCTGAGTGATTTCCCTGGTGAGGCCGAGTTCCTTACACGCCTTTTAGAATCCATTCCTTTTTCAGCGACTACGAGATTCTTGTCCTACAACGGAGCAGCGTACGATTTCCCATTACTAAAAACTCGATACCTCCTTCACCGTTTAAGCCCACCCTCCATGCACCAGTTGGATCTTCTGTATTTAGTCCGTAGGCTCTGGAAAAAGAGCCTTCCCGATTGTTCCCTTCCTACTGTGGAACGGTTCGTATTGCATAAGGAGAGATCCATTGATATACCAGGACGGCTAATTCCCCAAGTGTACTTCCAGTATCTTCGATGGGGTGCTCTCGATGAGATTAAAGGGGTGATACAGCATCATAAAGATGACCTTTTGAGTCTTGTGTACCTCTTTGCCCTACTAGGTTCCCTAATGCGGGAACCTATGAATATAGAAGGGTTGGATTCCACTGCCCTTGGGCTTATGGCAGCGACACGGAATCCCATCAAGGGTTGGAAATTCTTGGAAGAACTGGCTAAGAATGGGAATCCCGTAGCCCTGGAACGGGTTTCCAGGCGATTTCGAACGGAAGGAAAGGATGAGGAAGGTCATCGTTTGCGAACTCCTTATATAAAGGTTTTTTTCTCTGTCGCGTTGGAAGAGTTGAAGCATTTAGAACATGTACGAAAAGATTACGAAGCGGCCATGGAGTTGGCTCAGTTCTGGATGAACAAAGATCTGCCTATACCTGTTCGTGTCGATTTGTGTCGCAGGTTGGAACGACTTAGAAACAAAATTAGTACCCTGAAGCTTGTTGGGAATTGAAGCAATGGGGGAAATGCTTTTGTCTTTAGGGGTAGAGGGTGATTGAAGCCTTCTATCTTTTCCGTGAGGAGGTGGGGTATGGGGCCGACTAGGGGGATGGGGGATTGGGAGAGGGGGGAGGAGCGGCCGTTGTTCTGTCCGAACCGGGGGTGTGGGAGGCACTATCCTCCGTTTCCGGAGGGTCGGGGGTGGTATGAGAAGTGGGGGGTATACGGGACAGGGGTGTTTGGGAAGGTGCAGCGGTATCGGTGTAAGGAGTGTGGGAGGACGTTTTCCACGCAGACGTTCAGTCTGGACTACTACAGTAAGCGGGTGGTGGAGTATCGGATGGTGGAGCGGGGGTTGAGTGAGGGCATGAGTGAGGCGGGGGTGGGGAGGTGGTGTGGGGTGAGTGGGCAGGTGGTGAGGAACAAGGTGGGGAGATTGGCGCGACAGGCTGTGTGGAGTCAAGGGAAGCTGTATGGGCAGCTGGGGGTGCGGGAGGGGGTGGTAGCGGATGGGTTTGAGAGTTGGTGTCGCAGTCAGTATTTTCCGGGGCATGTGAACTGGGTGGTGGGGGAGAGTTCGCAGATGGTGTACCTGCAGGAGTATGTGAGCTTGAGGAGGAAGGGGGTAATGCGGGAGGAGCAGAGGAGGAGGCGGGAGGAGGGGGAGAGAAGGTGGAAGGCGGATCCGCGGGGGGTGGAGAGTTCCTTTGAGCGCTTAGGGGAGGAGTTGGAGAGGTGGGTGGAACGGGAGGAGGGGCAATCGCTGATTCTGACCACGGATGAGCATCCGGCTTATGTACGGGGGTTGGGGCGGGTTGTGGGGTTAGAGCAACTGAGGCAGGAAGGGAGGTTTACGCACCGGCGGGTGAGTAGTCGCCGAGCCCGCACCCGGTCCAATCCGCTGTTTGCGGTGAACTACCTGGATCGGGAGGTTCGAAAGGATGTGGCCAACCACGTCCGAGAGACTACCCGAGGGGCTCGTAACGTGAACGATCTGATGAACCGGTTAGCCATCTATCGGGTGGTACACAACTACCGTAAGTCCTACCGGTTGCGGCCCGACAAGCGGGATACACGTTACCATGGGGAGGTGGCGGGATTAGCTCGGGAGGTGATTGAGCAGGAGGTGGGAGA
>JAOABU010000070.1 GCA_026418195.1 Spirochaetota bacterium | reverse complement strand
TCTGAATTTTTGTACAGCGCGCCAGTAAACGCCCGTTCCGTTCCTCGTTGCCTGAGGATGTAGTACTGTTCTGGGGTAAGTCGCTCCTTCCATTGGGATTCCGACAACTGGATGGGAAATTGGTAGGAACTAGAAACGAACTTGAAACGGATCTTCTTCTCCCTTCCCACTTCTATCGTATCTCGATTTTCCAGTATCGCTTTCATTACCAGAATCTCCATAAGTTCTTCCTCCTTTTCCCATATGATTGTTCGTTCCCAATTAAAAGGCCCGGAGGTATACATGAGCATTCATGTAATGAATATAGCGAAAGAATAAAGGGATCGTCTATCGATTTTTGGGTATGAAAATTTCTGTCCCAAAATGTACCCAAGGTACTCTCAGTTCGGAAGGCAGTACTCCCTTTCGATAGCAGAGGAGGAACGAATCCTCCAATCCTTCAACCCAGATGATCTCAGGATCACCAGACCTGCGTAGAAGGTTCGAAGGGAAGGGAACAGCCTCCACCCCGGATCCGTGCACAGCCTCAATACAGCTTGTGTGTGAAAGGGCAGACTCAATGGGACATAGGTTTGAAGCGGATCCATCGATCGATTCCACCACTCTCCATACTTTTTCCATGCTCTGGTGCGTGGGATTTCCATAATAAATGAACCGTCCGTTCCTGTCCCTGAACACCAACATCCTCCTGCTTTCTGGTACTAGAGGATCGTTGTAGAACACAGTCCCTCTATCGAATTCGAATCGGAAGATCGGTCCCTTTTCTACAAGAACGGCATGGCTTGCGTAGAAACAGACCTCCACCTCTTCATCGGTTAAGAGACGCATCGCGATGGTATCAAAGGTCTCAATTGAATTCGCCCTGTAAAGTTCCGCCTTCACCCAACGAGGAAATGCACTGAATGTTTCTTCCGGTCCAAGCAGGTGCAGCATGGCGTGGAGAAAATGGGCTGCCGCATTGTTTGCAATACTGTCTAGGATCCACTTACCATCCTTCGATTTAAGTTTTCCAGCCCAGGATCGGGAAAAATACTGGGTATTCCGTGGCCACAACACAAGGCTCAAGAGTTTCTTGGGTTTCCCCAAGTTCCCTTCCAGAATGTCTCGCTTTAACTGCCGAAAGACTGGATCGTAGGCCCACTGGAAACCTACCGCAAAGATCCTTCCGGTTCGGTTACGGACTTCTATCAGTTCCTCGGCTTCCTGAATTGTCGCACAGAGGGGTTTCTCGCAGAGAACATGGCTCCCCTGTTCCATGGCAAGGCACCCTTGTTCCGCATGGTAATGGATAGGCGAAGAAAGGATCATCAACGATGCTCGCTCATACGTGTAGAATGCAGATAAAGAAGAATAGATGGGGATCTGCTTTTCTCGCAATATTGACAGACAAGGGCTGGATTCAGGAAGCGGATCCACAGCACCGATGAACCTGACTCCATGGGAATCAGCCTCTTGCAGGAGAAGCTCCACGTACTTACTCCCAAACCCACCGACTCCGACTAATCCTACTGCTACTTCCACCATGTAGAAAAACCCTATCCTTTCAATCCCGTGGACGCTATCCCCTGGGTAAGGAATCTTTGGAAACTGACAAAGAGAACGAGTACAGGAACGAGGGAAAGAAAGGACATAGCAAATATCGCCCCCCAATCCGTCATACCTCCAGGATCCGCAAAAGAACAAAGAGCTACAGATAGAGTATAGAGCTTGGGGGTATTCAGGTAGATCAGGGGAGTCAAGAAATCTCCCCAGGACCAGTAGAAACTGAAAATAGCTGCCGTAAACATGGGGGGTTTCAGGAGTGGTAGCAGAATGTGAGTAAAGGTATAAAACCTTCCGCACCCATCGATTTCCGCTGCTTCGTCCAGTTCCTTTGGGATGCCTCGAATGAACTGCATCATCATGAAGATATAGAACGCTTCCCCGAAGAGTTTAGGAACGATCAACGGTAGAAACGTATTGATCCATTTGAGATACCCAAAAAAAATGTACTGAGGGATGATCTTTATTTGCACCGGAAGCATAAGGGTGGCCAGCATACAGGAAAACCAGAAGTTTTTTCCTGGAAAGTCGATCCGGGCAAATCCATAGGCTACAATGGTTGACGAGGTAACCACAAAAAGGGTTTCTAGAGTGGCAATAATGAAGGAATTTTTAAAAAAGGTGCCAAAGGTGAGACCTCCAAACCCCTTCCATCCATTTATATAATTCTCGATAGTTGGATGCTGGGGAATAAGTG
>JAOABU010000110.1 GCA_026418195.1 Spirochaetota bacterium | reverse complement strand
TCGTTTGTGCTAGGAGGAAGCCTCCGGATAGAAGGCTACCAAGAAGGAGCAGAATTAAGGTTCGTGCAAACTTCTTCATACCGACTCCTTGAAAAGTGTGGGAGTAGAAAGACCGTACAAATACAGTCGATGCATGGCACGGATCTTGATTAAAAACGATTCGTTTAGTTCCGAAGGCGCATCCGTGTCCTGTAAGGAACGGAAGGTGAGTACATGGAGAAGGACTGCCGAGGGGAGGAGTTCCTCCTGGGTGCAGGAAAGTTCTCCGCTGGATTGGGCGTCGTAAAAGAAGCTGAAATACTCCTCCATGAAAGATTTTCCTGGAGATCGAATGGGGATACGGATGTTTTGGAAACGGAACCAGTTGAATAGACTTAATAGAGAGGGGTTCGACAGGGTATGGAGGAGGGTGATGTACATGAATCCATAGGACCTCTCCGCGAACCCAGAAAAGGAGGAGAGCTTTTCCTTCAGAACCTTTAGCATAAAACGTTGCTCCTCCCGTATGAGAGATTCGAACATGGAGCGTTTGTTTCGGAAATGGGAGTAAAGACTACTTTTGGACATCCCGAGCTTTTCTGCGATCCGCTCGATCGAGGCATCCCGAATCCCAACTTCCGCCGACACATCTACGATCGCCTGAAAGATACGGTCGTGTTCTCTTTTGGGTGGAGGTGGAAAGACTACCCTCTTCTCTATCTTCTTGTAGAAGTTCTCATCCTGACTGACTTCCTTAGAGAGCCCCCTTCGGCTGGCGAGGCCTTGCATGCAGTACCGGTGCCAGCGGTCCAAAGCGGGTTCCCATTCTTTTACTGCTATGGGCTCTGGATTGTATAGCTGGGAAGGATGTTTACATTCATTTAAGTTCCAGAACAGGGTAGATACCCAGAAGGTGGCGCAGATATAGAGAAAGTGTAATCGAACCTCTAGTTCCTCGGCTCTAGTTTGGATGCCGATTTCATGGAACAAGGTGTGGAATAGTTCTCGTTGACGATGGAAAAGAGGAACGATCTCGGCTCGTTCAGCCATCCGGGTTCGGAGTAACCACACATAAAAGTAGGATAGAAAGTACGGATTACCCAGATAGAAACGAAGGACTTTTTCCAGGAACAGGTGCACTGCGCGGGAAAGGTCCAATCCTTCTGCTTCTTTGAAGAACTCTTCATGGAACTCTCTATACCGGGACAGGAAGCGCTGCTCCATGGCCTGTAACAACTCGTTCTTGCTTTGAAAATGTTTATAGAGAGCCGCCTTCGTGATTCCCAAATGCTTGGCAATGGGAGTTAAGCTCATCTGGGTGAAGTTGGTTTTTCCCCAGATTTTGAAAGCGGTATCTAGGATCGCTTCTCTTCGGACCATCCAAACTCCTAAGTTACCGAACGATCGTTAACTATTGTGAAAATATACTCAAGGCTGGTTCGCAGTGTCAAGGGCGAAAATGCATGGTATAGTGGTAACAGCATGATGTCTCTTAAAGAAAAGATTGGGTTTGGGATCTGTGATTTGGGTGGAAACCTGTTTTTTACAGTGATGGGGTTCTATCTCCTATACTATCTTACCGATACGGTAGGTCTTCCTGCACATTTGGCAGGCACAGCCTTGATGATCGGAAAGATCTGGGATGCTGTTACGGATCCGATCGTAGGAAATCTTTCTGACCGAACTCGAACAAGATGGGGAAGGCGAAAGCCTTGGATGACTGCAGGGGCTTTCCTGCTCTTTGGAGGAATGCTTTTCCTGTTTCACAAGCCTTCTTGGGAATCTCCTGGGTACCTGTTTGCGTGGGCTACGTTTGCCTACTGTTTGGTGAATACCGCCTATACCTTCGTCAGTATCCCCTATGGAGCCCTTACTCCAGAACTTACCTCCGATTACCACGAGCAGACCCTTCTCAACGGCTATCGGCAGGTGTTTGCAATTCTAGGAACCTTTTTAGGGACAGGAATTGTGTTGCCCCTGGTAACGCTTCCCAAAGACCCTGGGAAGGGATGGTTTTTTGCAGGAGGTGTTCTAGGGGGGATCATGCTGGTTTCAGCCCTCCTCACGGTAATCCTGGTTGGAAAAGAGCGAATCCGGATAGGACGGGATAAAAAATCCCTCACTTCCTGGGATGCCGAAGAGAATCCTTCTTCAGGACAATCTTTGAAACAAACAACCCTTAGAGGATTTTTCAAAGAGGCGAGGGAAGTGTTACAGCAGCGGACCTTCTTGCTCGTTCTAATTCCCTGGACCCTCCATATTTCGGGAGTCACTCTTCTACAGAATGCTATGGTGTACTATTTCGAATATATCTTTCAACAAAAAGAAGGGTTCCAGATCGCTCTGATGATTCTGTTAAGCTTTGCACTTCTCTGTATTCCTCTATGGATCCATGTGTCCCGTAAATTGGGGAAGAAGGAAGTCTATAATAGAGGAATGCTGATTTTTGCCGCTACGGTAATGGTATTCTTTTTCTTCGGGCACAGGGTACGCATGGGGTGGGCCTATGTCCTGATGATTCCCGCAGGGATCGGATTTTCCGTTCAGTACGCTATGCCGTTTGCTATCCTGCCAGATGTGGTAGTATGGGATCTTTCGGAACATGGAAAACGGAGGGAAGGAGTCTACTACGGCTTATGGACCTTTGCCAGTAAGATGGGTCAATCTATTGCGTTCCTTGTTTCTGGATGGGTACTCGCGGTATTCGGTTACATTCCCTTGGCTTCCCAGCAATCCCCTATCGCTCTGTTGGGTATACGGGTGTTGGCAGGGGTGTTACCAGCCATCCTCTTCTTTCTCGGTGTGATGATACATCGGCATTATCCTATAGATCCGGAAACCTATCAACAAATCGAGGCAAGGATCCGTTCGATGGAACAGGAAAGACCCCTATGAGTCGCTCATTTCATACGGAAGGAATCATCCTGAAGAACTATCGATTTGGCGAGATTCATAAAGGAGTAGTGCTCCTCTCTCCTTCCGAGGGATTAATGGAAGCGGTCGCGTTTGGAGCGTATTCGCCTAAAGGAAAGTTACGCACTGTGACAGATCCTCTCTGTATGGGCACCCTGTATCTGTACAGAGATCCGGTGAAAGGGCTCGTTAAGATCACGGACATGGATTGTCAATCCTTCTATCCCGGTATCCGGAAGAGTGTCCGCAAATTCTTTCACGCTTCTATTTTTCTAGAAACCGTGCTAAAGACCTTTGGGGGGGAAGGCCCCTGTATCTTTCGATTGTTGGTAGAAGCGTTGACCGTCTTGGAAGCTATGCCGGATCATCAATGCACGGAACTCTTGGTCCAATTCCTATTCCGGTACCTAGCCTACGCAGGAATAGCCCCAAACATGGAACAGTGTAGTATATGCGGGAAGGTGAGGTTAAACCGAGACCCCCTATACTATAATCGGGGAGG
>JAOABU010000031.1 GCA_026418195.1 Spirochaetota bacterium | reverse complement strand
GATGTGTATAAGAGACAGGTATACTATGGTGGTAGCCTTCCTCATAATCTTTCGCTTACTTTTCCTCTGATCGTAAAACCATCCAGGGAGGATGCCAGTGTAGGCATTGAAAACCGAAATGTAGTGAAAGACAGGGAAAGCCTTTATCAGGTCACTAGGAACCTCTACGAACAGTACCGTGAGCCAATACTCATTGAAGAGTTCCTTCCGGGACGAGAGTTCAATGTAAGCCTTCTGGAGATGAAGGGGGAATTGCACACCCTTCCCATCTCGGAAGTATCCCTAACAGCTCTGGGAAAAGAAGGATCCGCCATTGTATCGTATGATGCCAAATGGATCGAGGATAGTGTGGAGTTCAAACTAACCCCTACCATCTGTCCCGCACCGGTAAGTCAAGATCTGGGAGAAACGCTACGAACCCTGGCGGTGGAAACGTGGAAAGTTCTCGGGGGAAAAGATTATGGAAGGGTAGATTTTCGCCTGGATGCAGAAGGGAACCCGTTTGTGTTGGAGTTCAACCCTAATCCTGATATAAGCCTACAGGCAGGTTTCTCCAAAGCATTGAACGCAGCGCGAATTCCATACGAGATGTTTTTAAAGATCCTAATCGAAAACAACTTACCTTCGAAGGAGTCTCATTCATGACCTGTATTCGAATCCGCCCAACGACAGGGGAAGATCGATCCTCTATTCTGGAAATTCTCCATCGGACTGGAATGTTCACAGCTGAAGAAATCGAAGTAGCTCGAGAATTGATCGATGCATGGCTCAATAATCCAGCTCAAAAAGATTACATTCTATACACGGCTGAAAGGGAGGGACAGGTAGTAGGGTACGTATGCTATGGTCCAACTCCCGCTACAGAAGGAACCTTTGACCTGTACTGGATTGCAGTAGACCCACAGTTCCAAGGTTCCGGAATCGGTAAACAGTTGCTCTTCTTTATCGAAGAAGCAATCCGAAAAGCTCGAGGAAGGTTGATTGTGATCGAGACATCCTCTCAAGAAAAATATAGTCCTACCCGCACCTTCTACGAACGGAACGGGTATACCCTAGAAGCACGGATCAAGGATTTTTACCGAGAGGGGGATGACCGGCTAATCTATGTAAAAAGGACTCTATCTCTCCCTTGATCCCTTCCCATCCTTCTCTCGAAGGAACAGAACCCTGGAAACGGTGGGCATTCCCTCCCCCTTTTCCCCCATGGATTTTCAAAGGTGCCCGAAACACTTCGCGAAGATCTAGGCGCACCATGGGATTTCCCTCTATAAGGGGCAGGTTATGAGTTCCAAGAAAGGCTACCCTATCCCCTTCCTTACCCTTAGGGACCAATCCCAAAAGGAGCATTCCCTGGTTTCGGTTGAGGAACGCTTCTTCCAGAAACCGCAAGTCCTCCATTTCCCCTTCTCCTAGTTCTAGGCAAAGGAACGTTCCTCTCCTTTGCCCTGCAACCACTAGTTCTTTACCTGCCTGAAGCCACTCCTTCATCTTTAGGAAGTAGTATTCCTTTTTTAAGGATGAGTATCGTAGTGTGAGAGACCTGATATCCTCCTGAAGACCTCTGACCACATGGGGTAATTCCTCCGTTCCGGCAGTACAGAGGGACCTCAAGGAAGATAAGATGTCTTCATCTCGTTCCAACCTCCGAATTGCTCGTTCACCCAATAGTAGATGAAGCCGAAGTCTACCACGAATACGTTCTTCTCCTAGAATCAATACCAACCGTAAGGGGGCGAGACGATCTAAATGAATGCCACTACAAGCGGTTTTATCTACTCCTTCTATCTCTACCACCCGGAGTGGCCCTTTAGTTCGAGGAACTCGGCGCAGAGAGATGGTTTCGTACTCATCTTCATTGATCCAATACGTCCGGACCAAAGGATTCTCGAGGATCTTCCGATTTGCTTCTTCTTGGATCAGGGTTCTGTATCCATCAGGCAGAGATTCCTGGCTCACTTCTATGGTAGTGGTTTGTTCCCCGAAATGGACCGAAACCGTGTCTACTTTCAGAAGATTTTTCAATAGGGCAGACACTAAATGTTGTCCCGTATGTTGTTCCCTATATTCCTGCCGGTGTTTAGCATCCAAACGACAGACTACTTTAGTACCTTCACGGAAGGTTGGATATGTCTTTGTCCAAGATTTCGCATCTACCAGAGGATAAAGCGTAGGTTCGGACTCTTCTGACTCTTCGCTATAGAAGTTGGGATCCATGGCACGAATCTTCTGGCTTTCTGCGGGAGCGTAGCCCACGATGGGTATATTCCCAATCCATCCGATGTCCCCTGGTTGTCCCCCCTTACCCGGGAAAAAGGGAGATGGATCCAGCACAATCAATGCCTTATCGTCTCTGGGATGAATGGATAGGATCTTTGCTTCAATTTCATACAAATCTGGTCGTTCATAGTACAGGGCTTGATTCACGTTTTTCACGATCCATAAGGGTATCCTTAAATCACCCCCTAGACAAGAGCACATTCATTTTTATTGATCCAGAGACCCAACTTGGGATACAATATAGTACAAAGAACGAATCGCTAAACCATAGGAGAAGAACATGAAACGGTTTATTCTTTTCGTACTAGGTCTATGTATAGGGGGAGGCATCCTTATTGCCTCCGGTGCAAAAGAAGCAAAACCTCTGGGTTCGGAAGAGAATCCCATAGTCTGGGCCTTTGTTCCTTCCAGTGATACTCAAAAAGTTGTATCGGGTGCCAAAGCCATGGTAGATCTTCTGCAGAAAGAAACGGGGTATTTCTATAAAGTCCTGGTTCCCACTGAATATGGC
>JAOABU010000022.1 GCA_026418195.1 Spirochaetota bacterium | reverse complement strand
GATGTGTATAAGAGACAGGTATAGTACACTCCAACGGTTACCACATTTCGCACATCGGGAGTACCGGAAGGGGTATGGAGGTCCCAGGCAGCGTCCCCCGTTAGGAATCGGGTGGTTACTTCGTTTTCTCCTTTCAGGATTAGGGAGTACTCCAAGAACAGGCGGATCTGATCGGGAACCTCATAACTCACCCAGACGGTGTTGACGATCGCATCCGGACCGTAAAGGTATCCTAACGGAGTGTGAAGGAAGTAATAGTTCTTATCTCCTAACACAGACTTTCGAGCTTCGCTATGTACTCTTCGGGTGGAAAAAAAGCTTACGTAAGGGGTCTCTCGAATGTACAACCAGGGATCGGTTTTCACGAACTCATACCCGCCACGTAGCCAGGCCTTGCCGGAACCGCTTCTTGTTCGAGCGTTGGTACGGTTGTTTGTGGTACCTACCACTCGCTGGAGTTCGAATCCTAAAAGGAGTCCCATCGCATTTGGTTCCACGTCCTTCCCATAGGTATCCTTCTCAAAGATGGTAGATAACTGGTCCTGGGCATACTGACCGTAGATATACACACCAGGAAAGGGAACCCAATCCAACTCTATGGTCATCAAGGAATTGGACCATTCTTTAATATAGAAATTGTGATAGACAATGAGAGGGTTAAAGACTCGGAGGTCTGGATACTTGCCTCCGTACACGATGGATTCATTGAACGTGAGACGCAGGTTTGAACGAAGGTTGAACTCTAATCTATGGGCCAGGAACATCTTGAACCGTTCTATGGGTATGGAAGTCTGGGGATCGGGCCAGGGATAGGGGTTCCCCTTATCGTCCGTTTCCATTCTCCAACTCTCCAGACCTAACAGAAGGAAGGTAAACTTGAACCGGTCCCACCACGTGGTGAAGCGAACTCCCTCATGGTAAAGATCGGCATCCGAGAGGAGAAGGTTCCCGGATCGGCCGTTTCCCCAGGAAAGCTTATCCCGTCCCAACCAGAGGTTCCAGTGATCACCTCCCACACTGATCCCTGCCCGGTACGGCATGTTCAGGTCAAACTGGGAAGGATTCGTTAAAAGGTTCGTGTAGTTATCCGGATCTCCTCCTACCTGGAACGGGTCTTTCTGAACCGTTACATCTAGATACAGGCTGAGGGAATCAAAGATCGATGTATCTAGAAGAAGTCCAACAAAGGGTTTCCGCTCCTGAAACCCATACGCCCACCAGTCGTACTCCCGATTGGTATGGAGGTACCCTTCTGCGTTGATGCGTAGATCGGGATAGAAAGCAAACCCCTTAGCGTCCTGAATTGACTCAGACTTACTGCCCCCTTGCTCACCCCTTTCGGCATAGAAGGGTTTTTGGGAAAGGTAACGCTGAATCCCCTCACGAGCGGCTTGGATAGCCTCGGACGATGTCCCTTTTTCTGCAGAAAGGATCCTCCGCAACTCACTCTGCATCTCGGCCATTGGAAAGGGGAAGGAAAAACTAGGCGGTAAAACCCCTTGTTCCAGGGCCATTCCCCGAAGGTACCGGTACGTATCCTCTCCCAACGGTACGAGCCTCTGTCCTGGATTGGCCCACATGGTTTCTACCATGCTCAGGAAAAGAGCAAGGCTGAAAAAAATGCGTAGACCAAACGCTCCTTGGGAGGCATGTTTTAGCACCCGAGTTCCTTGTTGGTCCATCATTACACTCCTACCCCCACATAGGTCATGCCCACACTTTCCACCAGGTGCCGCTTGTAGATGTTCCGTAGATCGAAAAACAACCCTTCCCGAAGAGTAGATCGAATCCTACCAAGGTCTAGGTTTCGGAACTGATTCCACTCGGTTAGGATCACCAAAGCATCCGCTCCATCCGCTGCCTCGTACTCGTTCTGGCAGTAAACGATCCGATCCCTAAGGTCGGCCAAGCGATGCTTTGACTCCTCCATTGCAGCGGGATCGTACACCCGGAAGGCACATCCCCGCCTTGCTAACTCCGGAAGAATGGTCAGCGAGGGAGCTTCCCTCATGTCATCCGTATTGGGTTTAAAGGAAAGTCCGAGTATCGCTATCGTTCGACCTTTCAACCCTCCTCTTCCCTCAAAGGCCATGGCAATTTTTTCCACCATCCGATGCTTCTGGGCTTCGTTTGCCTCAATGGTGGCTTCTACGATCCGAAGGGGCACTTGAACCCGTCGGGCAGTTTCTGCCAACGCCCTAGTATCCTTGGGGAAACAACTCCCCCCATACCCCGGTCCCGGATGGAGAAACTTAGGACCAATTCGCCCATCCTTTCCCATAGCCCGAGCTACATCCTGCACATTGGCCCCCACTGCCTCACAGAGGTTTGCGATCTCGTTGATGAAGGTGATTTTCACAGCTAAAAACGCATTGGAGGCGTACTTAATCGTTTCTGCAGTTTCCCAGTTCGTTTCGATGAAGGGAGTTTCGTTTAAGTAGAGGACCCGATAAACCTGTTTCATGATGTCCAGTGCCTTTGGAGACTGAGTTCCTAAGACTACCCGATCCGGATGGGTAAAATCATACACTGCCGAACCTTCCCGAAGGAACTCCGGGTTGGACACCACATCGAACTCATAGGAAACCCCTCGCTTCGAGAGTTCCTCCCGGACCCATGCTTCCACTTTCCGAGCAGTACCAATAGGGACCGTGCTTTTATCCACGATCACCCGGTACCCATCCATTACCCTTGCCACCGTTCGAGCCGCTTCTTCCACATACCGAAGATCCGCACTGCCATCCGGAGCCGGTGGAGTGCCTACGGCAATGAAGATCACTTCGGATGACCGAACCGCTTCCTCCGCTTTCGTGGTGAAGGTAAGTCGTTTATAGTACATGTTCCGTTCCACGATAGCCTCTAATCCGGGTTCATAGATAGGAACTTTGCCCGATTGGAGTTTGGCAATCTTTTCTGCATCCACATCCACACAGACCACGTTCAACCCGAAATCGGACAAACAGGCACCCGTAACCAATCCTACATACCCTGTTCCGATGACAGCAATGTTGTGCATGCTTCATGCCTCCCCATAGAAGGATCGATACCACTTTACGAACTCCCGGATTCCTGTTCGGATATCCACCCGGGGTCGATACCCAAAATCCCGTTCCAGATCCGTTGTGTCCGCGTATGTGACAGGCACATCACCCGCAGGCATGGGTTTCAGAATCTTCTCCGCTTTCCTCCCTAACTCAGTTTCTATGGCTTCTACCAGGTCCATAAGGCCCGCGGGATTCCCGAATCCGATATTATATACCCGGTACGGAGCAGGACTAGAGGCAGGGTCAGGGTCCTCCCCATTCCACTCTGGATTCGGTGTCGCTGGCTTATCCAGTACCCGTATCACCCCTTCCACAATGTCGTCGATATAGGTGAAGTCCCTCTGCATGTTTCCAAAGTTGTTGATGGTAATGGGCCGACCCTCCAGAATCGACTGGGTGAACAGAAAATAGGCCATGTCGGGTCTTCCCCAGGGGCCATACACGGTAAAGAACCGTAACCCTGTGGTAGGGATCCCAAAGAGATGACTATATGCATGAGCCATCAGTTCGTTTGACTTCTTCGTGGCCGCGTAAAAGCTTACCGGGTGATCCACCGTATCCGAAGTGCGGAAAGGTTTCCGGGTGTTTAGTCCGTATACGCTGGAACTGGAAGCGTACACGAAATGTCGCACCTTTCGTTCTTTAGGGTTCCTCACCCCCTCCAGAAGGTGGGCAAATCCGACCAGATTGGAGGTGACGTAAGCCATGGGGTTTGTAATGCTGTACCGAACCCCTGCTTGAGCTGCTAGATGACACACCACATCGAAGGATTCCTCCCGGAAAAGGGTTTCTACAGCTTTCCGATCAGCTAGATCGAGGAATCGAAACTGGAAAGCCGGATAGAGTGAACTTTGGATGGGCTTACCATCATCGAATGCGGAAAGTCCGCCCCCTTCCTTTACAGTCTTTCCCTGTTCTGAACTGCCGATATTCCCCTGCCCCCAAACTCCTAGCTCTGCCAAACGGGCGAGTTTCAGCAACGGATCGTAGTAATCGTTCAGGTTATCTATCCCAACTACCGAATCCCCTCGTTCCAGGAGTCGCTTTGCCACATGAAAACCAATGAACCCTGCAACACCTGTTACCAGTACATGCATTTTTCATACTCCTTTACTGCTTTTTCCAATCATCGGTAGCTTATCGTTCATGGATGTAGTTGATACAGTACCGAAAAGAGGCTACCTTGCATATATGCATGTGGCCTTCATCGTTACCCGAGCCGATTCCATTGGAGGTGCCCAGATCCATGTACGGGACATGGCCTTAAGACTTCTCCCCGATGGGCATAGGGTCTCTGTGCTTACCGGATCCGAAGGGCCCCTCACGGATATTCTCCAGGATGCGGGGGTAGACGTACGGATCCTCCCTCACCTAGTGCGACCTATGAATCCCCTGAAGGATGTTCTTGCTATCCTTGAGGCACGGAGTCATCTAAGGGATCTCCAACCAGACCTTGTCTCCACCCACACGGCAAAAGCAGGTCTCGTAGGACGGGTTGCTGCTTGGAGTCTGGGAATCCCCTCTATCTTTACTGCCCACGGTTGGCAGTTTGCAGAAGGCATTTCGATGTTTCAGCGGATAATCGTGGAGAGTCTTGAACGATTCACCGCAAGAATCTCCGAAAAAATTATCACCGTGTCCGACTACGATCGGGAACTCGCTCTGAGCCGGAAAGTGGTGCCTCCTGAAAAACTCATCACGATCCATAATGGGATGCCTGATGTTCCAAACGAACTTGTACGCTGGCTTAGCCACCCTGACGAGAATTTAGGTACACCAACAGAACTAGGATCCCCGGTTCGATTGATCATGGTAGCAAGGCTGCAACCCCAAAAGGATCACCCAACCCTATTCCGGGCGCTATCGGAACTAAAGGACCGGAACTGGACATTGGAACTTGTAGGGGATGGACCGGATCGGGAATCCCTGCAGATCCTCGCTGGCGAGATGGGAATCGCTGATCGAGTGATCTTCGCTGGTCAAAGGCTCGATGTCCCGGAACGCCTGCGAAAAGCGGATATCTTCGTGCTCGCAACCCGATGGGAGGGGTTTCCGCGCAGTATCCTGGAAGCGATGCGTGCAGGATTGCCTGTAGTAGCAACAGACGTAGGGGGGTGTAGGGAATCGGTAGTAGACGGAGAAACGGGATTCCTTGTATCAAAGGAGGATCCTTTAGAACTCCGCGATCGTCTCAGGATGCTGATCGAATCCTCAGAACTTAGGATCCGAATGGGACAGAAGGGAAGGAAACGATTCGAAGAGAATTTTACCTTCCAACGGATGTATGAACGCACCCTCGAGGTATACCGGGAGGTAACAGGTCGCTCAGGATGAGGGTTTCCAACCCTCCACCTTCCGAGCTAAACGAAGCACGCTCCATAAGGCGCCTCCCGTGTAGAGCACCGTGTAGAACAACACCACACAGCAGATGGTATTCGTGAGCACACCCAAAAGAACTGCCGGCATCAGTAAGCCCGTCACTCCTAGGTTCTCGCTAATCCATTTCTCAGAGCTAATTTCTGAAGCCCCGGGACCCGGTTTTACTTCGGTTTCTGCCGATATCGATTCAACGCCATCGCTCTCAACATCCTCTACTCGTGTAGAGGCATTTCTCTGTATCTGTAGGGTTCGATACTGCTGATAAGTTAACCGCATGAGCAGGTTCGCCGAAGCAGCTAAGCCTCCTAACAAAACCCATCCTCCTTGAGGCCAGAAGACCTCCGGGATAGAGAAAAGAATCGAAGGATGGGTTATAGAGGTCACTTCCGCTGCCATTCCAGCTCCTAAAAGGACAGCCATGTATGCTACATATCCCCCTAGCGCATCGGCCCAAGCTCCCCAGGGTCCCGTGGTACCTGTAACCCGGGCGATATTCCCGTCCGCACAATCCAACACAGCGAATAGGTTCAATAGGATTGCTCCCGTCACCTGGAGTCGAGGGTACGGCCAACTCAGGAGAAATCCTCCCAGAAGGGCAACAAGAGCCGAAAGGTAGGATACGGCATTCGCTGACCATCCCCACCGCAAAAAGAACCAACTTACTGGATACGAAAGAGGACGCAAAACCCATCGAGTCCAGTACGCATCGGCACGATGTTTCGCAATTGGTAACGAGGATCGAAGATCCCGCAATGTCCATCGATGACCCCTACTAGTCATAGTTCCTCACTCCTAGAAACCCAAGAGGGCATCTTTCAGATCCCCTGGATACCGCAGTAAACCTATTTCACTCATCTTCCGTCCTCAATCTCGGATAGGATTCTTTCGAACCGATTAGGCAATTCTTCCAGTTGGGATCTATAGGTTTCGAAGGCGTTTCGTACGATCCGCTTCCTGTCCGTTTCATCTTGTAGGTACTGTTCCGCCCGCACGATCAGATCATCCGCATCCCAGGAAAAAGGCACGTAGGTTTCAAAGGGTTTGAACACATTGGGCCAGGTTTCCAGGTGGGACATGTCGGGTTTTAAGAGGAGGGCGCCATTCCGCACCGCCTCAAAGTCCCTGTAGCAGAGCTCCCCCCAACCAAACGGAGAAAGGATGATCTTTGATTGTTGGATCTCCCGATTGTACTGCCGTTGCCCTACCTCTCCGGTGACGAATCGAGGGTCCCCCTGAATTTTTTCCAGAATCAGCTTCCGGTGAAACGCAATGGAAGGCCTTGACACGAGGCCCATGCGGGCATGCACCGGATAGAGTCCCTTATTTTCCGCCAGGACCCGTTCGGATAAGTTCTCATGGTGGTAGAAGGGTTTTACGATCGGCATCCCGAAAACCCTGGCTAACGCAACGGCGAACCGTTCCCTACCTGTAGAGCGGGGAAAGTCCCCAATACCAATGTTCCACGACAGGCGAAGCTTCTTCAGCTGTTCCGGATCCTCCACTACGGCACGTTTCCGTTCCTCTGGGTCCCGAACCCCATACTTTTTATGGTAGAAGTCGGAGAATAGCTCCTTCCCATACAGTTCCCGCATATAGAGGGTCCGATCCTTGAAGAGAGCCTTCTGATAGAATAGATCCACATAGGGAAGAACTTCCAACCGCGGGATTCCCCCTCCCGCATCATCGTGAAAGAATACGAGGCGTTCGTACTTGTCCCGAAGGTTCCGGAGAAGGTCTAAATCCACCCTGTCCGGTTTGATGAACCAGCGAACCATCACGAGGATCCGGTTCCGGTCCTTCTTCAGGCACCAATCCGGAGAGTTGGTGTAGACGAACCGCTTTGCCTCCCGGAAAAAAAGGAACGGTTTCAGGGTATGGAACGCAGCGATGCGATCGTAGAAAGTCAGGATGGTGATGTCAGACACGATAACTCCTTATGGATCGGCTTGTCCGCAGAGGATTTTCCCTGTATCATACCACCCATGCCTCGGAATTCAAGGCTTCCTGTGGTAGGGGTGTTCACCAAACAGTTGGACAACTGGCAAAGCGGAAGCGGACATCATTTGAACGAGATCATGCAACGGGTGTTAGATCTGAACGATGCGGATCCACGCTTTCACTTCGTCTTCATCCACTATAAACCCAGCGAGAATCCCATTTACCACCGAGTAGAAGAGCTACTGATCCCACGAAACCCTTGGGCTGCTACGCGGATCCTGCGTACACGGAAGTTCGATATCCTTCATTATACGCCCTTAACGGTCTTCGCTCCTATCTGGGGAATCCGGTCAAAGAAGGTAGCCACCATCCATGGAGCCGAACAACTGATCGTGCCCCAGTTCTACGGAACCATCGAGATGATCCATGAGCGGTTCCTTGTTCCCATCTATGCCCGCAAAATGGATCACATCATCACCGTCTCCCACACAAGCCGGGGCTTCTTCATGGGTCGCTACCGGGTTACGGGCGATCGGATCACTGTATGTCCCAATGCGGTAAGTCCCCTCTATCGGGTACTGCCTGGTCGCCCCTTAACTGAGGATGTTGGGCAACTACTCGTTGCTACATCCCAAGGGATAGAACCATCCAATCCCTTCCCATCTGAAACCGATTCGAAACACTCTCCCGAATTACAGGACGCTCAAGCACAATCCCTGCTTGCTCGGTTTGGACTATCCCCGGGTGTCCCCTTTCTATTTCACCTGAGCCGCTTCTCGGAACGAAAGAACCCATGGACGATCCTGGAAGGGTTTCGAAGGTTTTTACAACTCCCTTCTCCTCATCGATTCCCTCCGCCATCTACGTTCAAACTCGTGATTGGGGGAAGCCGCTGGGACAACCCGGAAGTGGATCGATTTCTGAACCAAGCAGGAATTGTTGATCGGGTGATCCGCACAGGTTTCTTGAAAGAAGAGGAGGCTGTGGTGTTTTACAACTACGCAGCCGCTTTTCTCTTTCCGTCGTTGGCAGAGGGGTTTGGAATGCCCAACCTGGAAGCGATGGCCTGCGGGTGCCCCGTAATCACTTCCAACGTGTTCGCCATTCCCGAAGTGGTAGGGGACGCGGCAATCGTCTTAACCTCCCCCCTCGATTCGGACTCTCTGGCCGAAGCGATTCAGCGGGTGGTATACGACTCGAACCTGCGCAAACGGTTAATCGAGGGAGGCTTCGAGAGGGTGAGGATGTTCGATTGGGATGTCAGTGCTAGGAGAGTGATGGAGGTGTATGAAAGGCTAGTAAAGTGGTAAAGATCAACGAACTTTTTTTAATTGTGAAAGATTCACTCCATACTTAACCAAAAGAACTAGCGAGCTAAGCATGGAGAACCTTGCGTATCGACCTATATTTCGATAAGGTTCTTTTCCATGAACCCACAATCTTTACATATCCTTGGCCTTTACCTGTACAAAGAGATCCGTACTGGCGGGCATCGTCGGTATCTGGAATTGATGGAGGGACTCGCGGAAAAGGGTAACACCGTCCATATTCTTACAAACCCCGCCCTCACTTATTCCTTCCTGCACGCGAAACCAGTCTTCCTGCCTGTTACCTACACCCAGGGACAACGGTACCCCGTGTCCTGGGTATTTCGGAAAGCGGTAGTCCAACATCTTGATCGAATACGTTCCGAAATCCCCCGCCCTGATTGGATCCTTATTTTCAGTGAAACGAATCTATCTGCCGCCTCATACCTAAAAAAGGCTTTCTCCTGCAGGCTCCTCTATGGTCACCGAAGTAATACGGTGCAGGAATCGAAACTATTCCTCAAGGAATCAAAGGGCCAACCGATCAAACAGCTAAAGTATTTCTTCGACTTACTGAAATATAAAGCTTATGAACGTCAGATCGCGAAGGTATCGGATGCCATCGTGTTTCAGAGTAACTACGACCGCTCCGATTTTCTGTCCCGAAACCCACAGGCAGAGGGCAAATCCTTCATTATCGGCGGGCACATTGGTCCACCCCGATTCACCCCAGAAACCGCTCAGATCAACCATAGCACACAGCTACGCCGATTGTTATTCATCGGTACCACAGGGCCTCGCAAAGGTCTCAAGTATTTACTAGAGGCGCTCGTGATCCTGAAAGAAGAGCATGGGATCGACGATCTCACCCTCGATGTGGTAGGCCCCGGCGATACGAAGGAACATATCGACTATTTGACCCAGCATGGATTAGCGGACAGGGTTCGGTTCCACGGTCGCGTTTCAGATCCCTTCCCCTTTTATAGAGACTGTGATCTCCTCGTGGTTCCTTCGGTGTTTGATAGTTACCCAGACACTATTTTAGAAGCTCTTCACACAGGAATCCCTGTGATAGCTAGTGCAGTTGGAGGGATACCGGAGATGCTAGGGGAGCAGGATTTTTTGTTTTCTCCTGTCAATTCGGGGGCTATTTCAGAAAGGCTATTGCTGTTACATCAATCCTCGGATCATTACAACTATCTGCGGAAGCACTGTGAAAAGCTAAGGGAATTATTTCATTTTGATTGGGGAGAAAAGTGGGGGAAAATCATGCAAAACATAGGAGAAGACTTCAAATGAAAAGAAGATACTTTATGTACGCGATGATGTTCGTATGTATCACACTGTTTTCACAGGAATACCTTACATCACCCATCTATCAGTATTACAGATTCTTAGAACTGGATGGAACATTACCTAAAAAGTCATTGAACTACTACTCTCTTTCTAACTCATTCTATCTTCAATCTATTGATAAAACTCATATTTGGAGTAAGTATCTTGATCTCTCGAAAAGAGATAGCTCTTTAATTCAGACTTTGCCTTTAGAAACCTACGCCTCTTATAATTCTAGCTATTCTAGAGGCTTTAATGACGGTGCACTCTGGCAAGGAAAAGGGTACAATCTCTCGATCCTAGGTGGAGTTCTCATGAAAAAGGGAGGATTCTCATTTGCTTTAGCACCCATTTTTTGGTATGCCCAGAACCTTCCTTTTTCTATGGTTCCCGTTGATCCATCCCACAGCAGTCCCTACGGTTCATTTATTCCGAATATCGATGAACCCCAACGGTTTGGAGCATCTCCCGTTTATCATATTGATTGGGGAGAAAGTGAAATACGGTACACCCTGAATAATTTGACGGTAGGAATCGGAACTCAAAGTGTTTGGATAGGCCCTGCTTTTAAGAATGCGCTTATTCTATCAAATAATGCAGGTGGATTTCCTAAAATAGATGTAGGACTGTATCCTTACGAGACCTCTATAGGTTCTTTTGAAGC
>JAOABU010000155.1 GCA_026418195.1 Spirochaetota bacterium | reverse complement strand
TTCTTGCATCGAGCAAGTGATGGGAGTACGTTTATTCACCTATAAAATTACCCGAGAAGAAGAGGGGGTATGGATCGTCGAGAAAGCATTGGAAGCAAAAGTTGAAGCCCTAGTTGGTGGATTGATGGTTACGAAGATTGCTGCTTCTAAAGGAATCCCTACTACCGTTATAGAATCCGGATATGAATCGATCAGGCAGGCTATCGATGAAGCAATCCGCGTAGCGATTATCACCCGCGCTGAACGGGCCCGGGTGGAACGTTTTCGCACAATTCTTGATTATTCTTACGAAGGAATCATTGCAGTGGATGAGAAGGGAACCATCGCACTTTTTAATAAAAGCGCAAAAGATATCATCAATCTCCCTGAAACAGATCTTATCGGCTCCCATATCGATGAGGTATTTCCAGAAATTGGTCTTTCAAAAGTTCTTCAAACAGGAAAAGAAGAATTAGAAACGATCCAAAAGGTAAATGAGACCACCATTTCAGCTAATCGGGTGCCCGTGTTTATTGGGAAAGAACTCGTAGGTGCTGTCGCTACGTTCCAGAAAATTTCAAAAATCCAGGAGATGGAAGAAAAGATCCGAAAGAAAATGTATATGAAGGGATTTGCAGCAAAATATACGTTCCAAGATGTCATTGGAAAAAGTCCTGTAATGCAAAGAGCTATCGCTATGGCCATGCATTATAGTGGCGTAGATTCGAATATCCTTTTACTTGGAGAGACAGGAACAGGTAAGGAACTTTTTGCTCAGAGTATTCATAATCATAGTTCTCGTAGATCTGGACCCTTTGTAGCGATCAATTGTGCTGCAATTCCAGAAAATTTATTGGAGAGCGAACTATTCGGGTACGTAGAGGGAGCGTTTACGGGCGCTGTAAAACAAGGGAAAGCTGGTTTGTTTGAAATAGCTCATAATGGCACGATCTTTCTCGATGAAATATCTGAATTATCCCTCCCCCTTCAGGCTCGGTTACTCCGAGTACTACAGGAGAAAGAGATTGTACGACTTGGGGGAGACCGGGTTATACCTATCAATGTCCGAGTGATTGCTGCATCGAATCGATCATTGAAAGAATTAGTAAAAGAGGGTAAATTTCGGAAAGATCTACTCTACCGAATCGATGTTCTAAGCATCACGATTCCGCCCTTACGAGAGCGAAAAGAGGATATCCCTTACCTGATCGAACACTATTTAAAACAACATAATCGAAAGTTTGGGAAAACAATTCGAGCAATAAGCGATGAAGCTATGCAAATCCTTCTCGCATATAGCTGGCCTGGGAACATCCGAGAGTTGGTAAATATTTGTGAACGGTTGTCTATCATCACAACAGGAGAGACCGTAACATGTGCAGACGTCAAGGCTGTACTACTAGATGAAGAGACAGCATGTATAGAAAGCAGTTCCCCTTCCATTCGTTTTTCCGAAATTGATAGTAAGATCTTCGAAAGAAATGAAAAAGAAATTATTATGGCCGCCCTTAATCAGAGTCAGTTCAACAAGAAGCAGGCGGCCAAACTACTCGGTATCGATTATTCAACTCTGTGGCGCAAGATGAAGAAGTATTCCATCTCTATTGCGCAAGTACCTCAGCCCAGGTGGTAACAGGCCATTCTGTCTTGAAGAGCTGCTCCACCGCGGGTTTCCCTTTGGCTCGGAAGGCTTCCGCATTAGGAATAACCACCTTCATGCTCTGCTTCAACGTATCCAGAATGGAAGACTCGCTCTTCTTCAGCTTATCTGTAGCCCAATCGCAGGCTTTTTTGGAAGCTTCTACGATCAATTTCTGATCTGCTTTGGAGAGTTTGTCGAAGAATGCTTTGTTGATCATCATTCCGCCCGTCTGCACGAGGTGGTTGGTAATAATCAGATGGCTCTGCACTTCTTGAAGTTTAAAGGAACTGATCTGAGAAAGGTCTCCTTCGGAGGCTTCCGCTCGGCCATCCTTCAGAGAAGCATAAAGCTCCGTAAGCGGGATAGGAACCGGGTCCGCGCCGATCTCTTTCCATACGGCAATCCAAGTCTTCACCGTAGGCAAGCGCAGTTTCAATCCCTTGACGTCGTCCGGGGTCACCAGAGGTTTGTTGGCTGTAGTTTGTCGTAGTCCCCTGTACACGATTCCTAGGTACTTTACGTTCCCGTTCTTCTCCACTTCCTCCCGAGCCTTCTCTCCAAGTTTCCCATTCCATACCCGCATGAAGTGCTCTAGATCCTTCATTACGTAAGGTGCATTGAAGAAGAAGTACTTAGGTGCGAAAATTTCTAGGGCGCGGTGTCCATTAGACTGCATTTCAATTTCGCCCTTGCTGTTCTTGTCGTTGATCACCTCCTCGGATTCCGTACCTACTTGCAACGTAACCTTGATTCTTCCACCCGTTTCTTGCTCCACAATCTCTTTGAACTTTGCTGCAGCATCCACTAGAATGTGTCCTTCCTTGAAAGGACTACCGATCCGTATGGAAACAGGCGGTCCTTCTTTTGGGCTGGATGCGCATCCAACCAACGCCACAACTATCAATGCAATTAAAACCTTGTAAATTCCCCTCTTCATAAGGCAACCTCCTCTGTGAATAGTATGAAACCTCTAGATAGTTATTCTATGTTGTATGACGCCTGATGTCAAGGTAAAAATCAATCACTGGTAATTGCAGGCCATTTTTAATTCCATTTTTTTAAAACAGGAGAAACGGGAATTGAAACTTGAGGATTTTTATTTCGCTAAGATCTGAATATCCAAAGGGAGAGCTCGCGGATGGGTTTTAGTCCTGGCGTCGCAGTCAGTATTATCCAGTACATGTGAACTGGTTGGTGGGGGGACAGTTCGCAGATGGTGTACCTGCAGGAATATGCTGGAGGAGGATGGGGGTAATGCGGGAGGAGCAGCGGAGGAGGCGGGAGGTGAGGTTTACGCACTGGCGAATGAGTGGACGCCAAGCACGTTCTCAAAGAAATCCGCTGGTGGCGGTGAACTACCTGGATCGGGAGGTTCGAAAGGATGGGGCGAACCACGTCCGAGAGTCTACCCGAAGGTCTTGCAACATGAACGATCTGATGAACCGGTTAGCCATCTATCGGGTGGTACACAACTACCGTAAGTCCTACCGGTTGCGGCCCAACAAGTAGGA
>JAOABU010000143.1 GCA_026418195.1 Spirochaetota bacterium | reverse complement strand
GAGCAGGAGTGGAATATATAAAGGGTGCGTTTCCCCTGTACCTTTCCCTTCTTGTTATGGATAGGTACTGGAGGGACCCAAACTACCTGAAAGGGGGTATCTTAACCGGACTCTTATTCTGCACCATCGCAGACTTCCTATTAGGAAGACGGAACAACACTCCTGTGTTCCTTTTTGGCCTAGTTGGATTCCTCCTTGCCTACCTTACCTATGGGGTCACGTTCTTTCTAAGTACTGGGATTTCTGCGATCTGGGGAATCCTGGCAGGGATCCTATTCATCCTCGGAATCGTTCAGTACCGTACGTTTCGCACTCTCCCAAACGAACTACGAGTTCCAGTACTCCTCTACCTCGGTGTGGTATCTTTTTTCTTCGTCTCTGCCACTAGCTTTGCATACATCCAGAGAACTTTTTTCCCCTTTCTAGGTGCCTTAGGTATTTACGGTTCGGACAGCCTAATCGCCCATAACCTGTACCGAAATCCCCTTCCTCATAGCGACCTCTGGATTCTACCCCCCTACTACGTTGGGCAAATCTGTCTCGTGGTTTCTGTATTGGTATTGTAAACCACTTCCCACGACCATGACCTCACCGCTTGCCCACCTTCCCAACCTAATGGTAGATTCCTTCCCATGGAATACATGAAACGTACAGCTACCTGTGGCGAACTCCGAATGGATCACATCGGCAGAGAGGTGATTCTCAATGGTTGGGTCCATCGGCGACGTGACCATGGAGGAGTTTCCTTCATTAACCTTAGGGATCGGTATGGAATTACTCAGATTGTGATCGATGAGAATGCCCCAGACACATTGAAAAGAACCGTTTCTGAATTGAAATACGAGTACTGCATTGCAGTAAGGGGAAACGTCCGAGCCCGTCCCGAAGGCATGAGGAACCCTACCATGCCCACAGGAGACATCGAGGTAGCTGCAAAGGAAATCGTTGTCCTTTCTACTTGCGATGTCCTTCCTTTCATGATCGATGAGCGCACCGATGCAAAGGAAGATCTCCGTCTCAAGTACCGATACTTGGATCTTCGTTCCGGTGTCATGCAACGGAATATTCGGATCCGTCACGAAGCGGCGTTTCGGGTCCGAGAATACCTACGGAACCGGGGGTTTTACGAAATCGAAACACCTACCCTCATCAAATCTACACCGGAAGGGGCGAGGGATTTCATCGTTCCTTCCCGGATCCATCCCGGTAAGTTTTACGCCCTACCCCAGAGTCCCCAACTTTTTAAACAGATCCTCATGGTGAGCGGGTTCGATAGATATTTCCAGATCGCTCGCTGTTACCGGGACGAGGACGCACGAGGGGATCGACAGCTGGAGTTCACCCAGATCGACATGGAAATGAGTTTCGTGTCCAAGGATGATGTGTTCGAAGTGGTAGAGGGAATGATGCAGCACATGTTCCATCATGCTATTGGAGTCGACCTCAACATTCCCTTCCCCAGGCTCTCCTGGGATGAGGCGATGGACCGGTATGGATCGGACAAACCAGACCTGCGCTTTGGCCTGGAGTTACAGGATTTTACTCCTTTTGTGTCCGAAGGAACCTTTGGAGTATTTAAAGACGTAGTGGCCTCCGGAGGAGTCGTGAAAGTGCTGGTAGCTCCCGGTTGCGGGAACTATTCTCGAAAACAGATATCCGATCTCGAGCAAACCGCTAAAACCTATAAAGCCCAGGGCCTTGCATGGATGAAGGTAACAGGGCAAACCCTCGAAGGGGGCATCGCCAAGTTCTATGAACCTTCCGCTTCTCGGATCATTCAAGCTCTAGGAGCAAAGGATGGCGACCTAATCCTCCTGGTAGGTGCGCCAAAACGGATCGCCCAGACCGCTTTAGGGGCTGTACGGAGCAGGTTAGGCAAAGAGCTGAACCTGGCAAGTCCAGGAACTTTCTCCTTCTCCTGGATCGTGGACTTTCCCCTCTTCGAATGGAACGAGGAAACGAACAAATGGGAAGCAGCTCATCACATGTTCACCATGCCCCAGGAACAGTACCTGAACATCCTAGAACAGGATCCTGGTTCGGTAAAAGGAGATATGTACGACCTAGTATGTAATGGATACGAAGTTGCCTCTGGATCGATCCGGATCCACGATCCCGAAATTCAGAAGCGGATCTTCAACATCGTTGGGTACGATCCAGCGGACGCGGAAGCCCGGTTCGGGTTCCTCCTGAACGCCTTCAAGTATGGACCCCCTCCTCACGGTGGAATCGCTCCCGGTTTCGACCGATTGGTTATGCTCATGTGCGGAGAAGAAACCATCCGGGATGTGATCGCCTTTCCCAAGAACACCCTAGGGGTATCCCCTATGGACGACTCTCCTAGCTATGTTACGGAGGAGCAACTGAAGGAATTGCACATTCGTATCGTCCCTCCGGAAGGATAAACAAAAGGGGGCCCGTACAGCCCCCTTTTGAAACTTAATTACTTTTTTCTATGGAGAATTTGTAAGTGTTTTAACCTAATAGTTGGTACTACTCCGCTATAGCTTTTTATACACAAACCACCAGTCGTAGGAATCCTGGATCCCCTTGCGCTGGGCTGCGGTTTTTTCATCCTGAGGAGGCGGCACAATTACCTTGTCTCCGATCAATTCATTGTTCGGCCAGTTGGCGGGGCAGGCAACTTTGTTGGCATCCGAGGTTTGCATCGCTTTTACCGCTCGAAGAACTTCCGGAATACTCCGCCCGATTTCCTGTGGATAGTAAAGGATGATACGCACCACTCCATCTGCATCCACGACAAACACCGCCCGAACCGTGTTTGTTCCTTTCCCCGGATGGATCATTCCTAGACTTTTCTCAACCTCTCCCATGTCATCCGCAATGATGGGGAAAGGTATTTCCACGTTGAGTTTTTCCTTTATCCACTCCACCCATTTAATATGGGAGAATACCTGATCGATAGAGAGGCCAATCAACTCACAGTTCAACTTTTTGAACTCCTCCGCATGCTTGGCAAAAGACACGAACTCCGTCGTGCAAACCGGGGTGTAATCCGCCGGATGAGAAAATAGCACGAACCATTTCCCCTTATAGTCGCCCGGAATGTTCTTTACCCCATGTGTTGTTTTTACTTTCATTTCAGGGAACCGCTCCCCAATCAACGGAAACCTATTCTCCATAAATCCTCCTCTAACTCAATTTAGTAATAATCGGAACGATTACTAATATAAGGGTAAAATAAAAATTCGTCAATCCTGTTTCAGGCAATCCTGACAGATCCCAAAGAACTCAATGCGATGCCGAAGGACTTTGCCTTTCACCTGAGGACAGGAAAATGTTTCCATATCGCTTAACACAGGCATCATCACATCCATCACCTTCCCACACCGCTCACAGACAAAATGATAGTGAGGTTCCATCCTACCATCGAACCGATCAAAGGTACTTCCGAAATCTAGGTGGGTAATTTCCCCCTGCTCCTGAAGGATCCGTAGGTTCCGGTACACCGTCCCTAAACTTAACGCGGGAAATTCGCCTTTCAATTGATCATAGATCCAGCTAGCCGTAGGATGGGTATCAGTGCTACGAAGGAGTTCTAGAATCCGCTTCCGTTGTTTACTAGAACGATACTGCATACAATCAAATATAATGATTATAGTAATAATTAGGAATAGTCAATGGGACAGGCTATTCCCCTCTTGTCAAAACATCGAATTGTTTGTCTAATCTACCCCCGGAACGCATGAGTAGGGAGGAGTTCGAATGATCAAAGTTGGATTCATTGGTTGGCGGGGAATGGTAGGTTCCGTTCTCATGGAACGGATGCTGGAAGAAAAAGACTTCCATGGATTCACACCCACCTTTTTTACCACGTCCCAGGTAGGAGGTAAAGGGCCGGATGTAGGAATCGAAACAGGACCCTTGAAAGATGCATTCCATCTACCTTCTCTTGCAGAGCAGGACATCCTTGTCACCTGTCAGGGAGGGGAATACACCACCAAGATCTATCCAGAACTTCGAGCTAAAGGTTGGAAAGGGTACTGGATCGATGCAGCCTCCACGCTCCGGATGGCAGAGGATGCGGTAATCGTACTAGATCCCGTGAACCGCCCTGTAATCGATCATGCGTTGAAACAGGGGATCAAGAACTATATCGGTGGGAACTGTACTGTTAGCCTCATGCTGATGGCCATTGGGGGACTGTTCCGCGAAGGATTGGTAGAATGGGTCGCTACCATGACCTATCAGGCAGCCAGTGGCGCGGGGGCTAAAAACATGCGGGAACTCCTCGACCAGATGGGCTTTCTACATAGAGCAGTAGCAGAAAAATTAACCGATCCTGCTTCTGCGATCCTGGAAATTGATCGGGACGTCACCAACGCTCTTCGGAATCCCCATATACCGGTGGAAAACTTCGGTGTACCGCTAGCCGGAAGCTTGATTCCTTGGATCGATAAAGCAATGGACCACGGTCAAACCCGGGAAGAATGGAAGGGATACGCGGAAACGAATAAAATCCTTGGATTAAAGAAACCTATACCTGTAGACGGGATTTGTGTCCGGGTAGGGGCCATGCGATGCCATAGCCAGGGGCTTACCATCAAACTGAAGCACCCAATCGCCCTATCGGAAGCGGAGAAGATCATTGCTTCATCCAACCCATGGGTAGAAGTGATTCCTAACAATCGGGAAGACACCATCAAGCGGTTGACTCCTGCAGCTGTTTCAGGGACCCTAAAAATTCCCATTGGAAGAATCCATACGATGAAAATGGGTGAGGACTTCCTTACTGCCTTTACAGTAGGGGATCAGCTTCTCTGGGGCGCTGCGGAACCGATTCGACGGATTCTGCGCATCGTATTGGAGTTCGAACAGAAACACGGTTCCCATTGAGACTCGTTATTGGAACCACTCGGACAAGTCCAGGAACGTTGCTCCATACCGCTTCTCTAAATAGGAACGGGCCGCATCGAAAAAGGGACCCGGTAAGGCATCGATGATGGCAGTGTCACTACTGGCAATGCAGGGAGGAGAGGATCTCTTCAATAGATAATCTGCGGAATTGCCTAAGGTACAATCTCCTTCCAACCCTTTGCCCCAAAGGAGGTTTCGGATTCTTTCCGCATGGAAAGCGCTGTGGGAAACCGGGGAATCCAGATATACCTGCACCCTCCGAAATCCCAGCGTAACAAGATGGTCGAAAAATTCGTCCGCCAATTCCAGAAACATATCCGCATGGGTCAATCGTCCGTGGGAACCTCCTGCATCCCTGAGGAACCCATCGTTTCCAATGAAGAGAAGTTTCCCTATCCGGTAATTCAGTAGGGTGAATAGGACATTGTACCCATCGATGTAGAGTTCCGGCAGTTTGGGAAAAGGAGAACGTTTCGCTTTTCTGGAAATAGCACGATCTCGGGAGGTGATTCCCCGAAAGAGAATCATCCGTTCGTCTTTGCTGAGTCTATACCGATCCCCTACAAGGGCTAGGGAGGCTCTTTCCGGATATTGTTTATTGAGAAGGGTAAAATAATCTTCCGCTGCTTCCTTGAATGCCGGACTTACATCCATTGCTCCGGCTCAAGCATACAGATCCACGATGTCTCCCACGGATTCCATCTTTGCCGCATCAACCGTTTGCTGTGCATTGACTGCCACCAACTTTTGAGCCAGTTCTTGGGGCTTCAACATAGAATCCAGTAAAATCTTCAGGAGTACATCTTGGGTGTTCTGAATCGTTCCTACCGAATCCATACTCCCGTCTCCTATCTTACTCAAAGTATCGGCAAATTACAGATAAACTAAATACTCAAGGATTGATGCTCGGTAAGGAACCGGATAAGGCCTTTAGATCATTGTCGGTGAATCGCAAGCCTAGTCCCATGAAAAAATCCCGTTCTTTCAGAATTGCATTGTCCACCCCACCCGTTAGGTATAACCATTGGAGGGGATTCTTCGAACGCGGATTGTACATGGGATACACGGTACCGTACGCTCGTAGATAGGGGCCGCCCTTCTGGGTAAAATCGAACAGTTCGCTGGATAGGACAAGTCCATTGAAAGGATGGAAATCCAAGCCTATTCCGCCTGTACTCTCGATCACTCCTCCCCGTAGGGCGAATTGGCCGAACCGGCGAGCAATCTGGGCGTTAATCAGCAATTTCCGCTGCCGTTCCGTTTCCAGGGTTGTATAGGACGTTATGGTGTTGGTTGTCTTAACCACGGTTGTTTCCTTCTTCGTTTCAGAGAGACGGGGGGAATCCACGATTCCTAACAGGTAATACTTGCTGGTGTCTAACGGATTCAACCGTATCCCTAGCTGGTTTCGCGAATCTAGGTTCCGCATCAACAGTTCCGATTGAAAACCGATCTGAAGCTCCATTCCCATGGTTGAATTGATGTACTCCTCTACCCTGCCTGAAATATTCACGATATTATTGTACAAGGTCTCGTCGTGGAGAAGTTTTCCTATATTCCCTTCTCCCGCATTCACGCGGTCCACAACTTTGTTCACATTTTGAGCTACTGAACCGATCTGGGTAAGAGTAACATTCGCCTGATCCACAGCCGTTCCTACCTTGGTCATCAAAGCTCCTGCCTTATTAGCCGCTTCCCCGATTTGAGCAGCTGTGGTATCGATCTGGGCAAGACTCGCGTTCACGCGATCGATCGTGGTCTGAAGTTTAACTACGCTGTCCCGTAACCCATTCACCGTCTGCCCAATGGATTCCTGGTTTTCTATTAACACCTGATTTAACCGAATCGTAATGTCCAACGTGCTCTGGAGAATCTGGGAAAGTTTCTGCCGATCTTCTAGGGTATTCATCCTAAGGGTCTGGGTGATGGCATTGATGTTCTCCAACGCTGTAGAGAGGAGGTTGAGGTTCTTCTGAACTAAAAGGTTGGTAGTCTTCGTAACATCCTTGGCCGTGTTGAGGATTTCCTTTAATGTGGAGTATCCGCCTTCATCAGATAGGAATCGGCGAAGATCCTTCACCAGACCCCGAATCTCATCGGTAAGTTCCGCAGCTCCGAGGAACGTCTGGTCCATCACGTTGGCGCTCACCGCATTCTGGATGATCCCACCAGCAGGTAGAGGCCGTTCCACCCGGTTCCCTGGATACACCTGCACTGCCGAGGTTCCTAACATGGATTCGAGGGTCTTCACCACCCGAGCATCTTCATACAACCGTACATCCTTACTGAGTTCCAGAGTAAGCTTTGCCTTCCCTTCTACCAGTTCAATGGCGCGGATCTTACCTACGTTTACCCCTGCCAGCCGTACGTTGGAATCCACGTACAAACCACTGGCATCATCCATCACCACTGCTACCGTGTAGGTCTCCTTTGCATGAACCCGATCAGCTGTGCGCATGATGTACACTACAGTCGCTACACTGGTAATGAGTACGAATAAGCCAATCTTCAACAATCTAGACATACGAATCCTCAGAGCCGCAATCGACTTTTAAATCGGCAAAGGAGTTTTCCAGGAACTTTCGAAGGATCGGATGCTGTGCTCGAGCAACTTCAGCTGGGCTCCCTACTGCTTGAATGGTGCCATCGGCAAGGAACGCAATTTGATCCGATATGGAAAACGTACCTTTGATATCGTGACTGATTACCATACACGTAATGCCGAACTCCTCATTTACTCGTTTGATCAGATTGTTGATGCTCTCCGACAGTACCGGGTCCAATCCAGTTGTAGGTTCATCGAACAGAAGAATATCGGGTTCGATTGCCAACGTTCGGGCCACTCCTACCCGTTTTCGCATTCCTCCGGATAGTTCAGATGGATATTTTTCTTCGATACCCGGAAGCTCTATCCACTCAAGTTTCTCTTTCACGATGGCTTTCATCTTGCGCTTGTCCTTCATTCCCAGTACTTCCCGTAAGGGAAAGGCGATGTTCTCTTCTACCGTCATGGAATCGAACAAGGCCGCGTCCTGGAAGCAATACCCGAACCGTCTACGAATCCGTCGAAGCTCTAGCTCCGGTAGCTGGGTAATTTCTTCCCCATCTACCTTGATGCTCCCTTCGTCTGCCTGCATGATCCCGATGATACATTTGAAGAGCACGCTCTTTCCTGTTCCGCTCTGACCTATGATAGAAGTGATCTTCCCTTTTGGGACATCAATATCCACTCCCTCCAATACTTTCTTGTCGGCAAACGCTTTGTATAATCCCCGGACCGATATGATAATATCCATCGTACCATACCTATTTTACTTCAATCGAACAAGACTTTCAGCATGATATCCGCCATGATATAGTCGGCCACCAGAATACCCACCGATGAAACTACTACCGCCTTTGTAGCTGCGTCTCCCACACCCCGGGACCCTCCCTTGGCATAGTATCCATAGAAACAGCAGACGACACTCACCAGCAGTCCCATCACGGCGGCTTTAATAAAACCAGAAATGATATCAACAGGATCCACGTACGAGTACATCTGATCCAAAAATCCTGCTTTATCCACTTTTCGCACAATTACCGAAATGAAGTAGCTACCCAATACGCCAACAATATTGGCGATAGCGGTGAGAACGGGAAACGCTAGTATGGAAGCGATCACCCGAGGCACCACTAGGTACTGGATTGGATTCACCGACATGGTTTCCATAGCGTCAATCTGTTCGGTAGCTCGCATGGTACCAATTTCCGCTGTCATGGCACTACCGTTTCGTGCAATGAGCATGAGAGCGGTAACCACGGGGGCAAGCTCCCGGCTCAACGTTTTCGCTACCGCAGCTCCCACAAGCATCTCTGCCCGGAACATGGAGAGAAAACTTCCTAACTGGAGGGAAAAGATCATTCCGATGGTGATGCTGGAAAGGAGAATGATAGGGATCGACAACACGCCGATCTTTTCCAATTGTTCCGCCACTAGATACCATCGGAACGGTTTTCGTACCATCTGTCTGAATATTTCTACCATGAAGAGCCAGAACTGTCCCAACAGTTCTAAAGCGGCAATGATCTTCGGCAGAAGAACGCCTCGGTACCTCATACGTTGATGATAGGGAAACCGTTCTACCCGGTCAAGGTTATTTACTCTATGATTCAAACATGCCCCTCTATAGACCTTCTTGTTGTATTTCCAACTGTATGGTATCGTACAGGCAAGCAACCTAATATATACTACGCAGCCTAGATTGAATCTTTGCGTAGAAAGGGTACTAGATCATGGGAAATAAAGAAGAAATCTTTCAGAAAGCCTACGACCTTGGGTTTGCCTATGAACGGGATTACCGGGGCTGTGCGCAGTGCGTGATCGCTGCCCTCCAAGATGCTTTACATATACGAAACCGAGACACGGACATGATTTTCAAATCTGCAACCGGGTTGGCTGGTGGAGTTGCGCAGGAGACGGATGGGCACTGTGGCGCGTATTCAGGAGGAGCCATGATGATAGGCTACTTCCTGGGTCGAGAGCGGGACAACTTTGCTGACCCCGAAAAGGTACGTCTCAAGACATCGGCAATGATCGCCAAACTGCACAGGAAGTTCATCGAGACCTACGGAACTGTAACCTGTAGGGAAGTGCACACGAAACTCATGGGCCGGCCTTTTTATTTTAAGGATCCGGATGAACTCCGGAAATTCGATGAAGCGGGAGCCCACACGGACAAATGTACCAGTGTGGTTGGAAATGCCGCGCGTTGGACAGCCGAAATACTCGCCGAAAATGGGTTCATTTGATAGCCTAACTTCACTCCCCTATAATCTTTACTAGTACTCGCTTCTTTCGTTTTCCGTCGAACTCACCATAGAAGATCTGCTCCCAGGGACCTAGATCGAGCTTTGCCTCTGTCACTGCTATCACCACTTCTCGACCCATAAGGGTCCGTTTCAAGTGAGCATCCGCATTGTCCTCGAATCCATTGTGTTGGTACTGAGAGTACGGTTTCTCAGGAGCCAACTTTTCCAACCAAACCTCGAAATCCTGGTGCAGTCCTGACTCATCATCATTGATAAATACACTGGCTGTAATGTGCATGGCGTTCACCAGACACAACCCTTCGGTGATTCCACTCTCCTCCAGACACTTCTCCACCTGAGGGGTGATGTTGATAAACTCCCTTCTTTTTTGGGTATGAAACCATAGTTCTTTTCGGTAGGACTTCATGGGCATCTCCCTACACATGGTTCCGGAGCATCAGCTCCATGGGATGTGGATTCAAGTATACCTGATCCTTTAAATAGGTGATATCGTACTTGTGCACATAGTGTTTGATCAAGGTGATGGGTACGATCAACGGAAGGAACTGCTTCCGATACTGGTCAATCAATTGGAGAAGTTCCTCCTTCTCCCCACGGGTCAGTTGCTTCTTGAAATAGCCCATACAGTGAAGGAGCACATTGGAATGCTTCTTCACCGTTGCCTGCAGGTTCAAGGCCTTCATGAAGATCTTTTCGTATTGTCTAAAAAGCTCCTCTCTATTTGTTCCTTTCCCCTGCGCCACCAACACTCCTAATTCTTTGTAGGTATCTACAGAGTGCGACAGAATCAAAAGTTTGTGTTTTGTATGGAACTCGACTAAACCCCCCAAAGATGGGTTGGAGTTCATGAACTGTTTCCATCTCCAGTAGGAGAAAACCCGTTCCAGGAAGTTTTCCCGAATGGCTGGATCGTTTAACCTACCTTCTTCTTCCATAGGCAGGAGAGGGAAATGGTTCACCATCGCTTGCGCAAACAACCCTCTTCCGTTCTTTGCAGGCACTCCGTTACGGTACACCTTTACCCGAAACAATCCCGAGCTAGGGGAGTCCTTCTTGAAGATGAAGCCTGATAGATCCGCTTTCTCCAACTCCACCACCTTTCTCTGACAATAGGAACGCATCTGCTCGGTTTTATCTATCTTCGTCTTTGTGGTGATCAGTCGGGGTTGATCCGGATCTCCTTCCAAACGCATGGATTCCCGGGGTATGGGAAGTCCACATTCCACCTCTGGACACACAGGGACAAAGGTAAAGAACTTACCTAGTGTGTCGGTGACGTACCGGTCATGCTTATGCCCCCCATCGTACCGTACCGACTGTCCCAATAGGCAGGCACTCACTCCTAGAACGATAGGTTTTTCCAGCAAACTCCCATTTAGATCTATCCTTGAATGTTTGTTCATCTTCAACCGTCTCTGAATCGAGCTATATGTATGGGAGTATGGATCGCTCCTTCGGGCCGAAGTTCACTCTTCACTAGAGCCACCTCTTCTATAAAAAACTGTAATCGAGGGAAACCGAAAGGCTGTTTTACAGGAAAGCGAGATGCCTGTGGGGCGTTCCCTCGGCCTCCATCGAATTGATGAGGTGCAGAATCGTTCTTTTCTGTCTGTTTGGCCTCCCCTATTTCTCTCAGTAGCAGGGAAAACTCTTCACCCGCTTCTCGCAATTCTAGCCGGGAAAGGTTCTTCCTGGCATAGGCGATGGTGATGTGGGGCCGAAAGGGTTTGGTATCGAAGGAGACTTTCGCTTGCCGAAGATGTCCCCGTAAGGTATTACTCAATACCTCGGATTCCCTACTGCCCACATCGATTCCCACCCAGACCACCCGGGGTTCCCAGGGACTGGGGAAAGCCCCCAAGCCAGAAAGCACGCAAGGGAAGGGAGCGGTACAGTCTGCTGTCTCTTCCATGATCTGTTCCAAGGCCGGGAGATTTCCCACGTGCGTATCCCCCAAGAACGCTAAGGTTAGATGGAAGTTCTCCCTAGGCAAGGGCTTAAAAAAGGTAGAGGGTAACCGTTTTTGAACCTCTAGAAGGGCCTTCTTTACCTCTGGCTGCAGAGGGAGGGAGATAAAAAGCCTTAGAGTCTCTCCGCCTGCGTTGTTCATACCTCCACCCATCCCAAAACAACATTTCGCAGAATCCTTAGGAATATCCTAAGGCGAGAAGGCTTCACCTTACGATCGAACACGATCAAGGGGTTCCGCTCGATCTGATCGGCTGTCCAAAAGTACATGTCAGCAGCAGTACGGATGGGGATCAGATACCGATCGGGTATAAACTGATATCCCGCGATGGCTTCCTGTTGCCAAACCCGATACCGCTTTAGGTGCGTTCGAAGGAAAAGACTGAACTCTTCTGGATGTAAACGGGCGTAGGATTCTTCCACAATCCGGGCATCAAACCCCTCTAAAGGTAAGTACCTGCGTCCTAAGCTGTAATCCTCCGCAATGTCTCGGCAGAAGTTGATATACTGCATGGCCCGCCCCAATATCCGGGCAGGAGCATACGATTCTTCTGGTAATTCGAGAATGCGACTCATGAAAAGTCCTACTACCTCAGCGGAACCGTACATGTAGTGGAGGGTCTCTTCTAAAGTTTCATAGGTTTGCTTATAGAGATCTGCCTCCATGGCTCCAAGAAACGCCTCTGTCCAAGATGGATCAAACCCACACTCCCGGCTCAGCGCTACAAAGGGATCGATAATAGGGTCGTTACTAGGATTACCTTGTAAGGCCTTCTGGTATGCAGTTCGGAAGGCATAGAATCCTTGCCCATCCTGAGGGAGGGTATCCACAAAGTCATCTGCTTTCCGTACGAATGCATAGAGGGTAAACACCCGTTCCCGGACCTTTTTTGGGAAAAAGAGGCTGGAATTGAAATAGGTCTTGCTCCCCCGTTGGAAAATGGTTTTTCGTAGATCCTGTAGGCTTTTTGGATTATGGGTATGCAACTCTATGACATTGACTTCCGTGTCTTGCTCAAGATGGGAGCCCTGTGTGCTAACGCTAGAAACAGCATTCTGATCAGGCACGTTTCCCCTCCTCTTTCAGGTCTCTCTCTATCCCATTCGCAGTGATGACAGAACAGATGAATACACTAGGAACTCCTACCCCTGGATGGGGATACTGCCCAGTATAGTAGAGCCCTTTCACCTTTCGGGACCGACGGGGGGGTCTGAAAATGGCAGTCTGGCGCAGGGTATGGGAAAGTCCTAACGCGGTACCCCTAAAGGCATGATAATCCGAAGAAAAGTCCCTTTGGGAATAGATTCGCTTCACCCGAAGATAGGGTCGGATCTTCTCTTCTAGAATCCTTTCAGCTTTATCCAGCATTCGCTGGAAATAGGATTCCCGAAACTCTTCTCCATCCGGTAATCCTGGTGCTACGGGGATAAGGAAAAAGAGGTTTTCCCCATCTTTAGGTGCTACCATGGAATCTGTTTGGGAGGGACAGCTCAGGTAAAAAGAAGGCTCCTCAGGCCATTTAGGGTCCTGGAAGATGGAACGAAAATGATCGTCCCACGCATCGGAAAAGTACAAATTATGATGGGCCAGAGAGGAGATCCGTCGGTTGGTGCCAAGGTAAGCAATGAACATGCTGGGAGCCCACACCGCCTGTTCCCAGTAGGATAGGGGGAAGGTTCGGTACTCTTCCGGAAGTAATTTTAGTTCGGTATGAGAATAATCTGCATTCACCACGATCGTATCCGCTTCTATTTCCCCTTGCGAAGTGCGCACCCCGACCCCTTTACCATTTCGGACCAGAATGCTTTTCACTTCTGTATCGTACAGGAATCCCACACCCTGTTCTTCGCAGAGTTTCACAAGTCCTCGAACGATGGCATGGATCCCACCCTTCGGATAGTACACTCCCAGGTTCATGTCCACATGGGACATGATGGAGTAAAGACCAGGGGTGTTATTGGGGCTTGCACCGAGGAATACCATGGCATACTCTAGGATCTTTCTCGCTCGGTGATCCCTGAAATATTTCCGTACGAAACGGTCTAGAGAATAGAATACCCCCAACCGACTCCCCTCGATCAACAATTTCCGATTGAAAAAATCCCATACTGTTCGGTAATCTCGATAGAGGAAGTCCCGCATCGCTACTTCGTACTTATACTGGGCTTGGGTGAGGTATTCCTGTAATCTCTTTGCTCCACCCGGCTCAAAAGACTCGAAGGTTTGTAACGTCTGTTCCAAATCTGGTGTGATGGTTACCCGTTCTCCGTTCCCAAAGATCACCTGGTAATACGGATCGAGTTTCTCAAGTTCGTAATACTCCTTCCGCTCTTTACCGAACAGGTGAAAGAACTCCTCGAACACTTCGGGCATCAGGTACCAGGATGGTCCCATATCAAAACAGTACCCTTCCTGTTCCCATACCCGCGCTCGACCTCCTGGTGTAGAGTGTCGTTCTACTACGGTTACATCCCAACCTTTCTGGGCCAGTAGAGCTGATACGGTAAGCCCGCCAAACCCTGCCCCTACAACTAGAACCTTCTTTTTTGGCATACGCTCCTATAAGAATACCTGGTTAGCGATAGATTCCGCAAGGCAGGGAATTGAGTCTTGTTCTAAAAAGTCGTATCCGTTTCCTGCTTTAGTTTACCCGTACCAATGTATACTTCCGGCTACCCATCCCTATGGCTTCTCCGTGGGCCAGTTGGATTGTGCCATCCAGGTTCGGGTAACTCGCTGTACTAAGATCTTTCCCTGACTTCTCACGGGTCAAGTCTAAAGTAGCTTGGTCGATAGCGATAGGATCAATCGAAGCAAGGATCCCCACATCTGGCAGAATCGGTTCCTGTGTCTTGGCCATGCAGTCGCATTCCTTCGTCATGTCGGTGAGATAGTTGAGGCAGAATAGCTTTCCCTGCTTTCCAATCGTAACCCCAAAGGCGTGTTCCGCTGTTCGGCGCTGCAGTTCGGCCGATTCCACCCCCCAATTGTACTCCACTGCGTCGAACCGACATACAGAGAGGCATTCTCCACACCCAATACACTTCTCTTCAATAATAAAGGCTTTTCCATCTTTCTCGACGATGGCTCCTTCAGGACACCAGAAGATGCATTGTTTGCAGAAGGTGCAGGATCCCACCTTTATGCGTGGCTTCATGGTGGAGTGCATTCGAAGTTTCCCTTTACGACTAGCAAGCCCCATCCCGATATTCTTTATGCAAGCTCCCAACCCTTCTCCAATATGTCCAGTAGGATGGGAAATGGCCACCAAGGCATCAGCATACACCACATCCCGAGCAATCAACACGGAAGAAAAGATCTTTCCAGGAATCTTCACTGCTACTTCCGAGTTCCCGAACAACCCATCCGCCATGATGAAAGGTGCTCCTACCTTGTCATACCCGAATCCGTGAGCGTGGGCATGGTTTAAGTGGTCTACCGCATTGGAGCGTTCCCCTTTGTAGAGGGTAGAAGTTTCGGTAAGGAATGGAGAAGCCCCTGTTCGTTTGATCCTCTCCACCACCACCTTCACGATTTGCGGGGCTACGTGGGTAGTATTCTTTTTCTCTCCCACGTGGGTTTTCACTGCCACTTTGTCCTTTTTCGAAAGAATCCCATCGAAACCAGCTGCATCCAAGATCACCCGAGTTCCTTTGATCCGCTCTTCCAGCATGCTTCGTGCAGGTAACTCATAATAGTATACTGTTGCCATGGTCGTGATTGTATCGATTGAGGACTCCCCTATCAACCCATCAAAAGCGTTCAAAGAAAAAACGAATCGCGGTATCCTCCCAATCGACCATCCCACAGCAGGATCATGATAGGAGAAGCACCATTATTACGAAATCCCCACTCCAGATGAACTAGCAGCCCTCCTTCAGGACACACCAACCGACTGGGTAGGCTTCTGGTACGATATAGGGCATGGAGAAGTGCTCCATCGAAAAGGATTCAGGGTCATCTACCAGCTGGATTGGGTACGGTAGATTGGAAAGTGGCTCTACCGAGCTTGCCCTCGAATATTGTAGCCACCTGTAAGTTTCCTCCAAAACCACTTTTCCCAAAACAACACCCCTATCAGGAACGATCATGGGAACCCTTAGTTCGTACACGTTAGGACACATTGGCTTCACCAAAAACCCTATTCCTTCCCCCTTCCTTGGCCCGGTATAAGAAACCGTCTGCTTGCTTTACGATATCGGTGCAGCAGGATACCTTGCTGGGAGCCACGCACGACCACCCTACACTAACCGTGATGGGGACTCGCTTTCCGTCTACGATGAATGGATGGGATTCGATCCGGGATCGGATCCGTTCCGCTAGGGCTAGAGACACTTCCGGTTTGTCGCTATCCAAGAGAATCGCGAACTCCTCCCCGCCATAGCGGGCTACGACGTCTCCTTCCCGCACACAGGTTTCCAAGATTCGGCTTACCTCCCGAAGGACCTGGTCTCCTACCGAATGACCATAGTTGTCGTTGATATCCTTGAAGTGATCGATATCGGCCATCAGGAAACAGAGGGGTTTCCCTGACCGTTTCCTTCGGGCATACTCTTTCTGCAGCAAGTCCTGCAAGGTGCCATGGTTGTACAGACCCGTAAGCGGATCCCGAGCCGCCTTGTCTTTCAGTTGGGTCTCCCGTTTATACACAGCCTCCCGAAGCTGTTGAAACGTATCTACCAATCGATCCACTTGACTCCCTGTCCGGTGGAAAAAGAGTTTTCCAGGGGAAAAAGAACCACTAATCAAGTTCTCCATTGCTTCTATCACTTGGGCGATTGGCTTCGACACGTACCAGAGACTCATTGCAATGAACCCAAGGAGAACTAGAAAAACCATGGTGGTTGCTAGAACCATAGATCTCAATTGAACCTCGAGGGAGGATTCTTGAACCTCCTGGTCCGTTTCTACCACCAGCCCTACTTGTAACGGTTCTATCCAGGAGTAGGCTCCATAGTACCCTTTCCCGTCATGGGTATAGATGGAGGCACCTGATTCTCCTTTTAAAAGGTCTTTCACCGCCCTTGAGTCCGAAATGAATTTAAGGTCCGTTTCTATTTCTGGGTTGGAGATAAACTGAGTAATATACTCGGGGTGGGAAATGACCTGACCCCTAGCATTGATGAAGTGTATGCGGATAGGTGACAAACCTTCTGAATCGTTACCGATGGGAGCAAAGATTTCTAAAAACTTTCGAAGGGTAATGAATCCTGCTAGAACCTGATGGGGTTTCCCATCTTTAAAGACCGGAGCACTGATGGATAATGTGGCTACTCCTCGAAATCGGCCCCTGAAGAAGCCACTGATGAAAGACTTCCCTTCCATCGCCTGCTGGAAATATTCCCTGTCGGATAGTTGTATGCCTGATTCATACCGAACTCTCTCTGAGGTTGCCACGATGTACCCCTTCTCGTTAATGAGAATGACATCGGCAAACTCAGAATATGCCTGTTTAAAGGGTTTCAAGAAATTGGGATGGTGTTCTGGAGCATTTTCCATCATTTTTGCGAGCCCTTCAATATTTTTTCGCTTCTCCTGAAACCAACCCAGAATACTGGTTCTTACATGATCATGTACGTTGGATATGGTTTTCAACTGCGTTTGTCGAAATGAGGAACGCACATACGTAGAAATTAAAAAGGTCAACGTTCCAAAACCTAAAAATACAATAAAAAACAGGGTAACAAAAAGTTTCTTAAGAAAGGGACTTTTTAAAAAGAGCATAATTTCATGAACCTATCTAGTCTGTTTTATTTATTGAGTCAATAGGGATCTACCTCCTTGACAGTTTCAGAAGAAATACTATCATCAAAGTCATGATTCCAGAAAAGGTGCAGAACGTGTTAGAGGCCCATGGGCTCAGGGCCCTTGAGTTCGAGCCTGGTTCGACCCCAACAGCCGAAAAGGCAGCTGCTCGGATCGGAGTTGAGGTGGGGCAGATCGCTAAATCGATCCTTTTGAGTGGAAAAGACGGAAAGTATCGGATGGTGGTACTGGCGGGAGACAAAAAACTTCAGAACAACAAGTTGAAGGCTCTCTTCGGGGTGAAAACCAGCATGGCAGGTCCAGAAGAAACCTTAAAGGTCACAGGTTTTCCCCCGGGCGGAGTTTGCCCGTTTGGATTGAACGGTTCTGTCGAGATATTTCTCGACAAGAGTCTTGAGATATACGACACCATTTACCCTGCGGCAGGAACCGATTCTACGGGTGTCCCGTGTACCTTCCAACAGCTCCTACAGATCACTGGGGCTACGGTCTGTGACGTTACCTAAATGAAGTTGTCTACCCGAACCCGCTACGGTCTACGCTTCATGTACCAACTAGCCCTTCAATACAACCAGGGACCAATTCAGCTTTCCGAAATCGCGAAAACCGAAAACGTTTCAGAAAAGTATTTAGGCCAGATCGTGATCCACCTCCGGGCCACAAAACTGATCCAATCGCACAGGGGAGCCCAGGGCGGGTACTTCCTGGCAAAACCTCCGAATCGGATCACCGTGTACGAGGTAGTGCAAGCCCTTGAAGGGGATGTGTCTGTCGTTGGGTGTACGGAAAATCCTGAATCCTGCGAACGCAGCGGTGAATGTGCTGCTACCGAAGTGTGGAAGATCTTAAGTGATGCCATACGGAAGACCTTGGAAAACATTAGCCTGGAAGACATGATCCGGATGGGAAAAACAAAGGGAAGGTTTTTGGACTTTTCGATTTAGGCAACCTGCTGTGCACGATTCCTATCCCTTGACTCGTTGATAGGATTAAATTACTACTTTTATGGTAGTTTTTGTAGTAATTCTCCTCAAGGAGGTTCGTATGCGTGTTGCTGGATCTGTAATCGAGCTAATCGGAAATACTCCCCTGGTACAACTGAACCGAATTAGTAAGGGATGTCCGGGTAAAATTGTGGCGAAACTCGAATCTTTCAACCCAGGATCTAGCGTGAAAGACCGTATTGCCCTATCCATGATTGAGGATGCGGAGGCCAAAGGTCTAATCGATGAAGAAACGGTGATCATAGAACCTACCAGCGGGAACACAGGAATCGGCCTTGCCATGGTAGCTGCTGTAAAGGGATATCGATTGATCCTCACCATGCCCGAGACCATGAGTGTGGAACGCCGAAAGCTGTTAAAAGCATTGGGAGCGGAGATCGTCCTCACCGATGGCGCTCAGGGAATGGGGGGAGCTATCCGAGAGGCGGAACGATTATTAACCCAATACCCTAAAAGCTTCATGCCTCAACAGTTTCAGAACCCTTCCAACCCCGCCATTCACGAGCGAACTACGGCTCTCGAAATCTGGAGGGATACGGACGGAAAGGTAGATATTTTCGTAGCGGGAGTCGGAACTGGAGGGACCATCAGCGGGGTAGGAACGGTGCTCAAATCCCGTAAACCGGTCCATGTGGTAGCCGTAGAACCGGATCGATCTCCCGTACTGTCCGGAGGGACTGCAGGGCCACATCGAATCCAGGGGATCGGTGCAGGCTTCGTTCCTCAGGTTCTGAGGAGGGAGGTAATTGACGAGATCCTACGGGTTCCGGATGAGGATGCCTTATCAACCGCTCGACGCCTTTTACGAGAAGAAGGACTTCTCGCAGGGATTTCCTCTGGGGCTGCCGTCTGGGGAGCTCTCCAAGTGGCAAAGCGTCCTGAATCCGAAGGGAAACTGATCGTCACGATCCTTCCAGACACAGGGGAACGGTACCTATCCACCTCCCTATTCGAGGATTGAACCTAAGTGTTATCGTCACAACGAACCAAACAGGTACGAGACACCAGGATTCATCCGAAGCGTCCTAGGATATAGTCCTCCGTTTCCCTCAGCTGGGGTTTCACGAACATCATTCCAGTAGGGGCGTACTCGATGAGTCTTCCCATGTACATAAAAGCGGTAAAATCGCTTACCCGTGCTGCCTGCTGCATGTTATGCGTCACGATGAGGATTGTGTACTCTCCGCGCAGTTGATGGATCAATTCTTCCACTTTGGCGGTAGCGATAGGATCTAGGGAGGAAGCAGGTTCATCCATCAGAAGGACCTCGGGGTCAGCCGCTATTGCTCGGGCGATACAGAGCCGCTGTTGTTGCCCTCCCGAAAGGGCAAGGGCACTGTCCTGTAGCCGATCCTTCACCTCGTCCCATAGGGCAGCACCCCGTAGTGACCGCTCACACACCTCATCCAGAATCCGTTTATCCCGGATCCCATCGATCCGAAGGGGGAAAACCACGTTCTCGTATATGCTCATAGGAAAGGGATTTGGCTTCTGGGCCACCATTCCCATCCGTTTCCGTAGCTCGATCACATCCACGTCGGGTGCATAGATGGAATCCCCATTGAGAAGCATGTCACCCGAGATCCGTACCCCGTCGATCAAATCATTCAGCCGGTTGACCGAACGGAGAAGGGTAGATTTCCCACATCCTGAAGGGCCAATAAGGGCTGTCACCTTCCCTTTGGGAATATCCATGCTGATCCGGAATAAGGTTTGTTTCTTACCATACCAGAGACAGAACTCCTTGATCCGCAACACTACCTCGGAATCTGCCAGATGGGAAAGGGTAGAATGGATAGCAGGCTCTACTTCCATTCCATGCGAGATCCGTACGATCGCATTGACGCTCTCTATCATTTTCCCATCCTTCGTGTCGCTTCTCATTTCATACCTCCCGAGAGATGAACTTTCTGTACAAACGGTTTCGCAAGAAAATAGCCACTAAGTTCAAGACTACAATGATCAGAATCAATAAAAGAGTAGTAGTGAACACCATAGGTTTGGCCGCTTCACTGTTCTGGCTCTGGAATCCCACATCATAGATATGGAAACCCAAATGCATGAAACTTCGTTCCAAATGGATGAAGGGAAAGTTCCCATCGATGGGAAGTTCCGGTGCAAGTTTCACTGCCCCCACCAGCATTAGGGGAGCCACCTCTCCGGCTCCTCGGGCCATTGCAAGAATCATCCCTGTAAGAATCCCGGGTAATGCCCGAGGGATCACAATCCGCTGGATGGTCTGCCACTTGCTAGCTCCGCATGCATAGGCGCCCTCCCGCATCGAGTTGGGTACCGCAGCCAGAGCCTCTTCAGAGGCCACGATCACCACAGGCAGGGTCAATAGGGCTAAGGTCAATGCCGACCACAAGATACCTCCTGTTCCGAAGGTCGGATTCGGTAACCGTGCCTGGAAGAAAAGCTGGTCGATGGAAGTTCCTACAAAATAGCAGAAAAAACCCAATCCAAACACACCGAACACGATACTGGGTACTCCTGCTAAATTATTCAATGCGATTCGTACAGCACTTACCAGAAATCCTGCTCGGGCATACTCTCGAAGGTACAAGGCTGCAATGACCCCCAGGGGAGAAACAACGAGGGACATGAGAAGGGTCATTACGACAGTACCGAAGATGGCAGGAAATACCCCTCCCTCACTGTTCGCTTCCCGCGGCTCTTCTAAAAGGAACTCCTTCCATCGATCCAGGTACACCAATACCTTCTCGAACCAGCTTAATTGATTTGCAGGATACCCTCGAACAATGGTAGCGAGAGGTAATGGCACTATACTCCCGTCCGATACCTGCATGAGTATGCTGTACCGTTGGGTTTCCTTCTTCAAAGTTTCGATCTGGGCACGGATCTTACCGTACTCGAACTCTAAATTTTCCTTCAACCTACTATATTCTGCATTAGCCTTCTGAAGCTCTTGTTGCAAAGCTTCACGGCGTTCCCCTGTAGCGTTCCTAAGTTTCAATTCCTTTTCCCGAACGTTTAATCGAGCCTGTTCCATTTTATAGTTGAGGGCACCTAGCACCTCTTTCTCTAAGTAATAGATTTTATTTCGTTTCTTCTGAACGTCAGGAAAATGTTGCCGAAACAACCGATAAGATTCCTGTAAGCCTTCTGTAAACAGTTTCCCGTCCACCTGGAATCCTACGGGGATTCCATAGAATCTACCCCAGGAAAGACGCTCCCACACAAAGGCCCATTCTGGATACGTACTGTTCTGAATCTGAAAATCGCTCACCCAGTGGAAATGGGTGTTGGTTCGTTCATAGTTCCCCGTTCGAACCAAGAATCGCTCCGAAATCCCCTGACGGGATTCTAAGAATTGATTTGCTTTTTCCCGATACAGTTCGGGAAGCTCTCCGACCTGTTCTCTGGAAGGTTTGTAGGTTTCCCTTCGGGTTACTTCTCCTAAATACCGTTTCCCATCTACCGTTTCAAACTGAATGATCTTCTGAGGCCAGAAAGTCAAAGATCCCATGACTAAGATGAGGAGTAGTAAGCCTACAATCATAGTAAGGGAAATCCCCAACATTCCTCCCATTAACCAGAGATAGGGAGTCCCATAGGAAGATAAGGGCACATACCGTTTCAGCCCTCTAGGTGCTTGGGATGGGAGTGTAGGTTCCAGTATTTCTTCGGTTTTAACGGTTTCTACGCTCATAGGACCTCGTGGTTTGTATTCATAACTGGTAAGCCCGTGCCCTAAATCGCATTCTCTGGATTTCCGCTAAGGTATTCACGATGAAGGTAAGCACGAACAAGGTCAACGCAGCGAAAAATAGAATCCGGTAATGGGTGCTCCCAACCACAGCCTCGGGAAGTTCTACCGCAATGTTTGCGGATAGGGTTCGGAATCCATTGAAGGGGTTCCATTCCAGGATCGGAGTATTCCCCGTAGCCATAAGCACGATCATGGTTTCCCCTACAGCCCGGCCGAATCCGATCATTACAGCCGAGAAAAGACCACTCATGGCTGTAGGAATCACCACGCGAACGGTAGTCTGCCACTGTGTCGCTCCTAAGGCAAGCGCTGCAGCTCTTAGAGAGTTGGGCACACTCTTCAACGCGTCATCGGCAATCGTATAGATAATGGGAATGATGGCAAATCCCATCAGAAAACCAACAACCAAGGAGTTCCTCTGGACATACGTACCCATCAATCGACCTAAAATAGGAAAGGGACCCCGAGGATCCAACCCTATCCGGTCCAACAGAAAGGCAACACTACCGGCTAAAAGGAGGGAAAAGACTCCCCCAAACAAAAGCTTCAGGAGATCGATCGTAGCAGGAGAAAGTATTCTCAGTTTCTGTACAGAAGAGTTCTGTTCACCCCGAGACTTCCCCCGCTCAATACCTTCCACCCAGGTGCGTATCCGAGGAAGGTATAGAATTTTCCGAGCGAAAAACCCACCTCCCAGAACAGCAAGGGGAAAGAATAGGAGAATCCATCCTGGAGTACCCCGCCCTACCTGACCGTCCAACCAGCTTTTCAAGTCGCCATAGAACAGGAGGCGTTCCATCCATGGCCCTCCCCAAACCGCCATAAGAATCCCTAGCGGAAGGGATACCAGCAATAGAAGAACGAACCGGTACCTAGATGCCAGGATGAACCATCGTTTCGAAAGAAACTGCACTAGAAATCCAGAAATCAAAAAAGCCAAAGGGATAGAGAATACTCCGAACAGAAAGATGGGTACCCGATTTTCCACGAAGGGAGCTACCACGAGCGCAGCGAGAAACCCCAATACTACACTGGGTAGGCTAGCCATCATCTCAATTAGCGGTTTGATTCGAGCTCGAGAATCGGGGTGGAGAAACTCACTCGTATAGATAGCTGCCATTAATGCAATAGGCACTCCGAACAGGAGGGAGTAAAAGGTCGCTTTTAGCGTGCCAAAGATCAAGGGCACCAGCCCAAACTTCGGTTCAAAGGAGTCCGTTCCACTGGAAGATTGCCATACATGTTCCGCTTTCGCATTTCCTTCATACAGGATAGGGGCGAACAACGCCTTCCATGAAACTTCAGGATGCCCTTCCTTCATTCGATAGAAGGAAAAAGTTCCATCGGATGCCAAAGCTCCTACCCCATCATCCTTAGGTGCTAGTAGAATCTGATCGATAGAGGTGCCATGGAACGCTTGGACCTGTGCTACTAAACGCTCACTGGTGAGATACAATACTCGAACGCTTCCATCGTTAAATCCCACAGTTAACAGGCGTTTTCGCGTGGATGGAACGATGGAAGTGACATTCCCAGTACCTTGGAATACATGGGAATGGATCATCGCAATTTTTTCATTCTTCCTGCCCACATGCCAACTGGATACTCTGCCTAAGGTATCTCCCATCACGATGGTTCCCCGTCCTAGAAGAATCGTCGCAGTGGTAATCTCTGAGTGCTCGTTTCTGCTAGAGGGATCGGATAACGACTGGAATACGTTTCCTTTTTCTAATACTTGAGCTTTTTCTAGAGCGCTGATGTCTTTACTCTGAAGGGTAGCTTCATGCAGAGAGAGGAGAAGGTAGGAGCCATCTTTCCACAAAAGATAGGCCATGTCACCTGTTCCAAGAAGGAAAAGGTAGTCGGGAATTTTTGCTCCTGAAGACAGAGGAACGCTTAAGTCTCTTTCCTCCACTTCCAATCGTTCCTCACCGGTCAACAGATTCGTTTTCTTGGTAACTACACGGAGAAACAAGACGCCGCTGGCATAGT
>JAOABU010000076.1 GCA_026418195.1 Spirochaetota bacterium | reverse complement strand
AGTTTGGTTACCCGCAACACAGAGTACTCAGGTGCCATGGGAATGGGGAACGCGTACCCTTCCAGCTTCACGTACGCACCTTCCTTTAGACCTTCGATGAACCCCGCATACCTACCCAACATGGGAACATAGTAGGTTTTTCCCCCCGACTTTAAGCCAATTCGTCCGTTAATCAGACTCAACGTTCCATCCACCTTTACCACTTCTGTTTGTGCTTGGGCATAGGCAGGGGGAATAGGGCGATTCTGAGGGCCCCACGTTCCTGGCCCTGGACCTGCTTGAGCCATAGCCAAGCCGGACACCACAAGGCCTAATACCATAAGTACTGCTACCTTTTTCATACTACCCTCTCCTGAAACCATTTGGTATGTTTACTGCGATCCACGATCGCGGGATAGCTTTTCTATCCAGTAATATAAAAAGCAATTATTATGCCAACCTGTCCCATCAACAGAACTTTAAATTTACCTTATACGATTGAATGATCGGTTTCCTTTCACGTGTTGATCGATATAATTCTATATAATTAAATAAAGTGTCATCGCCCACAAAGGCAAGTCGTATCATCACCTAGGCTATGCAGTACCTTTCTTGCGTTCTGTTTAAATATCATAGCCCATTTTAAAAAGGAAATTCCTTCCTACTAGTGAGAAAAAGTTTCTCACGGGAAATTCTTGACTAATCCCTCATTCTCCTCGACAATCAGAACAGAGTGAAGCTAGTCGTGTTCGTTCTGAATAAAGAAGAACTATTGGATGAAGTGCTCGCAGCGTACGTGGAAGCCGGCATTGGAGGGGCTACCATCCTGGACTCTGAAGGAATGGGACGGTTTCTTACCTACGAGGTCCCCCTGTTTTCCGATTTCAAACAGTTCATGAAAGGGAACAAGCCCTACAATAAAACCATTTTTTCGGTGGTGCGAAACGAAGCCCTTATCCCACGGCTGGAAAAGCTCTTAGATAAAGTGTGCGGTGGGTTGGATGAACCCGGTACAGGGATTTTCTTTACCGTACCTATTGATTACGCCCGTGGGTTGGTAGGGGTAGAGGGGGAATAGGATGGTACGAATTACAGAGTTCTTACGACCTTCCTGTATCAAACTAGAGATGGAAGCCAACAAGAAGAAAGATGCCTTGCTAGAGCTCTTGAACCTACTTCAGGACCAGCGAGTCATCGATGCGGCTCAAAAGGACCACATTTGGAAAGATCTTATAGAACGAGAAAAAGTGTCTTCTACAGGAATTGGATCCGGAGTAGCAATTCCCCATAAAATCGTCCCCGGTCTCCAGAATACTGTCATCGCGGTTGGACGGAAACAGAAAGGGATCCCGTTCGATGCAATCGATGGACAACCGGTAACCCTTCTATTCCTGATTCTGGGAAAAGAAGGAAGCGAAGCATTCCATCTCCGGCTACTGAGCAAGTTAGCTCGATTATTGCAACAAGGCTCCTTTCGTGAAGCGTTGAACCGAGCAGAATCCCCTGATCAAATCCTATCCATTCTTCGCCAATGGGAGGAGGAATGAGGGTTCGCTCCAAATGGAAGTTGGTTCGAATCCTGTTCACGACGATTTGGCTCTATGGGGGATGGTTACTCTATACGGGAAGTTTTGAAGCGATTTCTTTATCCCTTGGTGCTATTGCTTCCCTCTTCGTAGCCATTATCACGTATGATTTGTTCATTGCAGAGTACGAAGCCGCTCGAAAAGGGCTTTTAGTACGAATCCACTATGGAATCCTGTACCTACTCTACCTTCTCGCTCAGATGTATCTTTCTAGTTTTGCCGTACTGATCAATATCCTTCGTGGAAACATCAATCCAAGGGTCGTCCATTTCCGCACCCGTCTCCATTCGGACCTTGCCCGAGTTCTCCTGGCTACATCGATTACCCTCACACCGGGAACCATTGCCCTCGAATTACAGGAAGACCACCTGATCGTTCACTGGCTAGATGCGAAAACTCTACATTCCAAATACGCGGGAATCCTCATTAAGGGGAAAATGGAAACGTTACTAAGTCGAGTTCTCCTATGACGACAACACTGGCTTTCGATCTGATCGGTTACCTGTTCGTTGCCTCTTCCGTGGTTTCCCTGTATCGAGTTCTGTGGGGTCCTACTATCCCGGATCGTCTACTTGGACTGAATGTAGCCTCCGCTCAAATATTGGCCATCCTTGTCCTCTATGCAGCGAAAGAAAAACTCCATGTGTACCTGGATGTAGCCCTGGTGTATGACATTTTCGGCTTTGTAGGGATTCTGGCTTTGACGAAATTCCTAGAAAAACGACACAGGAAGGGGGAGTAGCGTATGATCGAAGGATTAGTGTATATCTTCCTGTTTCTCGCTGCAGTGTTCAATCTGATGGGTTTAGTAGGGATCCTTCTGTTCCCAGATCCGTATACTCGGCTACAAGCATCCTCCACCTGCAGTACTACAGCGGTCATCTCCGTTTTCATAGCCGTGATGATAGAGGCAGGATTTTCTGCCATCACAGGGAAGGTACTGGTGATCACCCTCTTCTTCTTTGTCTCCAGTCCCGTAGGGGCCCACATCATTGCGCGGTACGCTTGGAATATGGGAATCGTTCCCTGGCGCAAACTCCGTAAACTAAGCTCCAAGGATTTTCTCCATGATTGAAATCCTACTTCTTGTACATCTCATCTTAGCAATCCTGGTGCTTTCAATACGGAGCCTGTTCACTGCTGTGATCCTCATGGCTATTTTCAGCCTTTTCAGTGCGGTGTTGTTCTTTGTTCTCCATGCGCCGGACGTAGCCCTTACCGAAGCTGCTGTGGGAGCTGGAGTCTCGACTTTCCTCTATATCTGGATCGTAAAACGCACCCAGAAGGAGGTGAAATGATTCGAGGGTTTCACCTCCTAGTTCTCCTTCTCTTCTCCGTCGTACTACTCACTTCTCTCCTTGTACACCGTGAACCCATGGAACAATCGAAAGTGTATTTCCTTGAGCATGGGACCCAAGAAACAGGGGCAGTGAACCTGGTAACCGCCCTCTACTTAGCGTATCGTGCCTACGATACGCTGGGAGAAACCATCGTTCTCATTGGAGCTGTGACGGGTGTGTTGGTATTGGTGGGAGGGAATAAATGAAAAAGACGAATATCCTCGATGTGGTGTCCAGAAAGCTCTCTCCTTTCATCCTTCTTTTCGGTGTGTACCTTGTGACCTTCGGTCATATTTCTCCGGGGGGAGGGTTTCAAGGGGGAGTTGCTCTTGCTTCGGGACTCCTCCTGATTCTACTGGCCCAAGGACCCGATGTACTCTCCCGCACATTCCCCCTCCTAAAAATCTCCATCATGGAGTTGATAGGGTATGGTTTGTTCCTGATAGCTGGGATGGGAGGATTCCTTTTAGGAAGTGGGTTTCTCGCGCCCCTTCTTCCGCCTCCAGGTACGATCTTCATTCTAAATGTCGTGATTGGGGCAAAGGTTGGCGCCGGGATTACCCTGATTTGCTGGCACTTATTCCAGGAAGAGAAAGAATAGGTATGCTGTACTTCCTCCTCATAGCTCTCCTATTTTTAGTCAGTTTAGCAGGTATCATCCTCTCTAAGAATTTGATCCGTAAAGTGATGGCTTTGAATATGCTGAACTCGGCAGTGATCATCCTCTTCATTTTTTTCGGTTCCCTCAGAGGAACCCATGCTCCTATCCTGGTTGCTGGTGAGACAGATATCGTGGATCCTACACCACAAGCCCTCATGCTCACGGCAATCGTGGTAGGAATCTGCATCACTGCCCTGGCGTTGGCATTCATCTATAAGCTACACCACCGGTACGGGACGACTGAGTTGCCAGAAATCGAAAGACAGGTGCACTGGGATGACTAGTAATGCCGTTCTTCTGTTTACCGTGATTCCCCTATTCGGTTCGTTCATCGCTTTGATCGAAAAGGTAACTCCTTCGTTCAAGGTGGCAAAACCTATAGCCCTTGGATCTTTCTTCCTCGGTGTCTTTCTTCTAAGCCTTTTCGGGAAAGGGATTTACGAAGGTGCAGTCTATGCCACAGTTGTAGGGGGATGGCCAACAGGAATCGGAATCGGCCAGCAGTTGGATGGACTTGCCTGGGTTGCCCTTGCATTAACCTATCTAATCTATCTCCCTGTTCTCCTGTTTTCCTTCTCAGAAGGGGGGTACGATAGCCGGTTCTACTTCTTTCTACTCTTGCTCCAGGGGGGTATGGCAGGAATCGTTCTAGCGTATGACGTGTTCAATCTGTTCGTGTTTCTAGAAATCACAGGGATCGCTGTGTATACCCTGATCGCATACCAGCAGAAAGATCGGGCCTTGTTCGCCGGCTTCAAATACCTGATGCTGAGCTCCGTAGGAATCACCTTGTTTCTTGTAGGGGTTTTCTTATTCTACCGGGACACAGGGTCCCTTCAATATGAGACCCTCCGAGAATGGGTACAAGCTTCTGTATCAGATAGAAACAGCCCTTCCCTTACCCTAGGCGCTGCGTTTGCATTGGCAACCCTCCTGGCAGGGATCGGAGTACGGACTGCCTTTCTCCCCTACACGTGGTTGCCCGATGCCCATGGATTCGCTCCTCACCCCATTTCTGCTTCTTTGTCAGGGGTAGTGATCAAAGTAGCGTTTATCGTGGTTTGGAAGATCATTACCTTACTCCAACTGGAAGGAGCGCGGGAGTTCCTCCTATGGATGGGGTCGGCTATTGCCCTGATTGGGGTTCTACGTGCTTTGACTCAAACGGATGTAAAAGTTCTCTTAGCCTGGCACTCGGTATCCCAGATGGGATACGTATTTGCCGGGTTTGGAGCTGGGAACGAGATAGCCGTAACAGGTTCTCTGTACCACATGGTGAGTCATGCCTTCTTCAAAGCTCTCCTGTTCCTTTCGGTGGGAACCGTAATCTTGTTTACAGGTGAACGA
>JAOABU010000021.1 GCA_026418195.1 Spirochaetota bacterium | reverse complement strand
CTGATGAACAAAGGCTCCCTTCCCTCATCTTCAATCCGTGCCACTTTTTTCGGTTTAGGGAAAGAGAGACGAACGATTTTCATTCGAACAAGGCCTGTACAGGAAGATGTGTTCGTGTACGATAAATGGTTAGGATTTACTCCAGTACGGGTGCAGATGGAGGGTTTAGATAAAGGAATTGCGTTAACAGCTAGTGTGTTCACCTGGATCAACGGTTCCCCGGAAAGAGGGATTTCAAATCGCGAATCCTCCTCTGTCGTTCTTCCTCCGGTTACCTTCCTTCCACCACTACCCGCAGATTTGGAAACCATCCTGTCTTTCCCGCAGGAGGCCTGGCGTGCGAAAGAGTTGGAAGTGTTCCAGTGGTCCCTCTTTCCCGAAATTCTTGTATTCGATACGAAGGACTACACTCTTCAGAAAGAATTGTTCCATCGCCTGGCTTTTTTCCTGGAAAAAAAAGGATATCGAGGAAAACTCCATCCGGATCAGAAAATCTGGGATCTCCATGGATGGAATGCCCATAATTATAGAGGTGAGGGACTAGCTGCTTTTTTCAACGAAGCAGAAAGAACGAATTTTCCCTTGAATCCAAAAGAACAGTGGTTACGTGAATACTTGGTAACCTACGGGGTATTGGTGCGGCAACATAATAAGGTTGCGCCCGGCAGAGGAGGAATCCTAAGTATTTCCAGAGAATCTTCCGATCCTCACCGTCGACTTCTCCTAACTCACGAAGCGTTCCATGGAGTGTACTATGCTTCGAAACCGTTCCAAGAGTTCGTAGCCTCCCTCTGGAAAGGTCTTTCTTCGGATGAACGGAAATTCTGGTTGTACCTTCTATCCTGGATGCAGTATGATTCCTCCGACTCGTATCTAGTTGTGAACGAGTTTCAAGCCTACCTCCTCCAGCAACCTCCGAATATGGTAGATCGTTACTTCAAAGAGACAATGGTCCAGAGAGTTCTGGAAAAAAATCCAGAAACAGAAGGGTTTTTCAAGGAAGTGTTCGAAAAACACCCGGATATGTTTTCAAAGCCTGCTCAACGGTTACAGGATTTTTTAGGAAAGGAACTAGGAATTGGATCTACTACTCTCCCAACCCTTCGGCCTTAACTAGCTACTCTTTACCTTGCTTGGGGAAACCAGTACATTTATTCCAAGCAAACATCATTCTAAAGCAGGAGGACTGGAATGCAAGAATCCATCCATGCGTACATGAAGGTAGGTCTTATTCATTTCATGGCCTATCCTAACACCATGAAGGGAGAAGGCCCGATTCTGGAAACAGTGAAAAAAATCGCCTTGGATGACTATTTCGATGTCATCGAAGTGACATGGATCAAGGATCCAGAGGTGAGAAAACAGGTGAAGAAGATGCTGGACACTGCTCATATGACGGTTGCATACGGTGGACAGCCTCGATTGCTCACTACAGGATTGAATATCAACGATCTGAACGAAGAGGGCAGGAAGAAAGCCCTCGCTACATTGAAAGAAGGTATCGATGAAGCCTACGAGTTGGGGGCAGTAGGGTTTGCCTTTCTGAGCGGTAAATATGAAGAAGCTCGAAAGGAAGAAGCCTTCAAAGCCCTCGTGGCTTCCACAAAAGAACTCTGTGCGTATGCCAAGTCTAAGGGGAATTTAAGGGTGGTGCATGAAATCTTCGATTTCGATATTGAGAAGAAAAGCATCATAGGACCGACCTCCCTGGCCAAGCGGTATGCTGAAGAAATACGGAAGGAGTACGATAACTTTGGCCTTATGGTAGACTTGAGTCACCTGCCCCTAGTTCGGGAATCCGCAAAGGAGGCGATCTATCCTATCAAGGATTATCTAGTGCACGCCCATATGGGGAACTGTGTGGTAAAAAGCAAGGATCTTCCTGCCTATGGGGATCAGCATCCTCGCTTTGGGTTCCCTGGTAGCGAGAACGATGTGGACCAATTGGTGGAATACCTGCGGGTATTGAAAGAGATTGGGTTCCTCAACAAACAGAATCCTCCCATCGTGAGTTTTGAGGTGAAACCTGTGGGAGACGAGGATCCGGATCTCGTGATAGCCAATGCGAAGCGGGTGTTGAACCGCGCTTGGACCATGGTATAAGGGATAGGATGTCAAAGGAACGGGATCTAATCCGAAAAGAGCATACTGTGTACGAGGTTCTCACCCGATACCCAGAACTAAAACCGGTGTTACAGGCCTTGAGTCCCAAGTTCAAGAAGCTAGACAATCCGGTGGCGTTCAATACCTTGGCCCGGATTACCACCTTAGAACGGGCTGCAAAAATCGGAGGGGTATACCTACGAGAACTGCTGTATCGGTTGAACGAAGCGTTAGGGTTAGGTGCCGATTACCTAGCTGTGGAAAAAGCTGCCATCCAGGATTCTCTCCGCTCGGGGGAGGCTTTGAAAAAAGTGGTGGAACTGGTAGGTAAGCACCCGAGTAAGGGGATGGCAGCCAGTTCTCCTCCTTCCTGGATAGAGGCAGCTAGAAATTTCCCAACGATGGATCTGAGAACTTTGGCAGAGGATCCCTTCGATCGAGTGATGAAGCTAGCAGAAGGAACTAAAGCAGGGGAAGGGTTCATTCTAGTGCAATCTTTCGAACCCCTTCCTCTCCTTGCTAACCTTTCCCAAAAAGGTTTCCTTTATCATACAGAGCGCATCGGCGCGCAGGAATACAAGATTTATCTGATCAAAGAGAGATAGGAAAGATGTTGAATATGGAGGCAGGAGCATGGGAAAAACCTCCCCGGCAGAGAATCCCGTAAAAGAGGGATTGAAGGCTTTACTCAAGAGAATCAAGGGTGGTACCTCTCCGGAAGAACTAGATAAAGCACGGGCAGAGTTTAAAGGGCTCCTCTCAAAAGCGACTCCCCTCTTAATCGCTCAAGCAGAGCAGGAACTAATTGCGGAAGGCTTCACTCAACAGGACCTTGTTTCCGCTTGCGATGTTCATCTAGAGCTATTCCGAAGCACTATCGAACAGAATGAAATCTCTGTACCAGATGGTCATCCTATTGCCAGGTTTCAGGAAGATCACCGCATAATTCTCGCCTTAATGGACGAGTTACGTACAAGGGCCAGTGAATTGAACAAGAAAGGAAGCTTTAAAAACGCAGCAAGGGAATTGGAACGGTTAACCGAGCTGATTGAAAAACTTCTGGAGGCGGAGAATCACAACGTACGGCAAGAAAACACCTTATTCCCTCTACTTGAGAAGCACGGATTGGAGCAGCCTCCTGCTATCATGTGGATGGAACATACAGAAATGAAGGAACAGAAAAAAAAGTTGAAGAAGCTGTTGGAGCAAAGAGAAGAGATGGATTTCCATACCTTTGCCGATCTGATGGTACAAAACAGCATTCTCCTGCAAGAGCAGTTTGCGAATCATACATTGAAGGAAAAAAATATCCTGTATCAGGCTGCATTGGAAGTGCTTACAGATGAAGACTGGAAGGACATCAAAGAGGAGTGCGATGCCTTGGGATACTTCAAGGTATGAAGGCTATACTAAAGTTGATAAGGGGGCAACATGAATTTGAAAAATTTACCCATTGAGACGATTGAGGCCTTGTTGGATGCTCTCAACGTAGACATATCCTTTGTCGATCATGAAGATCGAGTCGCGTACTTCAATACCCCTAGGGAAGGAAGAATTTTCCCAAGGACTAAGATGGATCTAGGCCGAAAGGTGCAAAACTGTCATCCTCCCCAGAGTTTGGATAAAGTCAATGCTATTCTGAACGGGTTCAAAACGGGAACCCTCGACAAGGCGCCCTTCTGGATCCAGCATAAGGGGAGGTTTATTAAAATTGATTACTTTCCTGTTCGGGACAAAGACGGTACCTATCTAGGGACCGTGGAGATAACCCAAGATATTACAGAAGCTAGATCCCTTGAAGGAGAAAAGCGGCTTCTATAACTAGGAGGGAAGAGCTTCTGCTAATAAGGACACTTTACGCAAAAGGAGTCTACATGGCTAAGCAAAATCAAAAGGAACCTGAAAAGAAAAAAGACGAAGAGGGATGTTGGGAAAAGGGGACCTGTGAGGAACCCGATTTGTTTGGCCCCCTATTTAAAATGCCAAATAAAGGGCAGTTCAAGTTTTCACTTTGGTACTTCCTGCTGACCTTGTTCATATTACTTATGATCAATAGCTTATTCGTTCCGACACCCGACTCTCTCGTTGGGTTCAGTGAGTTTAAAAAGAAGATCGAACAAGGGGAAATCGTTTCCGTTCAGTTGGGAGACAATTTCTACTATGGCTATACGGCAAAACCAACGGAGACTAAGGGGCCTCAGAAGGTATACCGCACCGTTCCGGTGAATGATCCGACCTTTATCCCCTTGATGGATTCCAAGGGAGTATCGTACACAAAGATTTCGGAGAAAGGGAATGCATTTGTCAACTTCCTTCTTACCTGGGCTGTTCCGTTCCTCATGTTCTTCTTCATCTGGCGAATCCTGTTCCAGAGAATGGGAAATCTCGGATCCAACGTGTTAGCTCTAGGAAGGAATCGAGCTGCTATCGTGGCTGAGGGAACTACAGGAGTATCGTTCAACGACGTAGCGGGGTGCGAGGAAGCGAAAGAGGAATTAAAGGAAGTGGTAGACTTCCTGAAGAACCCTATGAAATACACGAGTATCGGAGGAAAGATCCCCAAAGGGGTTCTTCTGGTAGGTCCTCCTGGTACGGGGAAAACCTTGTTAGCGAAAGCGGTGGCAGGGGAAGCGGGAGTCCCCTTTTTCCGGATTTCGGGTTCGGACTTCGTCGAGATGTTTGTGGGAGTAGGAGCAGCCCGTGTACGGGACCTGTTCCGTCAGGCTCGGGAAAAAGCTCCCTGTATCATATTTATTGACGAGTTGGATGCCATTGGGAAAAGCAGGATGAATGTCCTGGGTGGAAACGATGAACGGGAACAGACGTTGAACCAGTTGTTGGTGGAGATGGATGGATTCGACTCTCGAACCGGGGTGATCATTCTAGCGGCAACGAACCGTCCCGAAATCTTGGATCCGGCTTTACTTCGGGCAGGCAGGTTTGACCGGCAAGTTCTAGTGGATCGACCGGACCTCGCAGGCCGCGAAGCCATCCTGAAAATTCATGTAAAGGGAGTGAAGCTGGCTCCTGATGTGGATCTCCATAAGGTCGCCAGAGATACTCCCGGTTTCGTAGGGGCGGATCTGGCAAACCTGGTTAATGAAGCGGCCTTGCTGGCTGTGCGAAACGGGAGAACTGCGGTTACTCAAGCAGACTTTACCGAGGCTATCGAAAAGGTCATCGCAGGGCTTCAGAAGAAAAACCGATTGATCAGTCCCGAACAAAAGCGGATCGTCGCATACCACGAGGCAGGGCATGCGTTGGTAGCTGCGTTTACCGAAGGGGCAGATCCTGTACGAAAGATCACCATTGTCCCCCGTGGGATTGGCGCGTTGGGATACACCCTACAGATCCCCACAGAGGATAAGTTTCTAATGACAGAAAAAGAATTGTACGGTCGAATCGATACGTTGTTGGGCGGTCGGGCAGCAGAAGAAATCGTGTTTGGAACTGTTTCCACAGGAGCAGCCAACGATTTGGTAAAGGTAAGTGATATTGCCAAACGAATGATCACCGAGTATGGAATGAGCCCTAAGTTTAGAAACGTTGCATTGAACCAAAGACAGCCCACGTTCTTAGGGCCTACGGCTGAAGCTCCCTCCATGTACCGGGATTATTCCGATGCTACCCAGAGTTACATAGACGAAACAATCGCCTCGATTGTGAATGATAGGTACGAGAAGGTGAAGAACCTGTTACAAGAAAAGAGACCTCTGCTGGAGAAATTAGCCAATCGTCTGTTGGAAGCTGAAACCATCGAAGAAGGAGAGTTCGCAACGTTGGTTCATTCGAATTAGGAAGGAAAAGGTACGGGCCTGCCTCGATGGCAGGCCTATTTAAGAGATCGTAGTAAGACTATTCGAGTTTGGTTACCTTGAAATCGTCAAACTGCATCGCTAGTTTGTTCGTCCGGAAGCTTACGTACGCTCCTTTCAAGAGTTTGGGATCCAGGTAGAAGTAATAATAGTAGCCTTCTTCCATGGGATCGTAAACGCGGATTTCTCCCGTGTTCGTGTCTACCCGCAATTTAACAGGAAGCGCGTACTGGAGGTAATTCAGGTTTTGAAGTACCACATCTCTCGGATAGATTTCTATACTCGAGTTTGGCATCAGTTCCATCTTAATGTTGGAAGTGCTCTGGTATACTTGAGCTCGCAATCCGTAGTGGGGAGAATTGGGTGGTACGGTATCGTCATAGTTGATCCAGAGGAGGTAAGATTTACCATTTCCCCATGCTTTACCTGGCGCGGGTTTGTCTACTCCAATGTGGATTCCAAAACCTCCATGGTAGGGCCCGGATACATACGCTTTAGGATCCGCATACCCGCCATCTATATATTTTGCAGTAAACTCCAACAAATATACGCCCGATTGCGGGAGAGGTCGGTCAATTCGAGCCATCCCCGCTTTGATGTCGGACTGTACCAGTGCGCCATTAGCATTCCATGTACCATACGCAGGCTTCCAATCTCCTAATTTGGAAAAATCATCCTGTGCAATGACGGTTTGGGCGAAAATGGGCGCCGCTACTACTGCCCCCATCAAAAACAAGCAGAGTGCGAGGTTCTTCATTGTATATCCTCCTCAAAGTAGTTAGATTATGCCGCATCCCATACAAGGGATTACCTTCTATGATAAAACCGTTTTCATAACTTCTCAAGATATTTTTACGAAAATCTACTGATCGGAATAGGGAAGAACCTCGGGATGTTTGAATGTAAGGTTTATTCCCGCGAGTCGAAACAATTCTTCCGATTCTCCTCCTGCATGGTAGCGGTACTCGCATACTACCCGCCGAATCCCACAGTTGATGATGAGCATGGCGCAGGTACGACAGGGGGTCATTTTGCAATACAAGGTCCCGCCATTTAATGAAATTCCATACTTGGCCGCTTGGCAGATGGCATTCTGCTCTGCATGTACCGTACGCACGCAATGTTGGGTAATGCGTCCATCCTCATGGATCATCTTTTTCATTTGGTGACCCTCTTCATCACAGTGGGGAAGTCCTGTAGGTGAACCAACGTATCCGGTTACCAGAATTGCCTTGTCGCGTACAATCACACAACCGCTCCTACCCCGATCACAGGTTGCTCGCTCTGCTACCGCACGAGCGATTCCCAGAAAATAATCGTCCCAGGAAGGCCGAATCCGTACCTGTGGAGAGAGGTAGTAAAACAATTCCTGCAACGTGAACCCCGTTTCCCCATGAGCCAGGATGATGGGCAAAGGGCTAGTCGAAGGATCAATGGAGCCTTGCATGATCAACCCTTTCCCTTGCCCTACAGAACCAATGATTCGATAGATAGGTAGGTTTAATGGGATGGCCACATTCCTTTCGGTCCATTGCGTTCCCCAAAATAGAAGGAACTGTATCTCTTTTCCTATTTGTTGTACCAACGGGGAACATCGAAGGATGGATGAGTCGGTTGGATGGATAGGGATGCATAGGGTTTTGCCTTCTTGTAAGGTTCTCTGAACAGTTCTACTAAACGGCTCCTCTGCGATCGTGTCCTCTAGATTCTCTGTGTCCGATCGGAGATCGAGATAAGTAATCCGCTCATCCTTCAACTCTAATGTCCCTAAGGGCTTGTCCACAATGATCAATCCTCGGCTCCCTTTCTTGCTCCATGACCCAAGAGGGTTCCTTGTATTCTGGGAAACATCAGCCGCAGGGGAGGGGATAAGGGTATGGTATAGTGCGTGTAACACTTGATCACTACCTGAAAACAGAAAGCGTTTCCCTATTTGGGAAAGAAGAGGAAGGAGTTTAAAGAAGGATTGCAGCTGTTGTGAGGTACCCTTGAATTGGTACCATTGATCTGAATCAAGTTCCAAAACCGTTTTTATTGTTTTTTCTGGTTCGGTAGGTAAGTGCAATGTTCTATAGGAGTCCCATGTCCCTACCTCTTCGGTGAGAAGGGAAATCCCCATCGAAACAGTGAAAGGTCCCCATTGAGATTGGAGGTGGTTTAGTACAGAAGCTACCTGTGTAGATCCGAGTGGGGAAACCTCCGTTTTTAAAAAGGTAACAAACGCCCTCTCAAGGATACCTGAGTCATGCTGGTTTTGTGTCCCTTCAAGAGTACGGGATGGTATGATTTCTTGCTCAGTGAAGGAGTCCATGGGATCCAACAGGAAAAAAACAAGCGGAGTTGGATCCTGTATCGCCTCGGGTAGATCCCTTATATCCCTCACTACTATACAGTGATGGAAACCCTGTTCACTGGGAGGAAGGGTATCTAGAACGATAATTTTAGTTGGAATCATGGAAAGAAGTATATCATCCTTTTTGCTTTACCTAAATCGATTTTTTCGGTACAGTTTCTATCCATGAATTCCTTTCAAATCACCCGACTTCCAGAACTCCGCTTTGGAGCGGGAGGTAGTTCACAGCTGTCCCAGATACTACAAGATCGATCATTAAAAAATATAGCTTTGATCTTAGGAGGTAGGTCTTTCAAACAGAGTCCCGCGTATGATCGCTTGATCGAAAGTCTAAAGAAGGCCCATATCAGGTATACGGAATTTTCTGTGGTAGGAGAACCGTCCCCTGAAACAGTGGATTCCATTGTGGCAACCCTGAAAGCGGTAAAGGATCAGTCCCGTACAGAGGGTGTGGTTGCCATTGGAGGGGGAAGCGTGATCGATACTGGAAAGGCAGTAGCGGCTCTTTACACGATGGAGGGTTCTGTTCAAGAGTATCTTGAAGGGGTGGGAACTCGAAAACCATTGGGTACCCGGCTTCCTCTTATTGCGATTCCCACGACCTCTGGTACAGGTGCTGAAGCCACGAAGAACGCGGTAATTAGCCGAATCGGCCCTTCGGGATTCAAAAAGTCCCTTCGTCACGACAACTTTGTCCCTGATGTAGCCATACTGGATCCTGAACTGACCATTTCTTGTCCGCCAGAGGTTACTGCTGCCTCGGGGTTGGATGCCATCACGCAACTATTGGAGGCCTATACATGTACAAGGGCCAATCCTTTTACAGACGGGCTATCACTGAAAGCCCTCGAATTAGCCGGAAAAGGATTCCTAACTGCTTACAGGGACGGCAGGAACTTAGTAGCGAGATCTCAGATGGCATATGCTGCCTATATCTCAGGGGTATGTCTTGCTCAGGCAGGTCTGGGAGTGGTACATGGTATTGCGTCTCCTATGGGTGGATTGTTTCCCATCCCTCATGGGATAGTTTGTGGAAGCCTGGTCGTTTCAGCTACAAGGTTCACCGTTAGCAGAGCCATGCGGATGGATGATCCTTCGGAAGATTCTGTACTGAAGCGATACGCTCGAGCTGGAATGGCCTTGAGCGGGAAGGATGCCGGTAGTGATAATGGGAATGCAGCACTCTTAATCAAGACATTGGAGCGGTTCAGTACGGAAACGAAAATGCCCCTTTTGCGAGAGTTAGGGTTAAAGGAGTCCGATCTTTCCATGATTGCATCAAAGACAGAAGCTAAGTATCACCCCATACCCCTCACCGTACAAGACATCGAAACAATTCTTAAGGATAGGTACTGATGCATCCCACGGTTATCGCCATCCTCTCCCTCGTTTTTTGCGCTTTCCTTTGGAGTTTAGGAGGACTGTTCATTAAATTAGTCGATTGGACTCCTCTGGGAATTGCGGGCGCCCGAAGTTTGCTAGGTGGCCTCACGATTCTTCTACTTATACGGAAACCAAAGATCACGTTCTCGGCTCCGCAGATCTTAGCTGCCCTCTGTAATGCAGGAACCATGATCCTTTTCGTATATGCGAATAAGCTTACCACGTCGGCAAACGCGATTCTCTTACAGTATGGAGCTCCTTTGTATGTAGCCATTTTTGCCTGGATCCTCTTAAAGGAGCATCCCCAGTGGGAACATTGGGTCGGTCTGGTGATGATTTTATGTGGGATGGCCCTTTTTTTCAGGGAAAAGGTCTCCCCAGGTAACTCCTTAGGAAACCTGTTAGCCATAGGAAGCGGTTTCACTTTTGCCTTTTATGCTATCTTTATGCGGATGCAGAAATCAGGTTCCCCTGTAGAATCGATCCTCCTTTCCCATCTGATAGTGTTTCTCTTCTCCCTACCCTCGATACTCTCCCATCCCCCTGCTTTGTCAAGTTCCGGATGGATCTCCCTTTTGGTGTTGGGATTTTTTCAGATTGGTCTTTCTTCTGTCCTGTTCGCTCGGGGAATTAAAAGGATCAACACAATTCAAGCAATGCTTATTACCACATTAGAACCGATTCTGAACCCTCTATGGGTGTTTCTGGTCCTTGGTGAAGCCCCTACCCGAAATGCCCTGATGGGAGGAGGTTTGATCGTGCTTGCTGTGACCTTTTCCTCTATCATGTCAGCTTATCGACTCCGGAAAACATGATGGTTCTAGTGGTATGTCTGAACCCTACCCTGCAGAAGACCCTTGTCTTTTCTTCCTTGCGGGAAGGGGAGGTAAACCGTACGCCTACCTACTATCTTGATGCTTCAGGAAAAGGGGTAAATGTGGCACGGGTGTTGGAACAACTGCAAATCCCGACCATTCATTTGACCCATGCCGGAGGAATGTTACGAAATTTATTTTTAACCCTTGCAGAACAGGACATCCTTCGAATTATAGCCCCTGACTCAGGTTCAGAGGTTCGTTTCTGTACTACCCTACTAAACTTAGAGAAAGGTACCACCACTGAGTTGGTAGAGGAAGCAAAACCTGTGTCACCCGATACAGAGAAGGATGTACGGGACCGTTTTCAAACCCTCCTGCCAGAATCCGATTGTGTGGTAATCAGTGGAACCCGTGCCCCGGGTTACACGGGAACCCTCTATGCAGAGTTCGTGCTACAAGCAAAGGAAGCTGGAAAACGGGTGATCCTAGATATTCGGGGGAAGGATCTCATCGATTGTTTGCCCTATCGACCTGACGTAGTAAAAACGAACTTGGCCGAGTTTATCAGTACCTTTTTAGGAAAGTCACCCGAGAAGGAACAAATTCGGGATAATAGGTTGATGTTTCGGGTGGAAGAGGAATTCTCCCGGCTGGCAGAAGAGTATGGGGTTGTTTGTATAACCACCAATGGAAAAGAAGATACCCTGTTTTACAATCGAGGCAATGTGTTCCATGCACCTGTGTACTCGGATATCAACCTTCGTGTGTTAAATACCACAGGCTGTGGGGATGCGTTTTTAGCTGGGTTCCTAAAAGCCTGGAAGGAGGAAGGCTTTCCTGCGCCTTCTTCCGAAGTGTTCCAGGCTGGCCTAGAAGGATACATCCGAGAGGCCCATCGAGTAGCTTTTCTCAATGCGGTCCATGTTAGACCGGGTCGTATCCGTTGAAGCGAAGACCTACTTTTCCGGCTTCTCCTTCACTTTATTCTTATTTGTATTGCTCCTCTTGGCTTTAGTACCAGTGCCTGAGGGTTTTAAGGGTTTTGCCTCGAGAAGAAGGGTCTTTGTGGGCATGTTGCAAACTTCATCCGGACCAAAGTATTGAATTGCACCAGGGCATAGGTAGGATGTACTGAGAGCCCATTTCTCTCGTTTGGCAGCAAAGGTTTTGAAGGGTTTCCCTTTTAAGTCCACTAGGGCTTTTTTAATGACTGGTTTTTCCTTCCCATGCCTCCGTTCAAGGTTCATCATCATGGTGAGGGGGATTCCACCCGCAACCCATTCCACAGCTGGTCTTGCTAGATTCCGGATAGAGGAGATGTAACCCGAAAGACCGTTAGCTATAAGGAGAAACGCGGTGAAACCAAGGGAGTAGCAGTAATCGGCATCGAAGTTGGATGGGAAAGCGGATCTTCCCTCGTACCCCAAGAAATGACTCTGATAACTGAAGCTGCCAGTATAGGAGCCTGCAGTTTTCATTTCTTTCAATCGAGCTTCTACCAAGGTAATGAGTAGCTTCTCTGTCTCGATTCGGGATACCTGTACGTTTCCATGCGGGTCTCGGTCCATCAGGAGCTGGGACTGGATCTCCTTTGGAAGGGAAGAAAACACAGCTTGAGATTCTATAGAGAGTTGTCCTGTAATGAAATCGATCTGAGGTTGGCCGGGCTCAAGAGAGGAGAACTCAGTATTCTTGTGAGCCAGGATATCGTTAATTTCCGAGATAAGTTTCTTCATTTCGGGGATGAACTCGATTAGGCCCTCTGGGACTAAAACTATTCCGAAGTTTTCCCCTTTTTCTGCCCGTTTGACGATGACGGAGCAGATGTATTCCACTACATCCTTCAAGGTTTGATTCTTTGCCTCTATCTCCTCGGAAATGAGAGCGATGTTCGGTTGAGTCTGCAAGGCGCATTCCAGGCAGATATGGCTAGCGGCCCGCCCCATCAACTTGATGAAATGCCAGTACTTTTTTGCAGAATTGGCATCCCGAGCGATATTGCCAATCAACTCGGAGTAGGTTTTCACCGCTGTATCGAACCCGAAGGAGGTTTCCACATATTCATTCTTTAGGTCCCCATCGATCGTTTTAGGGACTCCGATCACCTGTATGGGTTCACCCTTTTCCCGGAAGTACTCAGCAAGAACTGCGGCGTTCGTGTTGGAATCATCACCCCCGATGATAACGATGGCGTTGAGTTTTCGTTTCTTTGCGGTAGCTAGGGTTGCGGTGAACTGTTCTTCGGTTTCGATCTTCGTTCGGCCTGAACCAATGATATCGAATCCGCCCGTGTTTCTATACTGATCAACTAATTTTGCGGTGATCTCGATGGCCTTGTCCTTGATAATCCCCGAAGGGCCTCCTAAAAACCCGATCAGTTTGGAAGCGGGATTCCCTTTCTTGATACCATCAAACAATCCTGCAATGACGTTATGCCCTCCTGGAGCTTGCCCTCCGGAAAGGATGACCCCTACATTGATCCTTGCAGAAGCATTAGAGTTTTTCCCGGGTACGAGGGTAGCTATGGGCTGCCCATACGTGTGTTTGAAGATAGCTTTCAACTCTTTGCGATCTGTGAGAGCTTCGGTAGGTTTCCCTAGCTCAACGGTTATGGAGGACACAGACTTCTTCAATAAAGGTGGTACTTTGGGTTTGTACGCATACCTGGCTTCTTGGAGGGGTGAAATGTCCATTGTTCGCTTCTCCTTCTCATTGGGATCTTTCCTATGTATCTTATAGAAGAACTCTCCTGTATTTCAAGGCATCGACTCCCTTGAAACCATACGATCCTCTGGTATGGGAGAAGCGGAAACTCAGAGATGACAAATAGAGCGCTTTTGAGTAGGATTAGAAAGGGTAATGCAGGGGTTACAATGGAAAGGAAAGACTTTTCGGAGTTTTCGGGAATTTGGGCAGGGGGATTAGGGGCATTAGCCTTTGTCACTACCCTCCTATGGGGGGGAACCTTTGTCTTGGCTATAGGGGCTTCCATCGGAGTATGTTTAACTTCATGGGTCCTCTTGTCGCCGAAGAAAAAAATAGAACAGGAGGGCTCCTCTTTATCTGGGGATCTTCAGAAAGAACTCCTTTCCCTGGGGAAGCGGAATGTGGATGAAATGGCCATATGGACCAAAAGGATTCGGGATCCCCGAGTACGGGACCATGCTGAAAAAATTATCGCTCTTGCCAGGAAGATTATCCAAGAGGTAGAGAAAGATCCCAAAGACATATATCTCGCAAAGTCTTTCCTAAACTATCACGTCAGGGCGGTGGCCAAAATCCTACGACAGTATGTGGAGTTAGCGGAAAAAACCTCTACTGAGTCTTCTGTTCAGGAGACTTTAAGCCGTGTGGAAGCGAGCCTGCAACAGATTGCCAAAGCTTTTGAGTATCAGTACGAAAAGTTGCTGTCCAACGATGTGTTGGACTTGGATGCAGAACTGAAGGTGCTGGAACAAACGATTCAGATGGAAACGGATAGAAAGGGAGGAGTTCATGAGTGACCAATCGATGGAGTTAACGGTACTGGATCCCCGGGATCTGGAAAAAGCCCGCGAGGAAGCTTCCAAGATCGATATACGGAACTCACAGTCGGTTCTTCAATTTGGAGTGGGAGCCCAGCAAAAAATAGCTAGTTTTGCCGATTCCGTCCTTTTGGAGATCCGTAACAAGGACGCAGGAGAAGCAGGAACGATCCTGTCCAATCTGTTGGAGAAAATCAAAGAACTGGATGTTGGAAGTTTGACCAAAGAAAAATCTTTCTGGCAGCGTATTCCGGGGCTCGGGGACCTGTTGGGTTCCATCCGCAGATTTGTCACTCGATACGAGAAGGTTTCCTCACAGATCGAACGAATCGTTCTGGAATTAGAAACCGCTCAACGGAATTTGCTGAAAGATATCGTGTTGTTGGACGAATTGTACAACCGGAACCAAGAGTACCTGAAAGAGTTGGATATCCTCTTGACTGCGGGGAAACTCAAAGTGGAAGAGTTGCGAAACACTCTGCTTCCCGAGTTAAGGAATCGAGCAGAAACCACGAAAGACCCTGCGGATGCTCAGAGGTACCAGGATGTAAATTCCCTGGTGGACCGATTCGAGAAAAAACTTCACGATCTCAAACTGAGCCGTATGGTTTCTCTTCAGATGGCTCCCCAAATTCGGCTGATCCAAAACAACAATCAGGTGTTAGTAGAGAAGATACAGAGTTCCATATTAACAACGCTTCCGCTGTGGAAGAACCAAATTGTATTGGCGGTAAGTTTGTTTCGTCAGAAGAAGGCTCTGGAACTCCAGAAAGAAGTTTCTCAGACTACCAATACCTTATTGAAACAGAATGCAGCCTTGTTAAAAGAGGGAAGCCTGGGAGTAGCAGAGGAAGCGGAACGAGGCATCGTGGAGTTGGAAACCCTTAAGCAGGTGAATAACGATCTTATTACCACGCTAGAAGAAACCCTTCGAATCCAACGGGAGGGTAGAGAGAAACGGGCGCAGGCAGAGAAAGAGCTACTGAAACTGGAAACAGAATTGAAGGAACGACTGTTAGCCGCAGGCAAGTAGGGATTACTTAGAGGCTTTAATCACCGTGCTCACACTTTGGTAATCGATGGATTGCTCTACCAGGAAAGCTTTAAAGGGTTTGGTTCTTCGATTCTAGTATTGGTTTAGACTTTTGCTCCGGCAGGTCTGAGTTCCCCTTCAAGGGTAGAAAGTAATTCGGTAGGAGAAGTGTCCGCGTTACGCAGGTCCGTTGTTGCGATTTTTTCCACTTGAAAACCTCCACTCACCAGAGCTTGCTGAATCCGTTTCAAGGGTATTTCAGACACTTCCAAGTCGGTGTTGGGAAGTAGTACATAGAGAGTGTCCCTCGAGCGTATCCCATTCCTATCTGTCAGTCGGAGTTGGTTCTTTACCAGGCGATTCGCTGATTCGAGATAGTTCAGTATTTCAAGGATCGATACAGGCTGTTCCGTCATGTTCAAACGGATCAAAGCCAGGGTGCAAGGATCCTTATACCGACGCACTGTTTCCCATAGAGGCTTTAAGTGCTCCCAAATCTGTTCTCGATAGTGGAGGGAAACATAGTCGGGATGTGAAAGGTTTCTCAACACAAAGAAGAAAAGCTTTTTTGTGAAGAATCCGTATCCCAATGCCCCAATGAATACGAGCACTAGGGGTAGAACTAGAGCCTTAGAAACGATGCCCATTGCTAGAGTAGGAGCTCCTATGAGCAGAACTAGCGCATAACCAAACCATACCAGGAACATTAGGACCACATAGAGGGGAACACCCCCGGATAATCGGTAGCGTTTAGACAGGGTGTATTCTAAACGCAGCACAAACCCCATGATCATCGTAGTTCCTAAGAGTAGAATGTTAGCTCCTATTCGATAGATCAACGCAACAGAAGGGAAGAGAAGGTAGGATAGAAGCCCTACAACAACGGTACTCACTACAGCAGTGATACACCCTGCCCAGAAGAGTTCCCCGCCTCCACTATGGGAAATGAGGATTTCCATCCTCCTTTGGGTTGTAATTGCTTCCATACCTTTCACTGTAGGATGGAAGCTTTGCAAAGTCAATGCAAAATCGTTAGTATTTTGCGTCCGCGTACTCTACCCATCCACCTGCTTTCACTAGGGTTTTGTCAAAGGGGCTAAGGAGGTATGAGTATGTTTTTTTAGTGTTCCCATTGGAAAAGGTCAATCGATCGTTCGGAAAATCCACTTCTACCCGAGTCTCACCTGAACTGAAGATTTTAAACAACTCATCGATGGTTTCAGCCGGCAGTTCAATGGCCAACATCCCGCAATTGAACATATTTTGCCTGAAGATCCGGGCAAAGTTCTCCGCTACTACGAGAAAAATCCCATTCACTTCCAAAGCCCAAGGAGCATGTTCTCGGGAAGAACCACATCCGAAGTTCTTTCTGGTTACAATAGCGGCTTTACCCTTTAAATCGCGAACGGGATCGAATCCGTCAAGCTTCAGATCCTCTAATAAGTGTGGTTTCAACGCTTCCTTAGAGATTTCTGTAAGATACTTGGCAGGAATAATTTCGTCAGTATTGATATCGGAACGATCCAGAAATAGTACGGGTCCACCGAAGGGTTTCATGTAATCCTCCTATCTTGTATACAGGGAAGAGTTGGTTATTACACCCGCAATAGCGGTAGCTGCAGCCGTAGCAGGACTCATCAGATGGATCATCCCTCCCTTGCCCATTCTACCGTTGAAATTCCGATTGGTAGTGGATGCGCATACTTCCCCTGGGGCAAGAACTCCATTGGACATGCCTAAACAGGCACCGCAGGTAGGGTTGGTGACGCAGAATCCTGCGTCGAGGAAGATCTTGAGGATGCCAGTTTCTAGGGCTTTTCGATACACTTCAGGAGTGGCAGGTGCAAGGATTCCTCGGACATGAGGATGGATCTTCTTCCCTTTTAGAACTGAAGCAGCGACTTCCAGATCCTCGTACCGACCGTTTGTACAGGATCCAATGTACACCTGATCAACCTTCGTACCTTCCATCTCTCGAACAGGTTTTACCTGGTCTGGCTTGTACCCAAAGGTAACTAGGGGTTCTAGGGCACTCACATCGAAATCGATTACCGTTTCATACTCAGCATCGGGATCTGATTTCCACTGAGAAAAATCCTCTAAGGCCTTTTGTTTTGAAAAATATTCTCCTTTGAGGAAGGGCCAGAGGTATTCCACGGTTGTTTCGTCCGGTTGGCAGATCCCACTGGTGGCTCCTGCTTCTACGGCCATGTTACATAGGGTCATTCGTGATTCCATCGACAGGGTCCTGATTACAGGGCCGTGAAACTCGATTACTCTATCGGTGGCACCATTCACCCCAATCTTCCCGATGATTCCAAGAATAATATCTTTAGCGAAAACACCAGGCCGAAGGTTTCCATGGACATTGATGCGAATCGTTTGCGGTGTACGAAACGCGCAAACTCCTTTGAGGATCCCTACCTCTAAATCGGTGGTTCCTACCCCTGCAGCAAACGCACCGAAGGCACCATAGGTACACGTATGGGAATCTCCCATAATCACAGTAAAACCGGGGCGAATGAATCCCTTTTCCGGAAACAGGGCATGGCACACCCCATTTGACCCGATGTCGAAAAAATCCTTAATACCGTGTCTTCGGACCCAATCCCGTAAGATTTTACCTTGTAAGGCGGTCTTTTCATCCTTAGCGGGAGACACATGATCAATTACGGCTTTGATTTTTTCTGGATCGAATACCCGATCTTTTCCCCTTCGAATGAGATCATCGATTGCGGTTGGGGTGGTAATCTCGTGGCAGAACACCCGATCCAATCGCAAGACCCTAACATCCGGAAAGGGCCTATCCACCTCGTGGGCATCGAAGATCTTTTCTGCGATTGTCTTACCCATATATCCTCCTACGTCTGTCCCTATTCGGGCTGCTCCAACGGTGTGTTGGAACCTAGTTCTTGTTACTGGTTACCAGTCTGAAAAAAAATTCAGTTTTGGGGGACTCATAACCCATATGGCCCGAACCCTTTTATCGGTATGATTGATAAGGGTGTGTGGGATCGTAGAATCAAAGGAAATACTATCCCCTTCGTGCAGATTGTAAGATATTCCACCATAGAGAAGTTCTACCTCACCCTCCAAGAGAATTCCTACCTCTTTCCCCCGATGCCCATACTGGGTACTCCCTTTCCGACAACCGGGAGATAGTTCTAGGAGGACCACTTCCACTGCGGTCTCTGTCTCTCCATCGATCAAGCGGGAAAGCTGTTCATACACCACCCCATCCTTCTCTAGGCGGCTCCTATTTTCCTTTCGCAGGATGGATACGGTACGTTGTTGACGGTAGTCCTTGAACAGGTGTTCCATATCCACCCCAAGAGTATCGGCAATACGAATCAGTGTGTCGATGGAAGGGGAAACCTTGTTGCGTTCGATTTGGGAAAGAAGACTTTCACTGATCCCCACTGAGGATGCTACGCCTTTCAAGGTGAGCTTCTGCATTTCCCTTAAGGCCCGTATCCTTTCCCCGTATGTTTTGCCGCTATTCTTAAGCATTACTAAATTTATTTTAGTGTAATTAAAATTTGGTTAGATGTCAATAGTGCTATTTCATCATTTTGGTACGAATTAGAGTTGATTTCTTTCTCAATTTATTGTATGTATACTATATATGAATTCTCTAGATTGCTGCTCAGATGAACGAATAGAGGAATGTTCCCAGAAGCTTAAAGTATGTGGGCATCCCATTCGCTTGAAACTCCTTTGTCTGATCGCTCGGGAGGAAGATCCCTGTGTCTCGGAGTTATGGACATGTCTGAACCAGCCCCAACCTGTAGTTTCTCAACATTTAGCGGTCCTTAAAGAGAAAGGGATTGTTCAGTCCCATGTACAAGGGAACAAACGGATCTATAGAATCGTGGACCCTTTTGTGGAAAAGATCATTCGTTCCCTCATGACGAAAGAGAGCGAATGAAGGATTCTTCTACTTTCGAGTTTTCGATAGGTGCTTTCCGCACCACCGTTACCTTTTCAGAAGATTTCCCTTCAATCCCAGACGATCCGGTGCTAGTAGTACAAGATGAGCACACGGCCGTACTATTTCCGTACCCCGAAACGCAGCGTGTGATCATACCTTCGGGAGAAGAAGGAAAAAATTGGCATAGTATTGAAAAGATTCTGGGCAGAGCACTAGCGCGAGGCCTAGAGCGAAGGTCACTTTTTGTGGGAATCGGAGGGGGAGTCGTATGCGATGTAACCGCCTTTGCCGCGTCCCTCTATATGCGAGGAGCCCGACTCCATCTTGTTCCTACAACTCTCTTAGCCATGGTGGATGCATCCTTCGGAGGAAAGACAGCCATCAATTTTCAAGGATGGAAAAACATGGTGGGAACTTTCTATCCAGCCGAACAAATCTGGATCCATCCAAAGGTGCTAAAAACCCTTCCCGAGAGGGAACTGCGGTCAGGAATGGCCGAGGTAATTAAATCCGCCATGCTGATGGATGCGGAACTGTTTCAGCTCCTAGAAGGGATTGCCGAACAGGGTGGTTCATTGAAAAATCTTTCATTAGGCACATATGAGACTCTCATTCGACGATCTCTCTTGGTAAAGGCCTTTTATGTAACCAAAGATTTGAGGGAACAAGAACTACGAGCCCATCTAAATCTTGGACATACCTTTGGCCATGGGCTGGAGTCCGCTACGCATTTCCAGAGATACACCCATGGGGAAGCGGTAGCATGGGGATTGTACCGGGCTATGGATGCAGGGCTATCGTTAAGGGTCACGGAACCAGCCTATGGGAAACGGGTACAAGCCCTTTTAACTAAGTTTGGGTATGCTGAAAGGGTTTCTGGGGTTCGCACAGAAGAAATCTTGAACGCCATGCAGCAGGATAAAAAGAAACGAGGTACTCTTCGGTTCCTTCTCCAACGAACTCTTGGGGACACAGTTCTGACTACTCTGGATCCAGACCTTGTGAAACAGGTAATTGAACGAGGCCTCGAACCTTAAGCATCCAACACTGCACTGAGCGTTCGATACGCCTTATTTACCCGATCCCGTAGGGAGAAACCCTCCAAACCCCCTTCAACTTCAGATCCTAGTTCGTCAATGAGAGTCTCCAAGCTGGCTAGACTCGTTTCAAGAGCGGTAAAAAATGAAAGGGAGGGTTTATACCAGTATACTCCCTTCTGGTCTGTGTGGAGACCTAGGAATCCGTATCGCTTTCCAGCTTTTTTAACCTTGCAGATCCGAAGGAGGTTTGAGAGGCTCTCCACCAATTGAGCTTTTCCCACTCCACTGTTCAGGGTTCCCTTAGGTAGAGATCCTTGCCAGGATGGAAGGAAAACATCCAGGAATCGAGCGATCTTAAAGATATTGGGTATTCGTTCTCCTACAGCTAAATCCATGCCATCCATCACGATCTTTCCTCGTAAATTTAAATAGGGCCCTGGGATCTGGATTCCTTCTTTTCTCACTAACTCCTTCAAATCCTCCCATGGGAAGAGAGCGATTTTTTTCTTTCCCTTGAAGGGTTTCAGTTCGAAGATCTTCTTTCCAATGCTGATCTGCCAGGTAGTGTCTCTACGAGGAGCCTTCTCCTTTGCGATCTCAACCTTTCTCTTCTCCTTTTCTGCCTTTAACCCTTCAGCAAGAATTGGGGAAATTTCTTCAAGCCAGGTTCTCTCTAAGGGTGAAACGGATCTAGCGTACATGCGGGAAGTTCGAACGATTTCACCCGCCACGATAAATCGAGGGGTCTCACGGTACATCCCTGAGCTAGGGTGTATAAGGATACGTTCTGCCGTGAGACTACGGTATCCATCCTTTCCGCTCCGTACGCAGACGAACTGAATCAATCCCTTTGAAATAGCACAGAGAAAGTCTTTTATAGAGCCGCCTGAACCGATGGGGATTCCCATTTCGCTCACAATAAGGGAGAGCTGGTCTTTCACGTTTCGAATCTCTGCCATTACTCGGGCGTCCAGATAGTATCGATCACAGAATTTTTCCTTATTTTCTGCTCGTTCATACGCTCGAAAGATTTTTATATAGGAAACGAAATCACCAGCGGGATCCCGAAAGGTGTGATGGGCCTTTCGGGCCGCTATTTCCTCTCCTTGGGGTAGAAGGAAGGGGGTATTCCCCGTAAGGAAACTGCTGGCAATCAACACTTCCTCCAAGACGTCTGGATACCGAAGGATGGCTTCCACGATCATTCGGGCATGTCGCGGTATGAGGGGGAATTGAGCCATCATGGTTCCGATTTTCGAGAGGGTTCGATCCGGATTCAGGGCATCCAGCAGGTATAGGGTTTCCACTGCACTCACGATCCCTTGCTTGCCCGGTGGAGAAATAAAATCAAAGGATTCGAAATCCCGGATCCCTAACTCGGCCATTCGCAGAACCACCTCGGAGAGATCGGTCCGGAGAATCTCTTCTGTGGTGAAGAGAGGTCTGCCTTCGAAGTCTTCTTTGGTGTAGAGCCTATAACAGATTCCGGGTTGAGTTCGACCTGCGCGTCCTTTTCTCTGGTTGCAGGAAGCCTTTGAGATGGGACCTTCGATGAGACTGCTGGTGTAGGTTTTAGGATTATAGTAATTGATTTTAGCCAATCCAGAATCGATCACGGTGGTGACTCCATCGATGGTGACCGAGGTTTCGGCGATGTTAGTGGCTACGATCACTTTTGTTTTTCCCTTGGGTGCCGGAAGGAACACGAGTTCCTGCTCTTCCTTGCTTAGACGCGCATAGAGAGGAAGTAGGTGTAGCTTTTTCCGATACGGTTGCGCATAGAGAGTAGCTATACAATCTTTGATTTGTTGTTCTCCGGAAAGGAAAATTAGGATATCTCCCTTCCGTTTCTCCCGAATACAACGCTCCACGATACTTTCGATCTTGACTAGAAGTCCTTCTTCTCCTAGTTCTGGATCGGGTGGATCGTAAATCACTGTTACCGGGTACATGGGAGTGTCGATTCTTACGATGGGACAGTCGTTGAAATAGCTGGAAAAGACTTCCGCATTGATGGTCGCTGATGAGATAATTACTTTGAACTGGGGACGAATTTCCAACACTCGTTTTAACAAACCTAGGACGAAATCAATGTTGAGGCTTCGTTCATGGGCTTCATCCACGATCAGCACCGAGTATTCGGAAAGGGTATTGTCACCTTTGATCTCTTGTAGCAGGATCCCGTCCGTCATGATCTTGATACGGGTCTCTGGAGTAGTTTTATACTCAAACCGCATCTTGTATCCTACTAGTCCAGGAACAGTGACTCCCAATTGTCGTGCAATGAAGTCACTCACCGATAGGGTTGCGATTCTCCGGGGTTGGGTGACACCGATCACCCCTCTTTCCGAATATCCTGCTTCGTACAAGATAATTGGAAGCTGGGTAGTCTTCCCCGATCCTGTGGGACTTTCCACCACGATCACTGGGCTCTTTTGAAGGGATTCGAGGATCCTATCTTTATGAGTGTATACAGGTAATTCGCGAAATTTCATGAGTAAAACCATACCACAGGAACGGGTTTCATGGTAAGGTTTGGTAGGAGGTGTACAGAATGCGTATCGGATTCACTTACCGATTCAATGATCTATGGAAAGAACATTGCACTCCCTTGATGGAAAGATATCCAGAGCATGAGTTTGTGACAGACCGTGAAACTACACTGAAGGAGATCGAAACCTTTCACGTGTTGGTCGGTGGAATTGAACCAAAGGGAGTGTATGAACAGGCTCGTTCCGTTCGAGCAGTGTTCGTTCCTTTCGTTGGGGTGGATCATCTACCTGCGCAAGTGTTCATGAATCGAGGGGTAAGAGTCTTCAATTCTCATGGAAATGCTCGGTTTGTGGCAGAACGTGCCTTAGCCCTTCTCCTCTGTTGTACAGGGAAAGTGTTGGAGTATCATCAGGATCTTGCCAGTGGAGTTTGGCACGGTTGGGCGGGTAAAGGAATTTTTGATACCTGGGATTCCATTGTGGGCAATACAGTCACACTGTTAGGTGCAGGAGCCATTGCCCAATGGATAGCTCGTTACTTACAGCCCTTCGACTGCAAGGTAGTCTGCTATCGGAGACGAGTGATGGAAACGATTCCCGAAGGGATCGATGGAGTATATTATGATCTTCCCGAAGCACTACAGGTAGCGGATATTGTAATTTCTACCCTTCCCCTTACAGAAAAAACCCGCAGGTTGATAGGAAAGGAAGAGCTATCCTTGCTGAAGGGGAAAATCCTGGTGAATGTGGGACGAGGAGAAGTAATTGAAGAAGAAGCTTTATACCAGGCTTTGAAAGAAGGAATCTTGAAAGCAGCAGGGATTGATACTTGGTATTCCTATCCTAATACAGGGGAAGAGATTTGCCTCCCCTCTCGTTTTCCTTTTCATGAGCTTCCCAATGTTGTCCTATCTCCCCACGTGGGAGGGTTCACTCCGAAAGCGACGATAGAAAACATCAAAGTTACTGTGGCGAACTTGGAAGCTTACCTGGAAGGAAGGCCGGTGCCCAATGAGGTGGATCTCCATCAGATGTATTAGTCTTACTTTGCATAACAGTACAGACATCCTCCTTTACATGTCCCATAGGTGCCGATATCCACGCTCTTCCTGCAGAGACAGGCGGGGCGTTGATTCGGATCCTTTTCTAATTCCAAGCCCCTCCCTGCCACGCGAGATAAGAGGTCTCCGTCGATGCATGCTCCGGGCCAGGGAGAAACAGGGTCCGCGCAGGTAACGAGCTGGATGAACTCGTTCTCCGCCAACTCCCGAAGACATTGAAGGAGGGTGATCCGTTCGGTAGGGGTAGGGTCGATCCACCCGATTCGATTTAGGAAGGCTTTATTTTTCCGGTAAAGGGAAACGAAACTCACGATACAGCGATCTGTATATCCTGATAGGCTTCGAGCAATTTTTTCGAACTGCCTCTTATGCCAGTCTACCCTGATTTCCTGGGTTAGGATGATAGGATCGTACCGCCATACTACCCGTTCCTTTCCAATGCGGTCACTGAGGCGTTGGAATTGTTGGATTAGGAACTCTTTATCGGGAAAGGAGTTCTCCCAATCCCTCCTGTAAGGAGTGAGAGTGATAAGTACGACCCAGGGAAAAGAGTCTAGAAGGGGATGAGGAGGGAGTAATCGACTAGGATCTTTTGTCCAGAATACAAAGGCATCCACGGCTTCATGGGTCAAAGGAATCGCTTTTTTCTGGTTGGGATTGAAGGGATGGGGAACCTCTACTACCCCAAGGTCCAATTTTTCCAAGAACCAGTCAAAGAAGAAGGCAGGAATGTCGGTTCGTCGACTTACGCTTACTACCATAGATACTGAAAACTCGACCCCTTGCTATGAATCCCCACAAACTTCAGGGTACTAAGAAAGAGTGATGGGTTGAGAATAGGGCTTTCTGTTCCTCTCTTCCAATTCCATAGCCGTAAGGATCAACATCTGAAGCCTGTTTTCGATATTGGCGAAGCTTGTATCAGGATCGAAATCGAGGGAGAGAATCTGGATTTGAGGGAACAGGGTTTTCAAGGTTTTTATCATCCCCCTCCCCGTAATATGGTTGGGCATACATCCAAAGGGATTCAAGATCACGAAACTATGGATTCCCATCTTTGCAAGTTGAATGATTTCCCCAGGCATGAGCCATCCTTCACCTATCTGATACGTAGGATCGATCAGGTCTAGAGTGTTTTGAGAGATTTCCTTAATAGAGTAGGGTTCTTCCCCATACTTGAATCTTTCCATCACATGAACGACCGCATCATGAGCCTTTCCGAAGATCCATTCCAGGAGTTCTACTTTCATGGAGAGGAATACAGGATGGGGATGGAGACGCCGGAATGCCATGTGGCGCTCAGCAATGTTGCCCTTGCGAAAGAATTCGATCATACCTGGAAGAACAATTTCCATCCCGTTTCGTTCCAGGTATGCCTCGATGAATCGATTGGCTCCAGGATGGTAGTTCATAAGGATTTCTCCTACAATTCCTACCCTTGGTTTGCGAGGAATGCTACGAAGAGGAATACAGTTGAAATCTTCCACCGCGTCTTCTAGAGCATGCAATCCTTGTTTTGTCCCTTTTGGTAATGAGTCGGCAATCCGTTTCAGGTGAAGTTGGAAGAGTCGATCCGATGTACCTTGAGTAGTTTCATAGGGGCGGATCCTTCGTAACATGGTTTCCAGTGCATCTACCATTCGGAGGCCCCATAGGAGTTTGTATCGTGCCCCAATGGAAAAGCGGAAGCCTGGGTGCATCTGTTTGTCGTCTTCGGTTCCGGTGGTGATGATGGGAACCTCCGGGTAGCCAGCCTCGTCCAGAGCTTTGCGGCACAGAGCAGCATACTGACCTGCTCGGCAGGCTACACAGTTCTTTGCAAGGCCTGCTACTACCTCCTTTGGGTGTAGATGTCCTCGTTGGAGTTCGGCAAGGATTTCTCCAATATTCACCTGAGCAGGAAAGCAGATGTCGTTATGTACGTACCGTTTACCCAATTCAATGGCATTACGATCTGCTACGTCTAGAACCTTCACGGAAAAACCCTGTTCCTCCAGGATTCGACCAGTCATATAGGAAAAAGCTGGAGAAAGATTGGGGATAAGGATAGTCCTTCGTTTTCGATCGCTCTTCAGGTACTGTACAGGGAAGGGGGGAGATAAGGGTTTAAAGTTGTTTACAGGTTCTCCTTTTTGGATGCGATTCCTCCGCTTAGCCCGAATTGTTTCCACAAAAGACTTGATACGAATATTGAGGGGTCCTCGAGCTTCTCCTTCGTCGAGTTTCAGCACGAGGAGTTCCTTGCCGCTAGTTTCTTTCAGGATCCTTGCCATTTCATCCGAGATAATGGCATCGTGGCCACATCCAAAACTAACGAGCTGAACCAATTCGAGATTGGGATGACGAGCGGCAAACAATGCTGCTTCCAGCATTCGAGTATGATAAGGATTATAGGTTTCCATCCGCACAGACTGGAGATCTATTTCTGACAACCGGGGAAGAAACAATGCGGATAGGACAGGGATACCCTGAGAGGTAAAAAGAGAAGTTAATCCGTGATGAATCAGAGGATCCGCATGGTAGGGTCTACCAGAGATGATCACAGCAAAAGAGTTCGGATCCTTATCTACAGAAGGGTTCGTGTAACGATGCAGGATCTGTTCGGTTTCCCGTTCCATCTGATTTCGGAATCTAGAATGGGCAATTTCAGCCTCCTGAATAGCCATCTCGATGAAGGATTCCGGTATACTGTAAGTCTGTTTGATGTAGTGAATTGTTTGTTCGTGCTTGAGATCCCGATCGTACCAATGGAAGGTGGGATGGTCGAAAGGAACTCCGTAGCGAGAGAAGGGCTCATCACTCTTGTCTACTACCATGGGGTAGCCTTGTACGATGGGGCACATTTCCCCACCTTGAGCGGTAGGATTCTTTTTCGGTATCCGGATCATCATGGGCCAGAATATCCGGTCTACACCCTGGGCAACTAGGTCTAGTACATGACCATGTCCTAGCTTAGCGGGAAAGCATACTGTATCGGAGGGAACATTTTTCAGCCCTGCTTCAAAGAGTGGATAGGAACTACGTCTAGAAAGTACTACTTGGAATCCTAAGGAGGTGAACAATGCCTTCCAGTAGGGTAGGCTTTCGTAGAACTCCAATACCCGGGGAATTCCAATCCTACATTTCCGTGGTTCGGAAAGTATTCGGGGTTTATAGTCTGATAGGAGAAGTTCTTCGTGTCTTCTAACCATATCCGGTATAATGGATCGGGGTGGAGGTTTCCCTTCGAGTATTTCACCCCGTTCGCAGCGGTTCCCCGTAACGAAATACTTGCCATTGGAGAAGCGAAGGATGCTTCGATTGCAGGCATTCATACAGAAGGGGCAGATGGACGAAGGTTCCTTTGTATAGGAAAAATGCTCTAATGTTTCCAGAGGAATGAATCTCGATCTGTAGGAACCTTCTGAACGGATTTTTTGTTCTACAAAGCGTTTGGTAAGAAGTGCGATCCCCATAGCTCCCATTAGACCTGGATACGGAGCTCGGGTTACGGATTTGCCTGTGTATAGTTGAAGGGCACGAAACACTGCGTCGTTCCGAAACGTTCCTCCTTGAACGAGGATCCGGTTCCCTATGGCGTTTAGGTTGGAGGTCCGGATTACTTTGGTGAACACATTGTCAATGATGGATCTGCATAGACCTGCCAGGATATCTTCGAGGGATTTGCCATTTTTTTGTTCGGTGATGATGGAACTGTTCATGAATACGGTGCATCGAGAACCGAGACGCGAAGGATGTTTCGATTCGAACGCAAGGGTGGCAATCTGGTGTACGGGAACCCCTAAAGAAGCTGCGTAGGTTTCGAGAAAGGATCCACAACCCGCGGAGCAAGCCTCGTTTAAAGTAATCCCTGTGATGATGCCATTCTGTATGTAAATGGCCTTCATGTCTTGCCCGCCAATGTCGAGGATAAAAGACACCTTAGGATCAACCGAAAGGGCAGCTTCCGCATGAGCCACCGTTTCTACCGTGTGATAATCGGCATCGAAGGCTTTTGCGAAGAGTACTTCCCCATACCCAGTAGTTCCTGCTCCAAGGATCTGCAGATCCACTCCTTGATTCCTATAGGTATCCCGCAACAGGATAAGTCCTTGATGGATCACTCTAAGGGGGTCGCCTTGGTTGTTGGAATAGAACGCATTAATCAGCTTACCTTGTTCGTCCATCAATACGAACTTGCTCGTGGTGGATCCTGCATCAATCCCGATGTACCCTTTGAGGGTTGTTCCTGGAGGTATTGTAGGAGGGATGAAATCCTGGAATCCATAGGTACGTTGAAACTCTTCTCTTTCTTCTTCGGAAGTGAAGAAAGGAACTGACTCTTCTTCCAACCGATAGGCATTCCGTTCCTTCAAGGAGTCCAAGGCATTTCTGAATATATCCCAGCTTGGAGAATTGTTTCCCAGACTTTCCTTAGTTTCCTTAGGCAATTTCAAAAGGGCCAAAGCTGCCCCAAGGGCAACGATTAGCTCGGGATGTTGGGGAAGGATAATCTGATGATCTTCTAAGTGAAGTCGTTCCTGGAATACCCGCACTAATACTGGGTTAAAGGTTAGGGGACCTCCCTCGAAGATCACAGGTGGGGTAATGGTCATTCCTTGAGCGAGCCCTCCAATCGTTTGTTTGGCTATCGCATGGAAGGCAGAGAGGGCTATGTCTTCTTTCGAAACCCCTTGATTCAGAAGAGGTTGGATATCCGTTTTCGCAAAAACTCCGCACCTACCAGAAATCTCGTAGACATGGGTACCGCGTTCCGCATAGGAGTTGAACTCTCCTAAGGGAATGTGAAGAATCTCCGCTATTTGCTCCAAAAATGCTCCCGTTCCCCCTGCACAACTACCATTCATCCGCATGTCATGGGTAACTAAACGGTCTCCCTCTTTGCGAAAAAAGATCACCTTTGCATCCTGTCCTCCCAATTCTATCGCTACGGAAGTCTCAGGATAGAACTCTTTTATAGCAAACGAATTGGCTACTACCTCCTGTACATAAGGAACTCTTAGAGCTTGGGCGATTTCCAACCCCCCGGATCCACAAATGGCAAATTGGAGAGGGGCATCGAATCGAGGAAATAGTTCTTCTAGAATGGAGCGAAGAGTATCGATTTGAGAGGAGTAATGCCTCTGATACGTGGAAAAAAGAAGCTTCCGCCCTTCTGATTCCCATACAACAACTTTCACAGTGGTAGAGCCAATATCGATTCCTACCAGGAGGGAAGCTCTTTTCATGAAACCATTGTACAGAAAAACAACTTGGAGTGGCAAGGGAGGGTAATTCTGTGATACAATATCTCTACCTTGTCTAAGTTGAGTGAAACACCTATAATTTTTTTACGTATGAAAGACGGCAACCTTCTTACCCAGAGCTTGGAAGATTATATTGAAGCAATCTATCACTTGGAGAAACGAAATCGGGTAGCTCGGGTTAAGGATATCGCAGAGTTCCTTTCGGTACAGATGCCATCAGTAACGGGTGCGGTAAAGAATCTGAAAAAGAGAAAACTAGTAAATTACGAGAAGAACTCATTTATCAGTTTGACTGAAAAAGGGCATACTGTAGCTCGCTCGATTCTTCGGCGACATACGGTTCTACAAACTTTCCTGGAAGATATTCTTCTGATCCCCAAAGCACAAGCAAAGGAGATGGCATGTAAGCTGGAGCATTCGATCGATCCGGAAACTACCTTAAGGATTCATAACTGTACTCAATACCTAAAAGAAAAGGTGTTCGAAAAAACATTGGATCCTGAGGAATGGCGGGCTTGGGTCTCCAAATCCGTTCAATAAGAAAGTGGTGCCATTATGAAACATCTCTATCTTGATTGGGCTGCCACTTCACCGATCCATCCAGAAGTTGCCAAGGTACAAAAGCAAGTAGCAGAGGAGATCTTTGGTAACCCCTCCTCCATTCATGACTGGGGACTAGAGGCCCGAGATCGTATGGAATCTTGTCGGCAAAAATGTGCGAAGCTTTTAGGAGCGAAAGAAAAGCAGGTGATCTTCACCGGGGGAGGAAGCGAGTCGAATAACCTCGTGTTTTTATCGTTTCTGTTGAAGGCTAACCCTGGTCATGCTATTGTTCCACTTTTCGAACATGCCTCGGTGTACGAACCCTCCCGAATCCTGGAACGATTCGGATGGGAGGTGACAAGAGTTCCTACGGCTAAAGATGGACGGATCGAACCAGAAAAACTAGAGGAAGCATTAACAAAGAATACGGCATTGGTAACTTTAATGATGGTGAACAATGAAACCGGAGCCCTTCAACCTATAGAAGAGGTGGTCCGAAGGATTCGTACCCAGGAAGGGAATCGCAGGCCGATTCATATCCACGTGGATGCCGTCCAAGCAGTAGGTAAGTTCCCCATTCATTTTCAGGAGCTTGGCATCGATTCTCTTTCCGTAAGTGCACATAAATTCAGGGGACCCCGAGGGGTAGGAATGCTCCTGGTTCGAAAATCTCTTTCTTCCCTTCTAACGGGGGGAGGTCAAGAGTTTGGAGTGCGGCCAGGCACGGAAAACGTACCTGGAATAGTGGCGATGACCCGAGCTTTGGAATTAGCCTACGAGGAGATGGAACAGAATCGCCGTCAAGCAGAGCAGGGGATGAATACATTACTTTCTATAGTTCAGAAGTGCAAAGAATGCAAAGTGCTCCCGGAAACACGGTTAAGCAACCCAACAGGGTATTCCCCTTATATTGTTAGCCTCGCATTCCCTCCTATTCCAGGGGAAGTGTTAGTTCGAGTCCTGAACGAGAGAGGGTTTGGCGTTTCAACGGGCTCAGCCTGTTCTTCCCGAAAAAAAAGGGACACGAGGGTGCTGGAGGCTAGTGGGGTATCTTCTTCTTTAGCCTTTTCCTCGATCCGGATTTCCATCGGACCTACCGTGACGAAGGAACAGATAGAGCTCTTTGCTGATACGTTGCTAAAAGAAACTTCCATCCTTTTTCAGGTTGCGAAATAATGGGTGTACTGTACTTGATCAAACCTGGCGAGCTTACCCTAAAGGGTAAGAATCGCAAGTTTTTCGAAGATCGTCTTCAGGCTACTATTCATAGAAAGCTGGAAGGCATACCGTACAAGATAACGAATCGCTCGGGCCGAATGTACCTTGAGGTAGAGGAGCCATTTAGTACAGAAGTGGATCGATGTTTGCGAACCACCCCTGGGATTTCGGGTTTCGCCCCTACAATCGGATGCGAAAAAGAGCCTACCCAACTCGTGCAGGAAGCGTTGGCTTTGGGTAGAAGGATGGTTTCGCAGAGGAGGGGGAAGCGTTTCAAGGTCGAAGCGAGACGGGAGGACAAGACATTTCCCCTCACTTCCTATGAGATAGCTTGCACATTAGGGGCAGCCCTCCAGAAAGAATTTCCAGAGTTGATTGTGGATCTTTATCATCCTGACTGGGTCCTGTACGTAGAGATTCGGGACAGGGGATACCTCTATGTAGACAACGAAAGAGGACTACGGGGGCTTCCAACCGGCACGAGTGGACGAGGATTGCTTTTACTGTCTGGAGGGATAGACTCACCGGTTGCTGGGTTTCTCATGGGAGTACGTGGAATGGTGATTGAAGCAGTGTACTTTCATTCACCTCCCTACACAGGAGAACAAGCCTTAAAGAAGGTAGAGTCTCTTTCGGAATGTCTGGCCCAGGTTACAGGGTACCTTACCCTTCATGTAGTCCCCTTTGCCGAGGTGCAGGTAGCCATACGGGATAGAGGGGTATTGGATGAATCTACGTTGATGAACCGGGCAGCTATGATGAAAATTGCTTCCAAGATAGCTCGCCAGCGACAAGCTCATTGTCTCATCACCGGAGAGAGTCTAGGTCAAGTGGCCAGTCAAACCATTGAAAGTATTGGGTTTACCAATCGGTTTTCCGATATCCCCGTACTCCGACCTTTGATCGGCATGGACAAAGAATGGATCATGGAAAAGGCTCGGGAGATTGGTACGTATGAGATCTCCATTTTACCGTATGAGGACTGCTGCTCTCTTTTTTCCCCCCCTCATCCTCTTACGCGACCAAACCCGTCAATTCTACAGAGGCATTGGGAGGACTTAATGCTAAACGACATCCTCGAAAGAGCCATCGAACGGGTTGATCGGAGAACCTTTAGATATAGAAAGGTTTAAAAAGCCATGAGTGGCCGTCCCACAGGTTAGACAGCCACCTTTTCTTTTGTAGAAGTTTCTGTTTTGGAATCTGTCTTAGTGGTAGTATCGAGAGTTTCTTTCTTTTCTGAATGCTTGGACCCGTTCGTAGAGGATTTCCGGTTGTCTGTTACGTAGAACCCACTTCCCTTGAAGATTACCCCCGTTCCTCCCCCAATAAGCCGCCGTACCCTTTTTCCGCACTGGGGGCAGTCCGTAAGCGGGGGATCAGACATGTTCTGGAAAGCCTCAAACCGATGTCCGCAAACGGTGCATTCATAATCGTAACTTGGCATATCTGTCTCCTCTAGTACGGAAAATTAAAGCGTCGGTTTATTACTAATATACAAAATGAAAAAGGGTGCGGCAATATAGTGTTAGCTTGGGTGGAACGGTAGCTTAGGAACGAAGGGGAGGGACAACTCGTACAGGGATTCCTCTGGTAGATAGGTACTCTTTGATTTGGGGAATCGTGTATTCCCCATAGTGTACCATGGAAGCGATCAGGGCTGCATCGGCTTTGCCTTCAATAAGTACATCCGCGAGATGCTCAGGTTTGCCAGCTCCTCCCGAGGCAACAACGGGGATCTGTACAGCCTCCGAAAGCATTCGAGTTAGGGGTAGTTCGTACCCTTCCTTTGTCCCGTCTGCATCGATAGAGTTGATCACGATCTCTCCAGCTCCTAGTTTCTCGGCCTCCAGAGCCCACTCTAAGGCATCTCGCTCCGTAGGTGTTCGGCCTCCGTTAATCACTACCCGGTATCCCGACGGCATAGCGGGATCCCGAAGAGCATCCATTCCCAGCACGATGCACTGACTCCCGAAACGAGAGGCACCCTCCTGGATGATCCGAGGATTCTTCACCGCTTGGGAGTTGATGCTCACCTTTTCTGCTCCAGCCAATAGAGTGTCCCGCATATCCTGTATAGATCCGATCCCTCCACCCACACAGAAGGGGATGAAGATCTGTTCCGCCACTCGTTCCACTACATCTAGGAACAATCTTCTACCTTCCGCAGAAGCGGTAATATCATAAAAAACCAACTCATCTACTCCCTCTTCATAGTACTGACGAGCCATTACCACAGGATCCCCAATATCTATGTTTCCCTTGAAGCGAATCCCCTTTGTGGTCATTCCATTTCGCACATCCAAGCAAACAATGATCCTTTTCAGTAACATGGTCTATTCCTTTGGGTTTAACAGTGAAAAATGAAATTCTCGATCATCTTTAAACCTGGAGCTGCGGATTTCTCGGGATGGAATTGTAATGCTACAAGATTCTCCTTCTTTATCGCAGAAACGAAGGATACCCCATATTCTGTCCTCGCTGCTTGATGCTCTTCGAATCGAGGGACAGGGTAGTAGGAATGAACGAAGTAACAGGGAGAATCCTCTGGAACTCCGTGGAAAATAGGATGGGAGTGTTCATGGTGAACCTGATTCCAACCCATATGAGGCACTTTCAAGCCTGGTTGTTGGGGAAACCGAACTACCTCACCGGGTATGAAGCCCAGACAGGGGGTCGAGCGTTCTTCCGATTTCTCGAGGACAATTTGACACCCGATGCAGATACCCAGAATCGGTCGACCCGAGTTGAAGTATTCTCGCAGGAAATCGGATAGCCCTGTGGTGTTAAGTACTTCCATCACTGCTTTGGCTTCTCCGTCCCCAGGAATGATCAGTTTGTCGCATTTTTGAAGCACATTGGGGTCTTCGGAAATGATCCCTTTGGCCCCTAAGTATTGTACGGCAGTCATCACACTGCGAATATTGCCTGCTTTATAATCCATGATTCCAATGGTTACCATGGGTAAGTCCTTGTCTTTGTATCTACCATGGAATCGAAGAATTGAGCAATTGTTTCCCTCGAGAAGGGGATCCCTGAAAACTCGATAGTGGACCCATTCACCCGAATCTGAACCGAGGTGGGTACTCCTTTCCCTACTTGCTGGAGGAACCATCCTGCAATAGCCAATCGAAAAAGAACAGACATAGATCGGGCTTGTTCTGCTTTCTGAAAAAAAATTGACCCATTTGCAAAATAGTATGTGAAATCCTCTTTATATAAATTCATACAGAATGCTTCTGGTGTGAATTCCGTGTTTCCTATTGGGATTACTGATTCGAGAAGTACCGTAACTAAAGAAATGCCGGTTTTGGGGATATAGAGGCTAAAGGGTGTCTTCGTTCCTGCTGCTGAAGCAGTTAGCTTTTCGTTTGTAGTCGAGGGATGACTACCGGATCTCCTATCCGGACAGATGGGAGGTTGGAAATACCGGGAAGGATCCGTGCGAGGAAGGACGAATTGTTTCAAAGGAAACTCGATTTCGCCGGATGATACAATGAGAAGGTGTGTGTCGGGTAAAGCTACCTGTAGTCCTTTACCCCGATGCTGAAAGTAGGAAAGGGAGTATCCGCTAGTTCGAATCTTTCTCTGCTCCCACCCCTCCTCGGGTGTCAGGGCAAGGCGTAGAAGAAACGATGAATACTCTCCTACCCCTGCAAAAATCCAACGATGTCCAGTTATTGAGGAAAAAAATCCCGCAGTTTCTCTTCCAAGAACTACTAAAAACACTTCAGATGTATGGTCGAGGAAGTACGTGATCCCTTTTACTTCCTCCGCCTTGTTTCGAGAACCCTCCATTTCACGAGTGAGAAGGGTAAAGAGAAGATCCCGATGTTCTGGAATGGGCATGTACAGATAGAGGGATCCATCGGATGGGAAGAGCCCCCAGGGATTTTGGGCTTCCCACCGGGGTAGGGTTTGGCAGCTGGTAAACCAAAGCGTTGCTACCAGTATGAACCGGATACTGTTCGAACCATGTACCTCTCTTCGGCTTCTCGACTTCTCCGTAGGTTCCTCCACAGGGATCGGGTATATGTCTTCAAGAGGCTTTGGCCAGCCCAATAGCGCATGTAGAGTCTCCGCACGGAGCGTCCCTTTGAGTCCCATTCTTACTCCACTTTAGCGAAACTGCGAGGGTTTCATTCATCAGGTATTCTTGGAACTCTTCTACTGCATCCTGAACATCTGGGTCCTGCGTATGGAGGAAAAGTTCGATCCTGTCTGTTACTTCCAGACCCATATCCTTCCTGAGGGTTTGAACAGCCCGAACGATGTCCCGCACAATCCCTTCGGCTTTCAAGTCTTCTGTAAGTTCAGGGTCTAAAGCTACTGTCAACGAACCTTCGTTCAAAACCTTCAGATTTTCCTTTTCGATCCTTCGTACTTCGATGTGATCCTTTGTGATCTCAAGATCCCGCCCAATATCAATCACAAGAGTAGATCCTTCCAGAAGACTCTGAATTTCTTTGAATGATAGAGCTTCGATTTTTTCCGCCGCCCGCTTCATGTCTTTCCCTAGGGATTTTCCCAGGACTTTATAGTTCGGTTTAGCTTTGTACTCCACGAGATCTTCTTCGTTTTCTCGGAAAACCACCTCTTTCACGTTGAGTTCTTCCCGGATAATGTCCTCCATTTCTCGCAAAATCCTTCGTTCTTCTGGATCCTTGGTGACCAAATGGAGAGCTTTCAGAGGTTGGCGAACCTTGATTCCATGCATACTCCGTAGGGCACGCCCCATGGTAACAGCTCTACGGACGAACTTCATCTTCTGCTCAAGGGATAGGTTCCTTTTTTCCATCTGAGCTACTGGATAGTCCGTCAAATGAACGGATTCAGGCATTTCGGGTGACCGAAGGTTCCGATAAATCGCTTCTGTAATGAAAGGCAGAATCGGAGCAGCCACTTTGGAGAAAGTGAGAAGAACCCAGTATAGAGTTTCATACGCCTGACGTTTATCATAGTCGTTCTCACTCCTCCAGAAACGCCTTCTAGACCGACGAATGTACCAATTGTTTAATAGATCGATGAAATCTACTAAAGGCTCAATGGCTTTCATGAGATCGTACCGATCCATCTCTCTTGTTACCTCATCGATCAACCGTTCCAACTCAGAAAGGATCCACTGATCCAGAGGATTGGACGGTTCTTTCGGTCCTGAGGTGGGGAAGATCTGATCGATATTCGCGTAGGTTACGTAAAAACTATAGGCGTTCCATAGGGGGATGATTACGGTTTTCAGGGTTTCCTTTACACCCTCGTCGTTATACCGAATCTCTTCTGCCCGGACAACCGCGGATCGCATGAGGAACAATCGCAGAGCTTCGGCTCCATACGTGTTGATCACATCTACCGGATCGGTGTAGTTCCGGGCAGACTTGGACATTTTTTTGCCATCGGAAGCTAGTACTAGACCACTAGTAATGTTATGAAGGAAAGCAGGTTTATCAAACAAAGCTGTAGCCAGAACATGGAGGGTATAGAACCAACCTCGAGTTTGATCCAAACTTTCACAGATGAAGTCGGCAGGGAAATGGTTCTCGAAATGCTCCTTATTCTCGAACGGATAATGGTTCTGTGCATACGGCATAGCACCTGATTCGAACCAGCAATCCAGTACCTCAGGAATCCTGCGTTTTGTGCCCCCACAGGAACATTTCCAGATGATGTTGTCCACAAAGTGCTTATGGAGATCCTCTGGATACTGTCCGGAACGGGATTTAAGTTCTTCCCGTGAACCAATACACTCCAACTCCCCACAAGTATCACATTTCCAGATGGGAATTGGGTTTCCCCAGTACCGGTTTCGGGAGATTGCCCACTCTCGAGCTCCCTCTAACCACTTGCCAAATCGCCCATCCTTGATATGTTCAGGCATCCAGTAGATCTCCTGGTTTGTGGCGATCATCCGGTCCTTTATCTTGGCAATGTTCACGAACCAGGAAGAGATGGCCCGGTAGATGAGAGGAGATTTACAGCGCCAGCAGTGGGGGTAAGCATGGAGGTACTGCTCATGCTTTACTACCTTACGTTCCTCTTTCAGACGCTTTATGATGGCTTTGTCTGCTTCCTTAACGAAGGTCCCCTTGTAATCTGATACCTCGTCGGTAAACCTACATTCCTCGTCGATGGGGCAAATCACTGGAACACCTGTTCCCTGTAAAACTCGATAGTCATCCTCTCCAAACCCAGGGGCAATATGCACGATCCCGGTCCCGTCTTCGGTGCTTACGAAGTCCCCTAAGAGGGTGCGGAAGGCCTTTTTCTCTCTCAGGTGGACAAAATAGGGGAATAGAGGTTCGTATTGGATCCCTACGAGTTCTTTTCCTTTTCTTTCCCAAAGGATCTGGTATTCCTTTTCCGATTTATAATAAGCAGAAAGCCTATCCTTAGCCAAAATATAGTGCTCCTGCCCATCTTTCACTTTTACATACACGATCTCCGGGCCCAGTGCGAGGGCAAGGTTCGAGGGAAGAGTCCAGGGTGTGGTGGTCCAAGCAAGGATATACGTATCCGGTTCATCTACTACGCGAAACTTTACCGTGATGGCAGGATCGTGAACGTCCTGATACCCTCCAAGGTTCAATTCATGGTTGGATAGGACGGTGGAGCACCTCGGACAATAGGGAAGGATATAGAATCCTTCATATAGGAGTCCTTTTTCCCAGAGTTGTTTCACCACCCACCAGATGGATTCCATGTAATCGGGATCCATCGTCTTGTAATCGTTGTCAAAATCTACCCACCTTCCCATCCGGGTGACGATTTTCCGCCACTCTTTCACATATCGGAGTACAATGGACCGGCAGGATTCGTTGAACTTTGCAATGCCGAAGGATTCGATTTCCCGCTTCCCCGAGATACCCAGTTCCTTCTCCATCTCGTATTCTACGGGAAGTCCATGGCAATCCCAACCGAATCTGCGTTCCACTTTCTTTCCCCGCATCGTTTGATATCGAGGAATGATGTCTTTGATTGTTCCCGGCACGAAATGCCCGAAATGGGGTAGCCCTGTGGCAAAAGGGGGCCCATCATAGAACACGTACTCATCCGATCCTTCCCGTATAGCGATGGATCGTTTGAACGTATCGTTTGCTTCCCAGAAGGCAAGAACCTCTTCTTCTAGTTTGGGGAAATTCTGTTTTGGATCCACCGGGGTGTACAAAGTGTCCTCCTTCTTCCCTGCTTTCCAGAGTGCATCTGTTCTCTTGAATGAAGAGTTGTTATATACGAAGATGGTATTGTAGGAAAAAGAGCTTTTCCGGTCAAGGATTGAAAGTCTGGAATAGGAGGATCTAAGTATGGCGCAAGAGTTTCGTAAAAAACAAAAAATGGCAAACCTTCTTCGACTTGGGGTGTTGATTCTCATCCTAGTCACCTTGACGGTATTTGGAATCCTTCACCAGTATCCCCAGGGATGGAGACCTGTCGGGGTAGATGCCTTTTGCCCCTTCGGTGGGGTGGAATCTTTAATTACAGTCTTACAAACGGGACGATTCCTAGAGAAAATCGCCCTGAGCAGTTTCATCTTGCTTCTCGCTACCATGATCACCGCTTTAGTGTTTCGCCGTTCCTTCTGCGGTTACCTATGTCCTTTAGGGACATTACAAGAGTTATTTGGGAGGTTAGGGAAAAAGCTTCTTGGGAAACGGCTTACCCTTGCTTCCTCTGTCGATCGGTATATTCGATTTGGGAAATACATTGTGTTCGTTTTGGTGGTAGCATTCTCCGCAATTCTAGGTGAATTGGTGTTTCGTCCCTACGACCCCTGGGTGGCATACCAACACTTGACTTCGGATGAACTGTTTAGTTCCCTACTAGGAGGATTCGTGGTTTTAATCCTTTCACTGATAGGGTCCTTTTTCTACGACCGGGTGTTCTGTAAGTATCTATGCCCATTGGGCGGATTTCTAGGAATACTGTCCAAGGTCGGTTACTTCCGAATTCGGAGGAACGAAACAACGTGCATCAATTGCAAAGTCTGCACCAAGGTATGCCCAGTGAATCTCCCTGTGGCAGAGTTACAGGTAGTAACTTCAGCTGAGTGTATATCCTGCAATCTATGTGTGAATGCATGCCCGGTGGAAAACACTCTCACCATCGTGGGCAAACGGAAAGGTCGCTTAGCTTCAATCTCAGTTCTGGCGGCTACCCTAGGGATCTTTTTGTTAGTAGTGGGTATTTCAACCTATACGGGAGGGTTTGCTTGGAGTGTGAAAAGCATCCAGGAAATCACCTTGCATACAGGAAGGTTCAATCCGGACGAGATCAAGGGATCCGACACGTGGAAGGCGGTTTCGGAACTTTCCGGAATTCCAAAAGAGGAGTTCATGAAAACCTTCGGATTAACGGAAAAAGAGTTCTTTGGGACCCTGAGGGAGTGGGCCCATAAACCAGGTTCTACTCGGGAGGTATCGGAAGTGAGAGAGTATGTGAAGAAAAGACTGGGCAAGTAGTATTCTTCACTTCTATATCGTATTCTTTCTGGTATGGAACAATTCGATTTGATCATTGTGGGTTCTGGGCCGGCAGGGCTTGGAACCGCATTTGCATATTCGAAACGAAAACCCGGAGGGAAAGTTCTCCTTATCGAAAAGGAACGGTATTCTACAGGGGGGCTCAGAAACGATTGCAAGATGAATTTTACTTATCCCATCGGATTCCCTGATGAGTATTGGGACTCAGAAAGCGCCAATCGATACCTTGCAGAGGTTATCGAAGAATTACAACCACGTTTCATGGAAAAGAAAAACCTTTCCATTTACGAAAAGCGGGCCGAGAAACTTGGCGTCAAACTTTTGGAAGTTCGTCAATCTCATTTAGGGACTGATGGAGGCTTAGAACTGATTAAAGAGTTAATGGACCGCTTGAAGAATCGTGGGATAGAGATCCACTTGGAAGAAACCGCTTCAGAGGTTGATCCTAAGGATCAAATACTTTTTACTGACAAGGGCAAGTATAAGTATGGTAATTTGGTTATCGCTCCTGGTAGACGAGGGTTCTCCTTTCTTCAAGATCTTATGAAAAGGCTAAGAATTTCGTTCATAGACCATATTTTGGACATTGGGATCCGATTGGAAACTACCATCGAACAGTATCCTATTGTAAGGGATTACTATGATCCCAAGTTCTTGTTTCCTGATAAGGTGCGGACTTTCTGCACGAATGCTTTTCGGGCCTATGTGGTACAGGAAAAGTACCTTACAGCTAATGGGGAGCCCTACTATTCGGTGAATGGTCATGCCTATTCTTCCAAACGACAGGAAAATGGGCTCGTGAACTTTGCTCTTCTGAAGACAGTGATGTTCACGGAACCGCTGGCTAGTGGTCAGAAGTATGCAGAAATGATTGGTCTTCAGGCGATGCTATTGGGTGGGGGGCGGCCGATCATGCAACGGGTAGGGGATTTTAGGTTGGGAAAGCGATCCACCGAAGCCGCATTCACTGGGGATCTGTACTTTTTCGAACCTACCCTTCACTGTACACCAGGGGATATCAGTCTGTCGATTCCTGCGAAAATATTACGCGCTATTTGGAAGGCCATGAAGCTTCTGGATACGATAGTTCCCGGCGTACTCCATCCTAGTACGATCATGTATTATCCAGAGATCAAGTTGTACGGCAACAAACCTCGCTTTATGGATCCTTTTTTTCAGGCTTTTCCTCATATCTACCTGATAGGAGATGGAGCGGGTACGAGTAGAGGAATTACTGCGGCTTGGGCCAGTGGAATTCGGGCAGTGGAAGGGATCCTAAGGTAGAGAATTGCTCCTTAGGATGTCTTCGGTCTTAGGAAATCCCCGTTAAGGCCTTTACATACTGGAGTCGTTCATACACTTCGGGTTGTTCACTCTCCGTCTGACTGAGCTTTCCTCTGAATTGATCGATGGAATTAAACTTTTTCTCTTCCATCCAGCTTTCAATTCCTTTCCGTAGGTTTCGCAACTCGCCGATTCCTTTTCGGTATAAGACAGAGCAGACCTGCACACTGGAGGCTCCTGCTAAAAGGAGTTTTACGGCAGTAATCCCATCGTGTACTCCCGTGGAAGCGGATAAATCACACTCGATTTGACCACTGAGGATGGAGATCCATCGGAGGGATGTATATACCTCCTGGGGGGTAGAAAATTGGTATCCTGGAGCAAGTCGAAGGTTTTGTGGATCGATATCTAATTGATAGAAACGGTTGAATAACACCAACCCTTTAATTCCTGCCCTTTGCATCCGATAGGCTAGGTGTAGGAGGGAGGTAAAATAGGGGCCAATTTTTGCTGCAATGGGTACAGATACCCGTTGGGTTACTTTTTCCACGATACGAATCAGACGATCCTCTACCATTTGGGAAGTTTCGGCTGGATTTCTAGGCATTCGGGAAAGATTCAACTCGATCCCATCTACACCTGCAGAGACTAATTGTTCCGCGTACCGAATCCACCAAGGCTCTGACACACAGTTCAGACTGGCAAAAATCGGTATTTTCACCAGTTTCTTTGCCGATTCTATCAATTTCAGGTACCCTGCCGCACCGAGATGTCTTCCCATCTGTTCGAAGTAGTCTTGCGCTTCCGGATGAAATCTGGACAAACCATTATACTCCTCCCGATTGATGTCCGCTTCAATCTGTTCTTCGAACAGCGATTTGAGCACTACTGCTCCTGCACCAGCCTCTTCACATTTTTTAATGCTTTCTACACTCTGGGTAAGACTGGAACTGGATACGATAAGTGGGGAAGGGAGGGTTTTGCCGAGATACTGCACTTGAAGGTTTACCATGCACTGCTCCTTTCTCCGATATCATACTTGAAAAAAACTGTAAACACAAGGTTTGGAACACTGGGTTTTTGTTGAATATAGGGGACATGTTCTTCCTCATTGATGAGTACTAGGAAACCTCGAGTCCTATAGTCTTCGCATTGGGATGGTTGAGATAAGGAGGACCTGAGTCTTACTAGTCGTGGTAGGTGATTGTTCTCGATTCGATTATATCTTGACGGGTGAGGGGGGGAGGGGTAAAATAATTGTCCCTGTGAGCTAAAAAGTTTGAGGAAAGTGGGAGAAAGTACTTGACAGGGTAAGGGGGAAGTTGGTATAACGCGTGCTACACGGCTGGGGTGAAGGAGAGCGAGCCGTGGAGGGTAGAAGAT
>JAOABU010000119.1 GCA_026418195.1 Spirochaetota bacterium | reverse complement strand
AGATGTGTATAAGAGACAGGGTGTACACTCGGTCCATGTTCAATTTTGTTCGGGTACCGGTGGGAACCTTTATCATCGTGCTAGGGCTATGCATTTTCATCCTGTTCTTCACCCGCACCAAACTGGGACAAGATATGCGCACGGTAGGACAGGAACGCCACATCGCAGAGGTTGCCGGGATCGACTCCGATCGAATTAGGATCATCGCTATGGTCATGTCCACCGTGCTCGCCTCCATCGGGCAGATCATTTTTCTGCAGAACCTAGGTACCTTCAGTACCTATGGCAGCCACGAGCAAGCCGGGATGTTCGCTATCGCTGCCTTATTGATTGGCGGAGCCTCCGTGGCAAAAGCTACCATCGGGCAAGCTCTTCTAGGAACTCTCCTTTTCCATACTATGTTTATCGTATCACCTCTCGCTGGGCGAACCCTGTTTGGCGATGCCCAGCTAGGTGAGTTTTTCCGAGCCTTTGTGGCCTATGGAATCATAGGGCTATCCTTAGCCCTCCATTCCTGGAAGAAACAAATGCAAGCTAAAGAGGAAGCCCGCCGATCCGCGTAACCTGGTAAAGGGATGCCTGATCGAATATGGTATACTGTAGGAGGTTTGGAACGTGCCTTTCTTTCGATCAGGATCCCTGATTTTAGGGGTCCTCCTTTTCCTGTTCAGTAGTTGTACTTCCACTCGGTTTCAGATTCCCGAACCTCGTACGATTCCCCCCGATGCATTCGGAATGGCCCACGCTGGGAGTCGCTTTACGGAAAAAGAGAATCGGTTACTGGATACCCTGGGGGTCTCCTGGATCCGAAATACCTTCCGGTGGGATTCTATCCAGAAGCGAACCAAGCAGTGGGATTTTCGTCGGTGGGATAGGTACGTGGAGAACGCGGAACGAACCGGGAAGAAGATCCTGGCTGTGTTGGCCTACGATGTCCCCTGGATCTATGGAAAGGAGGAAAAGGAAGCTCGTCGTCACATAGAGCCAGATAAAATTCCATACTTCCTCCAGTACGTCGAGGGGATCGTAAAGCGGTACAAGGGAAGAATCCAGGCGTACGAAATCTGGAACGAACCGAACTGGCTATTCTGGAAGGGGCCAGACAAAGACTTCTTTACCCTTGCTACTGAAACGGCAAGGCGGATCAAGGAGGTGGATCCCAACTGTTACCTGGTGGTAGGTTCTTTCTGGAGGGTACCAAGATCGTTCATCCGGGGGATGGTTCGTTCGGGAGCTTTCCAGTATGCGGATGCAGTTTCCTTCCATCCGTACGCTTTTACACCCGAAGGAACCATCGCTCTATTCGATGAACTGAAAGAGATCCTTGAAGAGGAAGGGTTCAGGGGCGACGTCTGGGTGACAGAGGTAGGGTTCCCTACCGGCGGGTGGTACCTTACCCGTGTGTCCGAAGAAAAGAAACCATCCTATGTAGTCAAAACCCTAGCTGGTTTACTCGTGCGAGGAGCCCGAGTCGTGTTCTGGTACGAGCTGTTCGACAAATTTCCTCAAGGGGAGGCTCCTTCAAGGCTCGATTCGGAGCTGTACTTCGGTCTCAACTACCCAGATTTCAAACCCAAAAGCGGAGCGACAGCGTATTCGATTCTGGCTAAACAGATAGCAGGTGCCACCTACAGGCCTGATCTTGTAACTCTCTCGTCAGAGTTGAAGGATACGTTAGAAGTTCTACTGTTCAGGCGGCTAAATGGGGAGAAGATTCTCCTCCTTTGGTCTCGTACCGGAGAAGAGGTACAGGTACGGATCTCCCCTAAGGAAGGACTGTCGCAATACGATCTCGCTACAGGACAAACCAGGAAGGTATCTAACACGGGACGGTTCCAGGTAGGCGATGAGGCGATCTTTTTCATCCTCGCTCCTGACAATACCCTTCCAGAAACTGGTTTTACCCTTGAAAAAGTGGAGCCTGACCCAAAGGAAGAGGTAACCATATCAGGGGAGCTATCCCTTTTTTGGAAAATCCGGTAATACCGACCCTATGGTTCTTTTATTAAAGGAACTTCTTTCCATCGCCATACCCATGGTAATCTCCCAGGTTTCCGATACGGTAATGCTCTTTGTGGATCGCTGGATGCTCTCCCGCCTTGGAGAACTTCACTTGGCCGCTGCGATGAGTGGAGGGCTCAGCCAGTTCACCCTGACATCATTTTTTGTGGGCATGGTGGGATACGTAAATGCCCTCACCGCACAATCCTTTGGTGCTCGCAGGAAGGATCTCTGTGCTCCAGTCGTGTACCAGGGAATCTACCTTTCCCTTGCGGCCTACCCGGTTCTCCTCCTAATGGCTCCTCTCATGCAGCAGGTGTTTTTCCTCCTCGGACATAGGGAGGATCAGGTAACTCTGGAATACACGTATTTCAAAGTATTGATCTGGGGGTCTGTGTTCCCCATCCTGCGAGCTGCATTTACCGGATTCTTCCTTGGCATAGGAAGGACCCGGGTGGTGATGGTAGCAAACGTGATTGGAATGCTAGTGAATCTGCCTGCTAACTATGCCTTGATCTACGGAAACTGGGGATTCCCTGCATGGGGTGTACAAGGAGCCGCACTAGGTACCATCCTAGGCTCTATCAGTACGGTATTGATCCTCATACTCGCCTTTGTAAGTCCTTCAAACCGAGCTTCCTTCAAGACCCATCGAATCAAGGGATTGGACCTGTTAGTACTGGCAAAACTCGTGAGGTATGGGGGACCTGCGGGTGCAGAACTCTTTTTCAATGTAACCGCTTTTAATGTGTTCGTTCTCCTGATGCATTCCTATGGACCTGGAGTAGCGGCAGCGGTTACGGTAGCCTTCAATTGGGACCTAGTTGCCTTCATTCCCATGCTAGGGATGGGAGAAGCGGTTACTTCCATGGTGGGAAGGCGGGTTGGAGCAGGGAACTTCGTTGAAGCTCGCAAAGTAGTGTATACCGCCCTGGCAACTGCTTGGATTTATTCAGCCTCGATGATGGTATTGTTTCTAGTAGCGGCCCCCCAACTGGTAGGGGTCTTCCTGTCAGATACTCTAACTACCTCCTTTCCCTTAGCTGTGTTCATGCTTAGGTTAGCGGGCTTATACACCCTGGCGGACTCTGCACAGATCGTTTTCTCTGGAGCTCTGCGGGGAGGTGGGGATACGAAAGCGGTCATGAGTATTTCCGTAGGACTCCATTGGGCTTTCTCTCTTTTGGCTGTTGGGATGATCAAATACGGAAACGTATCCCCTCCTATCGTATGGATAGCATTCATCCTATTCGTGATGATGTTAGGGTTCAGCATGTTCCTCAGATTTCGTTTAGGTCACTGGGCATCCCAAAGGATACTTGGGTAATCCTATCCCTATCCCTGGATAGGGGGCAGCGAAGGAGGTATACTGTAAGAGTGCAGTTGGATGTCGGCACAAAGGAGGGAAGGATGAAAACAAGGATGATTCTCCTACCTATCATGGGGTTGATCTTGAGTGGTTGCCTCCAGACAGAAACAAAGATAAAAGTGGAAAAAGACGGTAGCGGTACTGTGGAACAGCGGGTGATCATGCGAAAGGATATTGTGGAGATGATGCAAGGGATGCAGGCTGCAATGGGGGGTGCTTCAGCTAGCGGATCTGCTGTCTTTAACGAAGTCAAGCTAAAGGAAGATGCCAGCCGGATGGGACCTGGAGTGCGAATGCTGGAAGCGCGCCCCATAACGACAGAAGCAGGATCGGGATACGTAGTACGGTATGGGTTTACTGACATCAATCGAATCAAGGTTCCAGAGACTCCGCTATTGGGAGATACCCCAGCGAATCAACCTGGAGGGATTTCTGCGGAAGGATCCATTATCACCTTCAAGTTCAGAAAAGGGAATCCCGCTGTGTTGGAGGTTCTGTTTCGCAAGGATGAGGGCCAAAAGGGTACTGGAGGGGAGAGGGAAGGTGCTACCGAAGAAGAAAAGGGGGAAAAGGAGGGGAGCCCTGAGCAGGATATTGCTATGATGAAGGAATTCCTGAGGGATATGAAACTTTCCATCCGGGTGGAGGTGGGAGGAACCATTACTTCCACCAATGCTGATTACAGGTCTGGTTCGGTCATAACCTTGATGGATGTAGATTTCAATGCATTGCTTCAGAATAAGGAAGCTTTTGAAAAGCTTATCACGGATAAGGTGGGTACCTTGGATGAGTTGAAAGAGTTCTCCCGAACATACCGAGGCTTGCAGATGGAGACAAAGGAACAGGTACAGATCAAATTTCGATAACTGGAGGCACCCGGAAGTTCCTTTGCGATCCCATAGGGTAATAGGTTCCTCCCTCGATGGTTGCATAAACCTAGGAAAGGTGGTATTACCACCCCCATGGAAAATCAATCCTTTCGGTTTGGACTATGTACGAACATGGTATACCCAGAGTCGGATCCCATAGCCTTACATCTCCTTCCTCAGTTGAAGGAATGGGGGTATGCATATGTGGAGTTCTCCCTTAGAGATCTCATGACCATTCCCCAGGAAGGGTGGGGGAGCTTCTGTAAAAAAGTGGAACGGATCGGCCTGCCGGTGGAGGCATGCAATAATTTCTTCCCTCCTTCCCAGCGGATCACTGGACCCAAGGTAGACTTCGAGTCTCTCACTCGGTACACCCAGGAATCCCTTCAGCGGGCCAAGGATCTAGGAGCAAAAGTGGTGGTCTTTGGCAGTTCCGGCGCCCGAAACCTTCCAGAAGGGTTTCCACGGGAAGCAGGAATGGAACAAATTCGGAAAGCTTCAAGGATGATCGCGGAAGTGGCCGAAAAAACCGGTGTACTGGTAGCGATCGAGTATCACAATCGGGGAGAAGCGAATATTCTAAACACGATGAAAGAAGCTGTACATCTTTGTCGTGAGGTGAATCATCCCCATCTTCAGGTTCTTTCCGATTACTACCATATGGCGTATGAGAAGGAACCGGTAGAAGCCCTGTTTCTTGCTCAGGGTCTTCTGGTACACGCTCATTTCGCCGAAGTAGAGAATCGATCCTTCCCTAAGGTGCCTAAGGAAGAGTATCGGGAGTATTTCTCTACATTGAAAAGAATAGGGTATCAGGGGAGGGTGAGTGTAGAAGCATTCACAAAACAGATAACGATCGATGCCCCTCTAGCTTTACACGTGTTGAAAGAATGTAGTCGTTCTTAAAGGTATCGTCAGGTTTCAGGATGTTGGCCCACGATTCCTAGCTGGGGAATGAGGATGTTGGCTTTCAACATGGTCTTTGTATATTCCGCATCGTATCGGGTAAGCCCGGATATGATATGGGAGTGTTTCTCTATGATCACCTCCCCTTGTTCGATCATTCGATTTTGGGTTCCCCGAAGAGCCATGAAGTTTGTAAGGGGAAGCTGTTTGAACAGATCATACAGTCGATTATTCTCGCTCAACTCTACAATCTTATGATGGAACTCCATGTCTTTTGACATGCAGAGAACTACTTCCTTCTTTCTGATGGCTTTTGCCAAATCTTCATTAATAGGTTGTAACTCAAGAATTCTGCTAGTAGGGATTCGCTTTTCACAAATGGTGTCGATGGCAAGAGATTCCAGGGCGAATCGGATATGGGTATATTCAATGATATCCCGATCGGTTAGTTCGATCACGTAAGTTCCCTTCCGGGGGATCGTGCGTACAATTCCCTCCTGTTCCAACCGGAGTAGGGCTTCCTTCACAGGGGTCATGCTCACGTTCAATGCACTGGCAATCTTTTCGTAGTACAATCGATCCCCAGGTTTGTAGACACCTGCAAGGATATCATCCTTTAACTTTTCGAAAACTCTTTCACCCAGCGTGTTGTTTATCACCATCGATACATGATGGTATGAATCTAAAGATCTGTCAAGGCTAAATAAAACATATTTTCGTAATAATTTTTTCGAAAAAACTTGACAAACAAAGAATCTGTGGTATGCTGAAGTATCAATACTCTCGACACTAGGAGGAAGTCTATGAAGAAATGGGTATTCTTCGGTTTGATGGTTTCCCTCGCAATCGGACTCGTGATGGCGGGCGGTTCAAAGGAACAGAAGTGGGACCGCTCTGGTGTGGTCATGAAGGGAACGGATACAACGATCCGAGCGAAGGATTTTGGATATACCGCTACACCGAAACGTCCGTATACCATAGCCGTAGTCGTGAAGAGTGCTGCAATTCCTGTTTGGGAATCTCACCTTATCGCTGCAAAGAAAGCTGGAGAAAAATTGGGGGTGAAAATCCTGGATTACGCCCCCTCTAAGGCGGACAACGTAGAGGAACAGAAACGGATTTTGGAAGATCTCGTCACCGCAGGAGTGGACGCCGTCGTACTGGCACCGGCCAATACGGAGGCCGTTCGAGGTCCTGTGATGGATCTGATCAAGGCAAAGATACCTGTGGTGTACGATAACACGATGGGACCTTCCGATGTGGACTATTTGACCTACGTGGGAATCGACAATGTAGAAGCCGGGAAGATGATCGCCATGGAAATCGCAAAACGGATGGGTGGAAAGGGCAATCTCTTGATTCTGGAAGGTGTACCCGGCCAGGCTACTTCCGATCTTCGAACCAAAGCCGCAATGGATTATATCCAGGCAAACTTCCCGCAGATCAAAGCAGAGCGAGCTGTAACCAACTGGCAATTTGATAAAGGACGTCAGGTTACAGAGGACTACATCACGAAATGGGGAAAAGACCTGAAAGGGGTCGTTGCCGTGGGAGGTAACCAAGCGGAAGGTGCCGTAGAAGCGGTTAAGGCTGCGGGGCTCCAAGGACAAGTGATCATCGGAGGATTCGATGTACAGGAGCCTCAGTATGTAGCCGTAGAACGAGGCGATGAAGCATTTACTGTTTCTCAAGGGGTGTACGACCAAGCATACCTCAGTGTGGTGGCAGCTATTCGTGCATTGAATGGAGAGAAAGTACCTCGGTACATTCAGACTCCCATTACCATCGTAACAAAGGAAAATTTGAAAGAGATGGATGAACGACCCGCTGCACTAAAAGCGAGAAAGTAATCATACTCACCGAGGCTCCTTGGAATGAGGGGCCTCGGTTTACGAATTGGGAATTACGAATCGTTAGCTAAACGGGGTAATGGATGGAAGGGGTACACACGTTACTGGAAATGCAAGGGATTACCAAGGTCTTCCCAGGAGTCCGAGCGCTGGATAGTGTGAACTTCGAATTGCGGGCAGGGGAAGTGCATGTTCTGTTAGGGGAGAACGGGGCTGGGAAATCCACGTTGATGAAAGTCCTCGCAGGAGCGTATGAGCCAGAAGCTGGGAAGATTTTCATCGATGGGAAAGAGGTGAAAATCCAAGGTCCAAGTCATGCGCAGGAGTTAGGGATCGGAATCGTGTATCAGGAGTTCAACTTGGTCCCCTATCTGAGCGTGGCAGAGAATGTTTTCATCGAGAATTTCCCTCGTACTCGAATAGGTCTGATCGATCACGAACAGATGCACCGAGCAGCGAATGAATTGCTCTGTAGTTTGGGAATGCAGGTAGATACCCATGCTTTAATCCATCAACTCAGTACTGCTCAGCAACAGATGGTAGAGGTGGCAAAAGCCCTAAAACACAAATCAAGGATTTTGATCCTGGATGAACCTACTTCCTCGTTAACAGAAAGGGAAATAGAGCAACTCTTTTCCACCATCCGGGAACTAAAGCGAAAAGGAATGGGAATCATTTATATTTCCCACCGGATGCAGGAGCTTTGGGAGGTTGGAGATCGTGTAACCGTTCTTCGAGATGGGAAGTACATCGGAACCCGATCATTAAAGGAAACAACCCCGGATGAGTTGGTCACCATGATGGTAGGGCGGGAAGTGTCTTTTCTCTTTAAACGGGACTTTCAAACACCTGGAGAAGAAGTTCTTCGTTTGGAAGGAGTCTCCTCTACGGTTCATCGTTTACAAAACATCCATTTAACTCTACGAAAAGGGGAAATCGTAGGACTGGCTGGTCTGGTTGGCTCAGGAAGGACGGAGTTGGCCCGCACGATTTTTGGATTGGAACCTATATCGGAAGGTAAAATCTACCTCTTCGGACGGGAGATCCATCATTCCAGTCCCTCCCTTATGGTACAGCGCGGAGTCGCGTTATTACCCGAGGATCGCAAGAACCAAGGACTGGCGTTGATTCTCTCCGTGGCAGAGAACATCGTGATGGCGAGTTTAGAACGATTGTTTCCCAGGAAATACATACACAAACAAAAAGAGAAACAGATCGTAGCGCAATATATTAAAAATCTGCGGATCGTGACTCCGAATCAGAATCGCCAAGTCCAGTTCCTTTCTGGAGGGAATCAACAGAAGGTGGTGCTAGGCAAATGGCTCTGCACCGAAGCCGATATTTTTATTTTCGACGAACCTACCCGAGGGATCGATGTGAATGCCAAAGCGGAGATCCATGAGTTTATGAACGAACTGGTAAAGAAAGGGGCTGCCATCCTGATGATTTCTTCAGAGCTACCCGAAGTATTAGGCATGAGTGACCGAATCTATGTGATGCGGGAGCGAAAAATCGTGGCTGAGCTTTCCCACGAGGAAGCCTCACAGGAAGTTGTGATCCGCTATGCTACGGCAGCGGATTACGCAAGTCAGACTGCGGGGTGTGTAGAATGATCCCATTTAGAAGTTACATACAGAAAATTCAACCCGTATTTTGGGTAACCTTGCTTCTCATGCTCGTGTTCAATTTCTTTTCTTCCCGTTTCCTCTCCTTGCACAACATCATCAATCTCTTCCAGCAAGGTGCCGTGTTACTGATCGTAGCGGCTGCATCTACCCTAGTGATCCTGAGTGAAGGATTGGACCTATCCTTAGGCAGCGTGCTGACCCTATCCGGCATCACCAGCGTCATGTCCGTGAATAGTGGGGCGCCGGTGAGCGTAGCTATCGGGATTGGAATTCTTACAGGTCTAATCTGTGGAGCGATTACAGGGACCCTGATCTCGATCTTTCATATGCAACCCTTCATCGCCACTCTGGGCATTCAGGGGGTTTATTACGGAATTTCTTTGGTTCTAACCGATTCGGTAGCCATCCTGACGAAGAATAGTTCCTTCATTTTCTTTGGAAGCCGGATTGGATACCTCCCCATGGCAGCCCTGATTGGTGTAGGGGCGTTTCTCCTTATCCTGTTAGTCTTCCATAAGACACCCTTTGGAAGGTACATCGTTGCCATTGGTGGAAATGAATCGGGAACTCGCCTTTCCGGCGTGAATACTCGATTTTGGAAGTGGTTCTTGTATACCTTTGCCGGTGGGGTAACTGGATTTGCCGGGGTCCTGTTGGCTTCTCGTTTAGAAGCAGCCGATCCCATCGTGGGGGTAGGATGGGAGTTTGATGCCATTGCAGCGACCATTCTCGGTGGCACTAGTTTCCAGAAGGGGAAGGGAGGGGTAGCAGGAACTGCATTAGGGGTGCTGTTGATCACGGTAGTTCGAAATGGGTTGAACGTAATTCGTACCCCTTCCATCCTTCAACCTGCACTCATCGGTACGATTCTTATCATAGCCATTGTGATTCAGGTAGGACTCTCCATGCGGTCAACAAAGAAAGAGGGAAAGAACAAGCCATGATGAACAAGAAATCGATGCTTTCAACGATGGACCCCAATACTGTTTCTGGGGTAGGACGTGTTTTTGCACTCCTTCTCATTTGTATCGCTATGGGTTTCGTATCTCCTGTGTTCTTCACAGCTCGAAACATCAGCCTAATCATTACGAACGCTTCCATTATGGCAATCCTAGGGGTAGGGTTGACCGTTACGGTCATTACCTGTGGACCCGATTTGTCAGTCGGATCGATCCTAACTATTACAGCGGTAGTTGCAGTGATCATGGTAAAAGCTAATTTCCATTTTTTACTTTCCTTCGCAGTCGCTTTGATCGTGGGAACTTCATTAGGGCTTTTAAATGGGGTGTTAGTCACAAAAATTGGGCTTCCTTCGTTCATCTCTACCTATGGACTCCAGTGGGCGTTGTTTGGGTTTGCCTATGTCATTCTAAAAGGGTACGTGATTTACAATTTCGATGCAGACTTTCGGTTCATTGGAAATGGGTATCTGTTCGGGCACATATCGATGCCCATTGTAGTGATGATGGTTGTCGTGTTCTTGGGATGGTTCATCCTAAGGAAAACTACCATTGGAAGGATGTTCTATGCTACAGGTGCGAATCGAGACGCAGCACGAATGTCCGGTATCGATACAGGAAAAGCAATTCTTTTAGCTTTTGGTATTAGTGGATTTCTTTCAGCTCTGGCAGGGATTGTGCTAGTGGCAAGGATCAATGCCTGTCAAGCGGATATTGGTAAAAACATCCTCCTACCATCTCTTGCGACTGTGTACATGGGGGGTACCCGAGCTACGGGTGGGCAGGGGGGAGTGTTTGGAACCCTTGTCGGGGCAGTGATCATGACGGTAGTTGAAAATGGGATGAACTTGTTGGGGGTACCTAGCGTTTGGCGAAACGCTATTATCGGATCTCTCATTATCCTTACAGTATTGGCGAATATTGCGGTAAGTAAACAGCTGGAGAAGGCTGGATCAAAGGTTTAGGAGGAAAGAATGATTCCAAAGACAATGAAAGCTTGTCAGTTAGTGGCGTTCAACAAACTAGAAATCCGGGAAGTGCCAGTTCCGACACCAGGTCCGGATGAAGTGCTGTGTCGAATTCGAGCAGTAGCCATTTGTGGAACAGACCCAGAGATTATTTTCGGGCATCATGCGAAAAAAGGTTGGCCTCCTAGATTCCCCTTTACGTTGGGGCACGAATGGGCTGGGGAGGTGGTAGCTCTAGGATCGAATGTGACAGAGTTCAAAGTGGGAGACCGGGTAGCAGGTGAAGCTCATAAGGGATGCGGAGCTTGCGAAAATTGTCTCAAAGGACGGTATACCCTCTGTCTGAACTATGGGAAAGAAGAAAAAGGACATCGGCATTACGGGTTCACAGTGCCAGGGGCTAATTGTGAGTACAACGTATATTCTACGAAAGCCCTGCGAAAGATTCCTGACAATCTAAGTTTCGAGCATGCGAGCCTCCTGGATACAGCAGGAGTAGCGTTGCATGGAATTGAAATGATTGGAGTGACTCCAGGAGGCACGGTGGCTGTGTGGGGCCCGGGACCGATCGGTCTTTGTGCCATGCAGATCATGAAAGGCATGGGAGCAAAGACGGTGATCATGGTGGGCCGCAAGCACCGATTGAAGGTAGCGGGAGAGATTGGAGCGGATGTACTGATCGACTTTGAAAAGGAAGATCCCGTTAAACGGATCCTGGAGATTACTGGGGGAAAGGGAGTGGATGAAATCCAGGAATGCTCGGGTGCTTCAGTAGCTTTGAAGGAGTGCCTTGCGGCGGTGCGAAAGGGAGGAAAGATCAACCTTATTGGGTTCTACGAAGATAGTAAGGTCTTGCTCCCTCCCATCACCTCCATTGTGATGAATGAGATCACTTTAACAGGATCCCGGGCAAATCCCAACGTTTCTGACCGAGTATTGAACATGTTTGCCGCTGGAATCCTGAAAGGAGACAAGGTAGTTTCTCACACCTTCCCGCTGGAAAAGTATGAAGAGGCCCTAGACACGTTCGTCCATCGGAAGGATGGAGCTATCAAGGTAGTGGTGAAACCTTGATGAAGGGAACATTCTAAATTTCGATAGGAGAAAGAAATGGCAGAAGGAACAGTTCGAATCACGATTTTTTTGAAACATGATCAAACGAAAAATCTCGATCAAATCGATGAGATCCTGTACAGCCAAGGGTTCTGGAAGAACTTTCCTCCAGAGGGAACAAAGATCGTATCATGGCAGGTTCTGATGGGAATAGGGCAGGTAGTGACGTTGGAGGTACCGCCAGAATTGGTTCGTCCTGTGAATCGAACGATCGAAAAAATGGCCTGGGGAGCCTTTCGGACAGAGTTCTATCTTACCTACGATTTCCTACCCGTCTATCAGCAAAAGAAAACGGAGGCGGAACATAGGGAACAAAAGGGGGGATCGAAATGAGGGTGGTTCGCAAAGGGGAGCGAGGAACTTATGTTCCTCCAGGACATGATGCGAAGGTGTTTGCTGAAAAATTGTTCGATCCCTCCAATGGTTGTACCAAGGTAGATGTGCATATTACCACGTTTGGAGCCCATTGTGGGATGGAGGAGGAAGTACATGAATCTTCCGATCACATCCTGTACCTGTTGGATGGAGTGCTTACGGTGAAACAGGGAAAGGCCGTAGTTGCCCATCTTTCAAAGGGAGACGCGATCCACATCCCGGCTGGAGAACCTCACCAGGTTGAGAACGGTACGGATCGACCCGCAACCATCGTCACCATTACGGTACCACCAACTTGAATCCGAGGAGAATCGAATGAAAGGGAAATGGGTATTTCATGAGGATGAGGCGGAAGAGAAGGATCTCCCCGGAAGAAAGTTGCGTTGGTTAGTACGTCCCGATAGTACGGGGACAATACACTGTTCAGTGAACATGGTTCGGTTGGCGAAAGGCGCAATCGTTACCCCGGCTCACTCACATCAGAACAGTGAAGAAGTGATCTACGTGATTCGAGGAGAAGGGGAGGTCCTTTTGGATGGAAAGGTCTTTCCCTTGCGGGAGGGCTCCATCGCGGTATTTCCCAAACAGTCGATTCATATGCTTAGAAACACTGGTCCTTATGAGTTGAAGGTGATTTGTTTCTTTGCGCCTCCCACAGACACTACTGAGTATACCTTTCATGAATCTGTTACATTCCCTGGTGTTTCGGGGACCTGAACTATACGAGAATAGGAGTTTTGCAATGAATATGAAAAAACGGGATGAGTGGGGAATTTTGGAAGCAACCTACATGCTTTCCAATCGTGAAATAACAAGGGAAGATTGGCTGGAAGAATGTTTCCCTCCGTGGGGAACCTACATCAATCAACAGATGGAAGAGTCTCAAGTACCGAAGGGGAAGGCGTACCTCTGGTGGTTCGGGGGACCATCCTGGGGGATGAAGACACCATCCGAGTTATTCCTAATCGACAACTACGCTGGTCCATCCATGGTGACCCGGTATGAAAACAGCGGCGATTGTCAAAGTACGGGAGCGGATCGTCTTCATTGGATACGGTTGAATCCTCAAGTGATTGATATCTGGAAGTTCAACCGAATGGATGCTCTCTTCATCACCCATCACCATGCAGATCATTGTGACATCTATACAGTGAAGGCTCTATTGAAAACTACCCAGGCGAAGTTCATTGGCCCGAAGATGACAGTGGGGGTCTTGAAAGGATGGGGGGTGCCAGAGAACCGGATCATCGAAGTGAAACCGGGAGACAAACTATCCTTCAAAAGTATGGAAGTGGTGGTGGAGGAAAACTTCGACATGAATGCGGTGAAAACCACCGTGGGTCTACCCAAGGGAATGAAGAATAACTTCACTATGGCGGATGCAGCGGTGTCCTTCATCTTCAATACCGAGGCAGGGAACTTCGCGTTCCTAGGGGATGGCACGTACGACAATGGGTTCTTTGGTGTGGGACAGAGAAACAAGGTAGATGTAACCATCCTGAACATGGGACATAATCCCGCAGGAGCCAACGACAAACTTACCCCCTTCGATGCATACAGGATTGGTAAGGCCTTGAACACGAAAGTCTTGATCCCTGACCATTACGAGAATTGGGGATGTACATACATGGAACCGGATCAATTGGAAGCTACCGTAAAACAGAACGATCCCAAGATGAAAACAGTGATCCTGAAACCAGGAGCTTTATTCGTGTATCCAGACGATCAGGATATCGGTCGGTACAGGTATCCTGATTGGCAGGAACGGTTCGATTGGCGTAAAGCCCGGTATACCTTAGAAAAGGGAACCCTCTAGGTTAACCTCCCATTCTATCTGCACCCGATTTACGAAGATTAGGCTAAAAAATATCCTCGTTGCCCCGGACCCATCGAACGGAACCGGGGCGTCTTTTTAGGGAACGGTATCCGCAAATGAACAAGAGAGGGATAGCCCTTTGACAAACCAACTCCATTTCCTGTACGATTTTTCACAATATCCACTCCCCTATAGAATCGGAGCGGAATCCGTGTAGACTTCAGGAGGTTCCAATGGGTTCACGATTATTCTGGATTACACCTTTCGCTTCTATCTGTGCCCTTTTATTTGCGTGGATCTTCTATCGACAAATGCTTAAGGAGGACGAAGGTACCGACAGGATGAAACAGATCGCTCTCTACGTCCGAAAAGGAGCGATGGCCTATTTAAAGCAACAGTACAAGGTAGTTACCATTGTATTCCTGTGTCTGGTACTTCTTCTTTCTTTCATGGCCTTTGTCCTCAAAGTGCAGAATCCCTGGGTACCCATTGCGTTTTTAACCGGCGGATTCTTCTCGGGGCTATCAGGGTATTTTGGGATGAAGACAGCAACCTACGCTTCTGCAAGGACAGCCAATGCTGCGCGGAAATCCCTCAATAGCGCTCTCACCATTGCTTTCCGAAGCGGGGCTGTAATGGGATTGGTGGTTGTGGGCCTTGCACTCCTAGATATCTCCCTTTGGTTTCTAATCTTGCGTTATTTCTATCCTATAGGAGACAATAGCCATAATCTTGTCATCATTACCACTACCATGATCACTTTCGGAATGGGGGCATCCACCCAGGCTCTTTTTGCTCGTGTGGGAGGGGGCATCTTTACAAAAGCTGCGGATGTGGGGGCTGATTTGGTGGGAAAAGTAGAGAAGGGTATTCCGGAAGACGATCCTAGAAACCCTGCGGTCATTGCCGATAATGTGGGAGATAACGTAGGAGATGTGGCCGGCATGGGGGCCGATCTATACGAATCCTATGCGGGCTCAATTCTGGCTACCGCAGCGATCGGCTCCACAGCCTTCTTAGGGAAAGGAACCTTGCAGTTCAATGCTGTCATCGCTCCGATGATTATCGCTGCGGTTGGAACACTGTTATCCATCGTTGGAATCTTCTTTGTTCGAACTAAGGAAGACGCTACACAGAAGGATTTAATCGGTGCTCTTGGAAGAGGGATCCATATCAGTTCCCTATTTATCGTGATCGCATCCTACTTCGTGGTTCAATACCTGAATCTTCCTCTAGGCATTTGGTTTTCCATCCTGTCTGGCCTGTTAGCAGGGATTGTTATTGGAAAGGCAACCGAATATTTCACTTCTTCCTCCTTTCAACCGACTTTAAAGATCGCCAAAAGCGCAGAGACGGGCGCAGCTACGGTTCTGATCACGGGACTTGGGCTGGGGATGTTTTCCACTTCGATCCCTGTTCTTTCCATCGTAATTGGTACAGTATTCGCATTCTTGTTCGCTTCCAATTTTGATATCGCTAATCTGAATCAAGGACTCTATGGAATTGGAATCGCAGCGGTCGGGATGCTTTCAACGCTGGGGATTACATTAGCTACCGATGCGTATGGTCCCATCGCAGACAACGCGGGGGGGAATGCACAGATGTCCGAGTTGGATCCTGAAGTCCGGAAGAGAACCGATGCACTGGATGCGCTGGGGAATACAACGGCTGCGACTGGGAAAGGATTTGCCATTGGTTCTGCAGCACTCACTGCGCTAGCTTTGTTAGCTTCTTATATAGAAGAGTTACAGGTTGGATTGATGAGAATGGGAGTCACGGTGCTTACTTTCGCAAATGGACTGGCCATCCCATTCGAAAAAGCTTCATTTGTGGATTTTATGAATTATTTCCATGTGCACCTGATGAGTCCTATCGTGATCGCGGGGTGTTTAATTGGATCCATGATGGCGTTCTTGTTTTGTGGATTGAGTATGAATGCGGTAGGCAAAGCGGCAGGACGGATGGTGGACGAAGTGCGGAGGCAGTTTCGTGAGATTAGCGGGATCCTGGAAGGTAGGGCGGAACCGGATTATGCTCGGTGTGTTTCGATATCTACGAAAGGAGCCCAGAAGGCGATGATGTTACCTTCCCTGCTTGCGATTATCGTTCCTGTCCTAACGGGGTTAGTTTTAGGAGTTGCGGGAGTCATGGGCCTCCTGATTGGAGCCATCGCTACCGGATTCGTTCTTGCTGTTTTCATGGCAAATGCAGGCGGTGCCTGGGACAACGCTAAGAAGTATATCGAAGAAGGGAACTTCGGTGGGAAAGGTTCCCCCGCACATAAAGCTGCGGTGGTAGGTGATACGGTGGGGGATCCTTTTAAGGACACGGCAGGGCCAAGCTTAAATATTTTAATTAAATTGATGAGCATGGTATGCATCGTAACTGCAGGGCTGGATGTGGCATTCGCTTTCATGAAGTAGAGCAAACCATGAAACACGCAATTACCAGTAAGCAGCCCAACTCTAGGATGTGTTTCGTGTGTGGGTTGAAGAATGCCTTTGGGTTGAAAACAGCCTTCTACAATTTAGACACAGGGGAAGTAGCTGCCCTATTTACCCCCCGAGAGGAACACCAGGGGTATCCTGGACGCCTCCATGGGGGGATTGCTGCTTCTGTGTTAGATGAAGTGATTGGCCGTGCGGTGAATCCTCAAGGCATTGTAGCTGTTTGGGGAGTGACGGTGGAACTAACTGTAAAGTACCGTAAGCCGATCCCTTTAGGCCAGACATTGACGGCTATTGGCCGAATTACCAACCGGAAAGGCCGATTCTTCGAGGGTTCGGGGGAAATCCTCCTGTCCGATGGCACGGTAGCCCTCGAAGCCAAGGGCCGTTACATGGAGCTTCCTTTGGAAAAAATTGCCCAATCGGAGATTGATGCTTTGGAATGGGGAGTGGTCCCATTAAAAGAAGACCCAATAGAACTAGACTTGCCCCGAACAACCTAATGGGCTGTTCGAACCCTTTACACGTTCACTTTTCCTATCGAATCAGGTACTGGATGCTTTCCCGAATCTTTTGTTTCAAGGTTTCTAGCGGGAGGGTTTGTACTCGACTCGAGAAGGGTTCAAAGGATACGTTCCCCGTATAGCCTTTCTCAACGAGACGCTGAACCTGCGCTTTACTGTTCAGGCGATCCGTAGGAGTCGGGAATACACGGTGTTCATCCCGTAGGTTTTCTTTTAGTATAGGATCCTCAACTCCGGAAATGTGAACTAGACCAATCTCTTTAGGTGGAATGCCGGTTCCAAGGTCTTCCAGGGTGTCAGGCCCCAGGTAATGATGGAAGGTATCGAGAAGTACCCTGTAGCAGAAAAACTCACTGGAACGGATCATGTCCAGAGCTTCTTGGGCGGAACTGAGGGAGGAGATTTGAAATCCCAAGGGCTCTACCAAGCCTATAATATTGGCGGATTGGAATAAGGGTCCCATGCTATGGAGGGCTTCTATGGTTTCTTTCCGAATCTGCGCTGGTTTGCGTGAATCGGTAGGATCGTTGTTTGGACAAAGCACTAACGCGGAGCAATCAATCTCTTTGGCTAAGTCTATCAACCGTTTCAGTTCCTCTAGGGCTGTTTTCCGCATAGGGCCAAGATTGAACTTTTGGATCGCATTGATAGAGATGATGGATACCCCTCTTTCGTTACAGAAGGTTCTTACCTCTTTCGGTGTATAAGAATCGATGATCCCTATACCAGGTAAATCGTTTCGAAGCTCTATCTTAGAGATTCCCAGATCTTGGGCAACATCCATGAACTCTTGCAACCCTAGTCGAGGAGCAAGGATCCTATTCAAGGCGAATCTTTGGGTTGGAATCATACAGCACCTCCGAAGTTGATGATAGTTCATTATATCGTTGAAAACGTTTACAAGCAAGGGGCCTAACCTACCGAAGAAGCAAAAAAAGGGCTTGCGTATTTTGCAAACGTTTACTATAATTCTGCCAATGGATGCAACGATCAAAGATATCGCTCGGATCGTGAAAGTCTCCTATGCTACGGTTTCTAGAGCGCTTAACAATAAACATGGGGTTAAGCCTGAGACTCGGAAGCGTATCCTAGAAGAAGCGCATCGTCTGAATTACCGGCCCAATGCAATTGCCAGAGGTCTTGTAAAGAAACAGACTCATTCCATCGGGTTGGTTATTCCTGATATCACAAACCCATTCTACCCAGAGGTTGCCCGGGGAGTGGAGGATGCTGCTCAAGAAGCAGGGTTCAGTGTGTTCCTCTGTAATACGAATTGGGAAAGGGATCGGGAATTACGCTACATCGAATTATTGACCAGTAAGAGGGTAGATGGACTCATCATTGCTCCTGTATCTGAAACAACGGAAACATTACAGAGGTTTCTTCGGTCTGTTCCAGTCGTATACGTAAGTACGACGGCTGTTTCAGCCCATGAAAGTTACGTAACCATAGATAATGTGAAGGGAGGTTATTTAGCTACAGAGCTTTTAATTCGAACAGGAAAAACCCCCGTAGCATTCATCGGATCTGAGGAGGACTCGCATACTCTACAGGAAAGACTCGAAGGGTACAAACAGGCCTTGAAGGATTATCATCAACCAGTGGATGAACGATACGTGCGATTCGGAGACTTTAAACGGGAGACAGGGTCTCGATTCATAAAAAAAATGGTGTTAGAGGGGGTGAAACCGAAGGGTGTATTTGGTGAGAACGATCTATTGGCGATAGGGATCATCCAAGGGGCCAAGGAAATCGGATTGGCAATTCCCGATGACCTCGCGGTAGTGGGGTTCGATGATATCCCTTTTGCTTCCTTTCCTGAAATAAGTCTCACTACCATCGCTCAACCGAAATACGAGATGGGTCGATACGCTGTAGAAATTCTTTTAAAGAGGATAGGGATGGAAGATACAGGATCTTTTCCAAGACAGCGACTTATCCTGGAACCCAACCTCGTTAGACGAAAAAGTGCTTGAGGAAGCAGGAATCTGTTAGAGAAAAGTGGGCAGCATTTAGTGTAAACGTTTTCAAATATCATTGAGGGAGGCATGTATGGCAAGCGGTACTATGAAAGCGGTTCGGTTGTATGCCGATTGGGATCCTCGGCCTGGATTCAAGCTAGGACCGAAGGATATCGAGAGGAAACAAACCTACCTCGGAAGCAAGGTTTGGCGAAATCCGAAACTGAAAATCGAAGAAGTTCCCATTCCTAAACCTGGTCTGGGTCAGGTGCTGATCGAGGTAAAGGCTTGTGGAATCTGTGGAAGCGATGTTCATATGGCACAGGCAGACGAGCAGGGATACATCTGGTATCCAGGGCTCACGGGATTTCCCTGCACACTGGGACATGAGCTTTCGGGTGTAGTAGTGGAAGCGGGAGAGGGAGCCTTCGATAAATACACCAACAAACCCTTTAAGGGTGGAGAAGCGGTCTGTGCCGAGGAGATGGTATGGTGCGGTCGATGCAGACCCTGTGCGGATGGGTACCCCAACCACTGTGAACGGCTGGACGAAATCGGGTTTAACATCGACGGTGCATTTGCCAAGTATATCGTGCTGGATGCCAAACTGCTTTGGAATCTGGAACCCTTGAAGAAACGGTACTCCGGGAAGGAACTGTTCAAAGCGGGAAGTCTCTGTGAACCGACTTCGGTAGCTTACAATGCAGTGATCGAACGGGGTGGCGGGATCCGACCGGGCGACTCAGTGGCAATTCTTGGAGGAGGCCCAGTAGGCCTTGCCGCATGCGCTATACTGAAAAAACAGGGAGCTGCTCGGGTGATCCTATCGGAACCGGAAGAGGGAAGGGCAGCAGTGGCTAAGAAACTCGGTGTAGATTACATCATCAATCCTAAAAAGGAAAGCTTTGCCCAGAAAGTGCTTGAATACACCAATGGGATGGGTGCCAATCTGTATCTAGAAGCTACAGGGTTACCTACCGTTGTATGGCCCGAAATCGAGGAGGCTATCTGGTATGGCCGGGCGTTGAACGCAACGGTAGTGATCGTTGCCCGAGCGGATGCAAAAATCCCGGTTACGGGTGAGGTGTTCCAAGTCCGCAGGGCTCGAATTGTGGGTTCTCAAGGGCATTCTGGACATGGGAACTTTCCTCGGGTGATTGAGTGCATGGCTTCCGGAATGGATATGACTCCTATGATTACAAAGGAAATCACTCTGGAGCAAGTTCCGGAGCATATCATTAAACTTCAAACCGACCGCAAAGAAACGAAGATCACCTGCATCATGTAAGAAGAAACGAAGGAGAATCAAATGGCAGAAAAAAAATGGATCACCACGGAACATCCCGCCATTGTGTTTGAGGATAATTCCGTTGGTAGACTGAAGAAGCAAGTTTGGGACATGACAGAAAAGGAACTAGACAAAGTACTAGCCGAGTACGAGATTCCTTCTCCCTCTGAATTGGGAAAGGCGGGTTGCTACATCCAAAATACCCCGCGAGTGAAATGCATCGAGAAACGGAAGAAAAACGACATTGTGTTCGTTCCCATTGGATGTACGGAGAATCATGGAATGCACGCTAATTCCGGTCTCGACACCTTCATGGTAACTCAGATCCTGGAAGGGGTGCGCCGCTACACAGCCAAGAAAGGCTATGAGGTAAACCTTGCCTTTCCGCCCCTTAACTATGGTGGTCATCCGTACCATCACATGGGAATGCCTGGTACAATAATCATGCCAAAGGAAGTGGTGGAAGAAACCCTTATCTACACGATGCTTGGTCTATGGAACGATGGGTATCGCAAGATCATCATGGTGAACAACCATGGACACCTTTGGATGTTGGAGTCCGCAGTCCAGGAGTTCATGAAACGGTTTCAATTGCCCGGTATTTTCCAGGCTCTTGATTGGCACAGGGCAGTACGGGAGTTCTTCTTCCCTGTGAACCGGCCGAACAACCTAGAGACGAACTTCATTCATGCGGATGAGAGTGAAACTTCAGTGGCTCTACTTTTGTTCAAAGAAATGATCGACATGAGCGTGGTAGAGGACGCGGAGGGGATCCAGTTCTTACCGGAAGGGCACTTCGATACCTCCGTAGAACCCTTCCGAAGGCCTCATCGATGGAGCGAAGGGGAGGGGCATTTTGCGATCGAACGGTTCGCTACGCCGCAGGGTGTGGTGGGAAAACCGAGTTTGTCCAAACCAGAAAAAGCGAAGCGTCCTATTGTAGCGATTTTAAAATATCTAACTCTTCTGGTTGAACAGATTCTAGAGGTGTTCCCTGCGGGTACCGTACCTCCGGTGGATAAGGTAACTCTCCGGGATCCGAAGGAACTAGAACCGTTCCTGAAAGAGCCTTTTAGCCCAGGATGGAAGAGTGTGTATGAATTGCCCCATGTAGGGCCCTTCCATAAATTATAGGAGATCCATATGGGAGGAAAGGTTAGAATCGGTGTGATCGGGGCCGGCCGCATTGGTCGGCTCCATGCACAGAACATTGTCCGAAGGATTCCGGAAGCGGAAGTAGTGGCAGTATCTGATGTGGTGAAGAAGGCAGCCGAGGACTGTGCGGCTGCCCTAGGGATTCCCAAAGCGTACGAGGATCCCCGTAAAATCCTAGAGGATCGATCGATCGAGGCTGTTTTGATCTGCTCAAGTACCGATACGCATGCTACGTTGATTGAGCAGGCGGCGGAGGTAGGAAAGCATATCTTCTGTGAAAAACCGATCGATTTCGATCTAGGCCGGATCGATAGAGCTCTCAGCAAGGTGGAAAAGGCCAACGTGAAGCTGCAGATTGGCTTTAATCGCAGGTTTGACCATAACTTCAGGAGAGTCCGACAAGCGGTAGAGGAAGGGAAATTGGGGAAATTGTACTCTCTTCGAATCATTAGTCGGGACCCGGCACCTCCTCCGATCGATTATGTGAAGGTGTCGGGTGGATTGTTCCTGGATATGATGATCCATGATTTCGACATGGCTCGATACCTCACCGGACAAGAAGTAGAGGAAGTCTATACCCTCGCTGGAGTGATGGTAGATCCAGAAATCGGAAAAGTGGGAGACGTGGATACAGCTCTAGTGACCCTTAAATTTAGGGATGGCACGATCGGCTCTATCGACAACTGCCGCAAAGCAGTATTCGGGTATGATCAGCGAGTGGAAATCCTTGGATCCGAAGGAATGATCCTAACGGAAAACGACCGGCCTAACACAGCTCGTTTGGCTACATCGAAAGCAGTCTGTGAGGATCTCCCTCTGTTCTTCTTCTTGGAGCGATACACGGAGAGTTACGTCTCGGAGATCCAAGCCTTCATTACTTGTATCCAGAAGGACCTTGTACCACCTGTAAC
>JAOABU010000093.1 GCA_026418195.1 Spirochaetota bacterium | reverse complement strand
CAATAAGGCAGCGATAGCGAACATCCCGTCTTGCTCTTGACTGCCATAGGTACTAAATGTACCTGTGTTCTAGAGACAAATGAGCTTCCCGATGAAGGCGAGCACGGTGGACATGACCATGGCAATGATCCTAATTCGATCGGAATCAATCCCGGCAACTTCTGCAATGTGGCGATCCTGTCCTACCGTGCGCATATCTTGTCCCAGTTTGGTGCGGGTGAAGAACAGGATGAAGATGCAGAGTCCCAGCACAATGATAAAGGTTCCCACCGGTACCCGAACAAAATTGAACATGGACCGAGTGTACACCTGATACAGCCCCCATCCAATAAGGAATACAGCTATCACCCCTATCCCTAGCAGTTTGCTTAGACGTATGGAATCTTTTCGGAAGAATTTTACCAAATATACCCCTAGTAAGATCACACCGGTAACAGCGGCACAGAGAGGAAAAGGCATCCTGAGCAGATCGTCCAGTCCGTTCTTTAACCCTCCGGTCAAATCAATGGATGTCCGCAATCCCACCCCGCTGGACAGTACCAGCACATCGTTCTTCATGGGAATCACACTTCCCACGAGCAATAGAAATACTAACTGGTAGATCCCGTTGGAAAAGAAACCCAGAATAAGGGTAGTGATCATCTCTTTTCCCCGAGCACGATTCAACAGACGACCCGTCAGAATGCCCAGCACCACTGCCAGGGGAAAAGCCAGTAAAATCGAAAGAAGAATCCCCCCGACGCCTGGAATTTTCCAATGGGTAACCACTATGATGGCTGCCTGACCCGCCATAGCTCCCAATACGATGGCAAAGTTTAACCCTAACCCGGCCAACACGGGAATAATGAGGGAAAGAACCATGAAACTATTTCGAGCCAACCTGTTCACGATATCTTCCAGAAAGAAAGGTAGGGAGAGTCCAGATACCCTCAATCCCAATACCCCAATTACCACAAAGAGGATACTCACTGCATTGTTGGTAAGGAAACGTCGTACCTGGTTCATTCATTGCCTCCTCTCTGGGCTAGTGCATAAAGGATGATTCCATTGGAAACAATGATCCTAGATATTTCTGCGAGGCTCCCTAGGGTAGCTACCGTATTGGCTACGGGAAGGGCCACGACCAGAATCCCCTGGAAGAGAAAGGTTCCAATGATCACATGACTGATCTTGGCTGTTTTCAGCGTTGCCCCACCGATCAGGATTGCAGCCGCTGCGATGAACCCCATGTACATAGGAGCTTCGTACAATTGAAGGAATCCAAATCCCTGCGCATAGGTGAGGATCCCTATAGCCCCGAGAATCGTGGAAATGATGGTACCCAGGATTCTCATTCGATCCACATCGATTCCTGAAGCCTTGGCAAACTTGGGATTCATCCCACATTCCTGCATCGCGAGCCCTGTGCGAGTGCGCAAGAAAAGGCTCATGACCAGGCATAATATCCCTAAGAAAACAAGCGCTCCTGTGGGAATCTTGATACCGAAGATCTCGAAAGCCCATAGTTTGTTCAGAACATTGCTGAATCGTCCTTCCAAAGATACGGTAACGCGAATACCTTTCCCGATGGCCCAAGCCATCTCTGGGTTTTTGAATGGTAAGGTAACCCATCCAAAAGACATTAAAGAGACAAAGGCAAACCCTACATACGTTCCTACAGTCATCTCTGAGCCCTTCACTCTATTCAACAGGATCCCATACCCATACCCTACCAGGATGGCCAGGGGGATGGAAAAACCAATCGCAGCAAAGAAAGCGGTCAATCCTTTCAAGTTCAATTCGATGCTCATCACTCCCCCCAGAAGCCCACAGATGATTCCCAATGGCAATCCAAAGAAAAGGCTCGTACCCACCAGAATCGAAGGAAGCATGGAAAGGGTAAGAACTGTATTCATCCCCAACCGAACGAAGGTATCCGATAGGAGCGCAGGAAAGGGAATGGATAGAAAGGCAGCAGAAATCCAAAGGCTAAGTAGAAAGAGAATGATGATGATTCTAGGAATTCCGAACGAGTGGATCTTCTTTAGGATAGAATTGAGTATAGTAGTTGTTTGCGACTTCTTGTTATCGTACTGCATATTCCCCTGCCATTAGTAAGCCGAATTGTGCATCCTCCGCATCGGGAGCCAGTATTCCCATCACTCGACCTTCACTGATGATGGCAATCCGATCACAGATGGATCGTAATTCTGCCAATTCGCTGGAGGTCAACACAATGGTCATACCTGTCTTCTGGTTCAACTCTACCAGAGTATCCAACACTCTCTTCTTTGCACCGATGTCTATCCCCCGAGTGGGCTCTGAAACAAAGAGAAGCTTGGGCTCCAATGCCAACGCCTTCGCAATACACACTTTCTGCTGATTCCCCCCCGACAACCGTTTCACCGGCTGGTCCGGACCCAAACAACGAATATCAAGCCTCTGAATCATTTCCTGAGCAAAGGCGCGGATCTGGGTCCGGTCGAGAAAAGAGAAAATGCCAAAATCCTTCAAGAATTTGTGATGGATCTCTACCGCGGGAGCAACAATGTTCATCTCCACACTCATATCCAGTAAAAGCCCTACTCCTCTTCTATCTTCAGATAGGAATGCTAAGCCCCTTTTCAAAACCTCGCGGGGATTGTTCAGTGGAATGGAATCGCCGTCAAACTCCACAGAACCCGAGCTGTCGTACAATCCCATGATCCCATTGGCGATTCCGATCTTACCCTGTCCCGCCAATCCTCCAATGCCGAAGATCTCCCCTTCCTTGATATCCAGGTCCACCTTCTGTACGGTTTCGCCCGGCATACGTACCCGCAAGTCCCGGACCCTAAGGATTGTTTTCCGTTCCGATAGGTTGACCGCTCGTTTTCCTACGGACTCGATCGTATGACCTACCATCAACCGGGCCAATTCCTCGATAGTAGTTTCGGATTTAGACTTGGTAGCCACCTGAACTCCATCCCGAAGGACGGTAATCCTTTCACAGACTTCCATGATTTCATGAAGTCGATGAGTGATGAATAGAATTGCAATTCCTGTTTCTGCCAGTTTCCTCAGGGTAGAAAGAAGCCTATCCGCTTCCGATTCCGTAAGCACTGCGGTTGGCTCATCGAAGACGAGAAGTTTGATATTTTGCTTGTCCAGTTCCCGAGCGATCTCTACAAACTGCATATGCCCAACGGGTAGTCCTGCAATCTTTGCCCACTCATCTATATCCATCTCTAATTTGGATAGGGCTCTTTTTGCATCCTGCCCCATCGATTCCCAGTTCAAGGTTCGAAGCCCAGGACCGAATATGTTCGAAAGGAAGTTATCCTTCGTGATTTCCCGGTTGAGTTTGATATTTTCGGTGACAGAATATCCCGGAATCAGCATGAACTCCTGATGGACCATGCCTATTCCCAGCGCCATCGCATCGAAGGGGCTGGAAATCGTAACAGGTTTACCCAGGAACTCTATGCTTCCTTCGAATCCACCGGTAGAGTGAATGACCGACATCCCGAACAGGATGTTCATGAGCGTGCTCTTTCCAGCTCCATTCTCCCCTACGATTCCGTGAATTTCCCCTTCCCGCACCAAAAGGTTGATCCCTTTCAAGACTTTGTTTCCATAGAACTCTTTCGAAATGTTCTTCATTTCCAAGACAGACGATCTGTTTCTATCCACAGAATCTCCTTTCCCCAAGGAATATAGACGCAAAAAGCAGGACCTTTACGAAAGGTCCTGCTTTACCGAACTGCGCCGGTGAATTAGGAATTAGAAATTGTAGAACTCAGAAAGATACAGGAAATAGTTCGGATAAGTTTTTCCGGATTTCCGGCTGGTGTACTCTGTCAGTTCTACCTTTCCTCCTGCAATGCTTTCCATAATAGAAATCAATTTTGCCTTGTCTACCTTACCCTTGGTCTTCCCTTCAATATACTCCATCGCATACCGAACACCTGCTTCCATGTACATCATATTCACAGGGGTTGGCCAGGTAGAGACGCGACCAGACATACCCGATGAAGTGATCTTTGCCTTTTCCTCGCTCAGAATCCAGGCCACATCCGCTTTTTTCTCTGGAGGAACCGCGATTCCTAGCGCGTTAGGAAGAGCATGGAAGGGAGATGGACAGCATTGGACGGGATAGATCGCTTTATTCGCTACTACCTGCCGAATCATGGGTTCCTGCATCGCGCAGTTGGTCCCAAAAAAAGCGGTATCGGGCCCAAACTGAGCAACCTTCCGGGGAACATCCTCCATGATGAACTGTTGGGTACCCGGTACACCCGCATCACCCGTAGGATCCGGTGCATCCTGTTCCACAAAACGGAGCCCGAGTTTAGCTGCTGCTTCCTTCATAAGGGTTCTTCGAGCGGATAACATCTCGTAGGACATGTGGCGGGGGAAGGAATAATGGACCAGGGTTTTCGCACCTAATTTCTTCGCTTGTTGGGCAATCTGTTCTCCTCTAGCAAGGTCATTCGTTTGAAGAACGATATCCCCTTTACCCGCGATCATGTCAGGATCTTCTCCAGGTACTCCGAGCACGAAAAACATGTCGGGTCGAACCTGCCGAACCCGATCAATTGCTGCGGCTGCACCGGGCACCGCTTGCACAAAAACGATTCCTTTCACTTTCGGGTCGCTTGCCATAGCCATCATGTTAGAGATGGTCGTTTCCTGTTCCTGCATAAATCTAGCGGGATAGGTGGCGATGACGATCCTATCAGCCCCAAAGGTTTTCTGAATCGATTCCGCTTTGCGGAACTCTTCCTCGTTCTGGACTACAGTTCCTGTCATGATACCAATCTTGTAGTCCTTCAGGGTGGCTGCTCCTTCCTTCCCTCCCGAAGCGAAGAGGAACAGAGGAAGCACTAGGAGGAGCATAAGTATCCCACAAACCTGTTTTTTCATACCTACTCCTTTAATTGCTTTATTTGTATAGAAATGGATCAACGATCCATTCTTAACCCTTACGATACTGGAAGATAGAAAGAGTTCTACTCCCAGTGTTTTACTAACAGAATATAGAATATAGTATGCTATCAAAATGCGCAACTTCTTTTTTCTCACTCTATAGGTCCAATAGTTTGAAGCTGTAGTATCCCTTCACGAGATTTCTATCATTGACAGCAAACTCCGATTTAGCATACAGTTTGTCGTCTTTAGTGAGAGGGGATCCATGGCAGCACGCTCCTCACGTAAGAGTATCTCTCAAGACGAACAACGATTCATTCGTTTGTGTACCTGCCCCATCCACACTTTGTGGTCAGAATTAAACACTTCGCCCTTAGGATTATCAGAAAAGGAAGCTTCCAAACGATTAGCCGAAGTAGGAAAAAACGAAGTTCCTTCCACACGAAAATTGGGGTTTTGGGCCGACATATTTGAACGGATTAAAAGTCCGCTGGTAATCCAACTGCTAGTCATCGCAGGGATTTCCTTTCTCATTGGAGAAATCAAGTCTTCAGTCCTGGTAGCAGGAATGATTTTCCTTAGTGTAGGTCTTTCCTATATTCTCGATACCCGTTCCAGTCGAGAAGTAGAAGCTCTAGGGAAAAGGGTCCAATCTCGAACCTACGTTTTACGGAATGGGAATGAAACTGAAGTTCGAATGGCAGAAATCGTTCCCGGAGATATAGTGCTCCTACAAGCCGGATCTATCATCCCTGCAGATGTACGGTTAATTGCTGCCAAGGACTTTTTTGTCACTGAATCGGCTTTAACGGGAGAATCACTACCCGTGGAAAAATCTGCCTCCTTTAATTACAGTGAATTCTACTCTGCTCTTCAACTACCCAATGCATGTTTTTGGGGAACCAGTGTCACTAGTGGAACCGCACGAGCTGTGGTGATTCATACAGGTAAGCATACCTTATTCGGTGCTTTATCCCAGAAACTGATAGAACAACGAGACGAAACAAGTTTTGAGCGAGGGATACGATCCTTCACCTATCTAATGATCCGAACCATGCTGGTTCTCGTCTTTTCTGTTTTCCTTATCGTAGGACTCACCAAAGGCAGATGGCTAGAAGCTCTTCTCTTTGCTTTATCGGTTGCGGTAGGGCTCACTCCAGAAATGCTTCCCATGATTTTAACCGTTAATCTGGCCAAGGGTGCCCTAACCATGGCAAAGAAAAAGGTGATCGTAAAGAAACTACCTTCGATTCAAAACTTAGGTGCCATCAATATTCTCTGTACGGATAAAACAGGAACCTTGACGCAGGATAGGGTAATTTTAGAGCATCATGTGGACATTACCGGAAACCCTAGCGAAGAAGTCTTAAACTATGCATACTTGAATAGCTTTTTTCAAACAGGGTTGAAGAATCTTCTCGATCGAGCGGTAATAGAGCATGCGGATCTAGATGTAGAAGAATGTAGATTAGTGGATGAACTACCCTTCGATTTTCAACGACGCCGAATGTCCGTGGTGGTGGAGTATAAAGGAAACAACGTACTCATCTGTAAAGGGGCTGTGGAAGAGATCTATAGCTGTTGCACCCATTATCAAATCGAGGATGAAATATATCCGCTAATAGACATGATCCAAGTAGATCTGTTCGAGGAAGTTCAGAAGTTGAACGAAGAAGGATTTCGGGTGCTTGGGATTGCTTACCGTGAGTTCCCCATAGAGAAAAAGGGTTTTTCCGTTCAGGATGAATCTCAACTTATCCTATTGGGATACATCGCCTTTATGGATCCTCCCAAAGATTCCGCTTTGGAAGCCATCAAACTTCTCCATCGGGCAGGGGTTTCCATTAAAGTCCTAACCGGAGATAACGAGCGAGTTACCGTCAAGGTGTGTCGAGACGTTGGAATCCCCTTTACTACCCCAATTACAGGTTGGCAACTTTCCTCTATGAATGAAGAGCAATTTTCCAAAACCGTTAAAGAATGTAACGTGTTCGTGAAATTGACTCCCTTACAGAAAGAACAGATTGTGAACGAATTGAGGGCTCAGGGGAACGTGGTAGGGTATTTAGGGGATGGAATCAATGATGCACCGGCTTTGAAAGCAGCGGATGTGGGTATTTCCGTAGATTCCGCCGTAGACGTAGCAAAGGAAGCAGCAGACATCGTACTGTTAGAGAAAAATCTATTAGTATTAGAAGAAGGCATCCTAGAAGGTCGTAAAATCTTCACCAACATCATCAAATACATCCGGATGGGAGCTAGCTCTAATTTTGGGAACATGTTCAGTGTGCTAGGAGCTAGTTACTTATTCCCGTTCCTCCCCATGAAGCCGATACAGATCCTTACCAACAACTTACTCTATGATCTATCTCAAACCAGTATTCCGATGGACCGTGTGGACGAGGAACAGATTGCAAAACCGATCACGTGGAACATTCAGAACATCAAACGGTTCATGATCTACATTGGCCCTATTTCTTCCATCTTCGATTACGCCACGTTTGGCTTAATGTGGTTTGTCTTTGACGCAAAACAGTACCTTTCTCCTATCCTATCGATAGAGCAACGTTTTCATCTGGAGCACCTCTTTCAAACGGGTTGGTTCGTAGAATCCTTACTCACGCAAACGTTGATCGTGCATATCATACGAACACGAAAGATCCCTTTCATCCAGAGCAGATCGTCCCCTTCGATGTTCCTAATGACTCTCTTTATAATGGGGATTGGGATCTGGCTCCCCAACTCTCCCTTCGCTCCTACTCTTGGTTTTGTCCCCCTACCTCCAGGGTACTGGGTATGGATAGCCTGCTTCTTGCTGACGTATGCTCTACTGACTCACCTGGTGAAAAGTTGGTTCGTTCGAAAGTATGAAGGAGTTTCATGATGGATAGTATCCTGGATGCTCTACAAGAAGGCCGACTGTTCGAATTGCCGGAACACGACAAGACTCACGCCCTGCAATTCCTAGCCCATATCATTGAAGCGTTTCCTCAAATCCCTACCGGTACGGACATTGTGGGGATTGTCATGGCTCGAGAACAAGCGATGAATACTGCCATTGGGAAAGGGTGGGCTTGCCCCCATGCCCGGGTCGATTTCGAGGAGGACTTGGTTTGCGTGATTGGATGGAGTCCCCGGGGGATTGATTATGGAGCTCCCGATGGTCAACCCGTGTACCTTATCAACATGTATCTTGTCCCATCTAACCAGCGAAACCATTACTTGCGGGAGATATCCATTCTAGCTAAAACTTTAAAATCTTCCAGTTTTACGGACAAACTCTCTTCCATAACAGAGCTCAACGATGTACGGAATTATCTCCTCGACCTGATTTCGGAGAGTAAGGCTACTTCCGGACCCGATGCTCGGGCAAGAATGATTCGGCTTCAGGCTAAACAGCACCCCCCTATCCAAGCAGTGGGGGATTTGTCACGCCTCATCATCGAACCAGTTTCGATTCTCACAGGCCCTGGCCTCAAACCCATTGCTCTCACTCAGAACCAGAGTCTCTTACAAACAGTGGAAAGTTCACCTTCTATACCCGAACGAATCGATTCAGTAGGGTTTTATCAGAATGATGTTTGGCGGATCGTGAAACGGAATTCTACTACCTACCAAGGTGGCAGGGTACTGTACGATTGTCTAGCCTTTTCCATTCGGAAAAATTAAAAAGATTCATCCATGTCCAGAGACCGCAACACGACCGACAAAGCGAAGGAAATACTAGAAGGCAATTCGAAGAAAGGATTCCTGAAACGGGTTCTTCCCTTTATGGGACCTGCCTTTATTGCCAGTGTTGCCTATGTGGACCCAGGGAATTTTGCCACCAATATTTCCAGCGGATCCCGCTTTGGGTACACCCTACTATGGGTGATCCTAGTCAGTAATCTGATGGCTATGCTTATTCAGTCACTTTCGGCTAAACTAGGAATCGCTACGGGAAAAAATCTGGCAGAACATTGTCGGATTCGGTATTCCAAAAAGTTTGTGTTCTCCCTCTGGGTCATCATGGAATTAGTTGCTATGGCTACCGACCTAGCCGAGTTTCTTGGAGCTGCGGTTGGATTCAACCTGCTCTTTGGAATGCCGATGGGTCTTGCTGCTATCGTTACGGGGGGAACCACTTTTTTGATTCTTGCTCTCGAACGGTATGGATTTCGATCGTTAGAAGCGGTGATCACAGGACTTGTATCGGTAATTGCTCTTTGTTATCTGATAGAACTAGGGCTCGGGAAACCTCACTGGAACGAGGTATTGCGACACATGTTGACACCAGGATTCAAAGGCTCAGAAAGCATACTCCATGCGGTAGGAATCTTAGGTGCTACTGTGATGCCCCACGCCATTTTTCTTCATTCCGCACTAATGCAGGGAAGAATCATCGTACGGGATACTAACTTGCTAAAAAGATTATTTCGATATGAGATGATCGATGTAGTGGTAGCCATGGGAATCGCCAGTATTGTCAATGGAGCTATGCTTATCATGTCTGCTGCGACCTTCCATGCTACAGGATTCGTTGAGGTCGGTACCCTTGAGGAAGCATACCGCACCCTTGAACCTCTCTTGGGAAAGGCGTCCAGTTGGATTTTCGCTATCTCCCTTTTGTTTTCAGGCCTTTCTTCCGCTTCTGTAGGAACTATGGCAGGGCAAGTAATCATGAGCGGATTCATGCAGTTCGATATACCCATATGGATTCGCCGATTAGTCACCATGCTACCTTCCATTCTGATTATTGCTCTAGGCTTTGATCCTACCCGAACGCTAGTGATTAGTCAGGTCCTCTTGAGTTTCGGTCTACCCTTTGCCATTCTGCCCTTAGTTTCCTTTACCAGCGACAAATCCCTCATGGGGCCCCTGTCCAATCGATCCATCACACGGATTGTTGCGTACCTTGTTACCTCCATCATCATAGTGCTAAACATCTACCTAATGATATCCATTCTCTGGGGAGATTGATCGAATGTTTGGAAGGATCCTTGTACCTTTAGATGGATCAAAACTTGCGGAAGCTGCCCTTCCTTTAGCTATTCATATAGCCCGCTGTTTCCAGTCAGAGTTGATCCTATTCCATGGCCTTGAAGATGATCCCCCACACGAGGTACATGGGGAACCTCATATTCATAACCGTGAGGAAGCAGAGCAGTATTTCGAGACGCTAACCACGTTCCTATCCAAAGAAATGCAAGGGAGCCATGTAAAGATCCAAGTGCATATTCACGAGGAAAGGTTCCAGAATATTGTGACGGGCATCGTGGAACATATCGAAGAATTGAAACCGCAGTTGATCGTTCTCTGCTCTCATGGACAAGCGTCTCTGAAGAACGCATTACTCGGCTCCCTTCCCCTGAAAATTCTCCATCGAGGCACAATTCCGATACTTCTTGTTCGTAAACCCCTTCATACCATTCAAGAGGTCTTGGTAGCGTTGGACACCCGTTCACTACATGACAATGCGATTGAAGCCGCTCATCAACTTTCGGCTACCTGCGGAACAAACCTTACCCTACTTACGGTAGTACCCACAGTTCCCACTTTACAGGGTCCCCAAGCTGCCTCAGGTCTACACTTACCTAGAACCACTCGCGCTTTATTGGATTTAGAAACGCTCACTATCCATGAACATCTGGACTCTCATCTAAAGCAGATACAGGTAGCTAAAAGGCCAATCCATACCATTGTACGAAGGGGCGATCCTGTCAAAGAGATACTAAAAACAGCAAAATCCTTGAGCTCCTGTCTGTTAGTGTTAGGGACTCATCGGAAAATCGGTCTAGAGGCTTTTTGGGCGGGAAGTATTTCTTCACGGGTAGTTCATAGGGCCGACGTCCCCATACTGTTGGTTCCCGTTTAAATCCCCTAGAAGGATCCCATCCGATACTTTAGCATGGGTTGCGCGATCCTCGTTTTTTCCCCATACTACTCCCATGAATATTGGACTTATCGGATTACCAAAGGCTGGGAAAACGACCATTTTCAATGCTCTTACCGGACAGTCAGCTGAAACGGCAGACTATGATACCGGAAAAGTAGAACCAAACGTAGGTATAGTTCCTGTAGCGGATGAGAGGGTAGAGAAGCTATCCGCTCTCTACAATCCTCGAAAAACAATCCATGCTACCATCGAGTTCATTGACTTTGTGGGGGCCCACCAGGGAGCGGCTAAAGGGGGGCTTTTCTCTGGCGAAGGGATGGCTTTGATAAAAACAGCCGACGCTCTTGCATTGGTGGTACGAAATTTTTCCAACGCTACGATAGAAGGATTGTACGGCCCGCCCAAGCCATTGAAAGATCTAGAAACCATCTTAGATGAGTTGATTCTCGCCGATCAAGTGGTGGCGGAACGAAGACTAGAACGGATCCGGCAGGACCACCAACGAGGGAAAAAGACTCCGCAGACCCTTGCAGAAGAAAAGCTGATGGAACGGATCGTTGAGGTCTTAGGTGCGGGAATCCCTATACGATCTCTCGAACTTACATCGGAGGAACTCAAACTTATCTCCGGATACAAGTTCCTCACCGCTAAGAGCATTCTGATTCTATTGAACTCGGATGAAACTAGGTACGGCAAGGATCCAAACCTTTTGCAAGCTTTGACCAAGAACGCTTGGGATGCCCCTAGGGACGATACCCAAAAAGCACACTCTCCTCAGTCAGGAGTTCAGGCATTTCAGAACGCCCCTCCACCCGTAATCGAGTTCGCAGGAAAGTTTGAAATGGAGCTAGCTCAGTTGGATCCTTCTGAGCGGGAAGCTTTCATGGCCGATATGGGAATCCGAGAATCTGCCCGATCCCGGCTTACCCGAGCTGCCTATGAAGCCTTAGGGTACATTAGTTTCTTCACCGTAGGAGAAGATGAAGTGCGAGCATGGACCCTCCGGAAAGGGGAAACTGCGCTGGAAGCAGCCGGCACCATCCATTCAGATTTGGCTCGGGGGTTCATCCGTGCTGAATGCTTCACCGTGAAAGACCTTCTGGAACTCGGCTCGGAAAAAGCGGTGAAGGATAAGGGGCTTTTCCGACTGGAGGGGAAAGATTACATCGTACAGGATGGGGACATTCTCCACATACGGTTCAGCGTATAAGATCTATACTTGACAAACTTGAGGAATCCAGCGCACTATAATATAGTAATTATTATATATTAGGAAATAATGGATGATCCATCGCGAATACTTTAAACGATCAGGTTCAGTCAAAGGAGATCCTCGAGTTTACCTGTACGCTCTGTCCGATTGCGAACACTGTAAAGCTGGAATGGCGTTCCTGGACTCCCATGGGATTCCCTATCGATACGTGTACGTAGACGAGCTTCCTCCAGAAGTGCGCATCGCGTTTAAAAAGGAAGTTGGTAAAACCTTCTTTCGAAATCTCCTCTTTCCTATGCTTGAGCTTCCGAATGGAGAACTCCTTTTTGGCTTTGAAGAACCTATCTGGAAAGAGAAGCTTGCCCTCCCTGCCTCTTAAATTAAACATACAGCTGAGCCTTTAACTTACAGGAAGAAGTTCGCTGCCCAAAAGGTAAGAGGAATAGTCACGACCCCAAACAGGGTAGACACAAGGATCATCGTTCCCGAGAAAGAAGCATCCGCACCGTACCGATGAGTGATGATATAGGAGAACACAGCAGAGGGGAGAGCTGATCCTACAATAAATACAATACCCACCTGATGGGTTAATCCAAAGAAACGGGCACCGAGAACACCTAATAGGAACCCTCCCACAACTCGCAAAAAGAGACCGCCCCAAAGATGTCGATCAAATGAGATTCGTTGATTCCTCAATGCAACGCCAAGGGAAAAGGCTGCTAGGCTTGCCATTCCCGCCCCCCCAAACTCAGCCGTATGTAGCAGAAGGTTTGGAATCTTTATTCCCGCAAACCGAAAGAAGAATCCCAGGACCATTCCCCAAAGGAGGGGAGATTTCAGTACATCCAACATACCTTTCGAGGAGAACCCTCCGGTTACCAAGAAGATTCCTAGGGTAAAAATCGCGATGCCCTGCATCTGGTCATAGATAACGATCACATTCAACGCTTCTGTTCCCCCCCATAGGTACATGAGGGGTATTCCAAGGAATCCCGTATTGTAGAAAAGTATGGGAGGTAGGTAAGCTCTCCGGTCCAGCTTCGATACACTAGCCCATGCATAGGCAACAAGCCCAATCGAACCAATCACGAAAAACGAGGCACCACCGATTCGAAGCACCGATTCACCGGTAAGATTCGACCTGTACAGGGAAACGAAGATCAATAGGGGCGCTACGAAATCCGTCAGCACCCGTACCAGGGTGTCCTCTGAAAGATCGAAAACTTTCCCCAAAGCGTACCCAGCCGCGATTGTTACCACCAGGGGAAAGAGGATTTCCACGATGTGTACTAGTACAGTCATGGACCCCTCCTTTCACTCCCCGTCACAGAGGGACTCTCCCATTTCCATCCCCCCATACAGATGATACAGAAGTCGGGTAAGAGCGGGTGCAGGATCAGGGACTCCCAAACGATCCAGTCGATTGTAGAAAATAGAATGATGAGGCCGGATAAAGCGTTCCTGGATGGTTTGATACGCACCCAACGCTGCCCTCTTATACCGAATATCCCCCGTCCACCGGTACATAACTACGTGAGCTTTGACCATTTCTGTCTGTGGCCACAGTAGCTTTCGATCGTCCCGTACTAATCCTGTATCCTCCACTATTGCGTAGGCTAACCCGTCAACAGGATCCGTACCTTTTCCCTGAGCAAAGCGATATAAGACTTCCCCATCTGCTCGAACCGAAGAGTCTCCCGAACGCTGCTCGTACCAATCCAACAACCATACCCATTCGTACTGATGTCCGGGTTCACGGATTCTACCCGCTTCTTCCGGGGCCAAGTTCCATCGATCATCGAAATACTCGGCTAGGGTGCCTGACTCTGTTGATCGGAACCGTGTGCGGAATAAATGAAGAATTTCTTGGGCATGATCCATCCATGGGCCTTGGGGATCCACCTCATCCCAAGCGAGGAACGCTTCCAGAAGGTGCATGTGAGGATTCTGCCTTCGATACTCAGGATACAATACAAGGGGTGAGGGAACTGTACCGTTCCTTCGTTCCCAGTATCCGCCCCCGAACCGGTCCCTGGCAAATTGATCCAATCCTTCCAGGGTAGCGTACGCTAGTTCCTTAATAGCCGCAGATACCGTTTGGATCTCCGTTCCTTTCCTTATGAGATTCAGTGCCCTACCATTCAGGCAGGTACGGTACGCCTCGGCTAACGCTAATAACCCAAAAGGCTGGTCGTACGTATCTATCGTTCGGTCCAAAGGAACCCCCTCCAGAGTACAGGACCGAATCCAACCCTTTGCCGCTTCATCCCAGAAAAGACGAACCAGTCGGTCGAGGGATTCAACGGAAATTGCATCTTCAGGACAGCAGCGTAGAAAGGTATATACGATTCGGGCTTGGGTCAGCATGGTACGCACAGTCTCCGGTCCCTCTTTCCATCTTTCGGATACACTTTCTGCATGTCCTCCTTTGGTTCGAGGGAGATTCTCTATCCAATCGAGGCATACCTGTCTTATCCAGCTTTTCATGGGTTGGTACTGTACCATGATTTTAATCGATTAAGGAAGAGGCTTCGAGCATAGTGGTTCTTTCCTCGCCTTGCTCTTCGAAAGGGAATCTTCTAAAGTACAGGTATGCGGATCCTAGTGGTGGAAGACGATGAAAAAATCGCTTCCTTTCTCATGCAAGGATTAAAAGAAGCAGGGTACACGGTCGATAGGGTACAAACAGGTGAGGAAGGTCTGATACGTTTCGAAACAAAATTGTACGATGCCGCTGTAGTGGATCTTATGCTTCCAGGTATGGATGGCTTGAAAATGGTAGAGACCCTACGACAAAAGGGAAATAAAACACCTATCCTGATCCTTAGCGCCCGTCGTTCAGTGGATGATCGGGTTCTTGGACTCCAAAAAGGGGGGGATGACTATTTGGTGAAACCCTTCTCATTTGCCGAATTAATGGCCCGACTACAGGCTCTTATACGTCGTTCAAACATTTCTTCCACCCAATCCACAATACTCCGCTATGAGGATCTAGAGATGAACCTTATCACTCGGGAAGTGAAGCGAGGGAACTCCCGAATCGACCTGCAGCCCCGGGAATACGCGTTACTAGAGTATTTTTTAAGGCATCCAGAGCAGGTGCTTACCAAGACCCTAATCATGGAGCACGTTTGGAACTACGATTTCGATCCCCAAACAAACGTGGTAGATGTGCTAGTACACCGGCTTCGAGCAAAAATCGATAAAGATTTTTCTCCGAAGTTGATACATACGATTCGGGGAATCGGGTATGTACTCCGAAAAGATTAACTCAAAAACCCATCGATGGTGGTCTCCTCTGGGCAAAATAAACCTAAGAATTGCATGGTTATTTTCTTTCCTTTTCATCTGCACCATCCTCACCCTGTTCAGCGTGGTGTTTTTCCTTGTCGACCGTACCCTCTACAACCAGGAGGTGGGGTACCTTCAGCATAAACTTCTCGGATATTGGGCCCTATCCCAAACACAGGGTACAGAAGCGTTTCTGAAAAGCATTCAAACAGAAAACCTCTTCCTGGAAGGAACCCCCTTTTTTCTCCGCCTCTCCGATGGAAAGAACAAAACCCTCGTCCTCCTTCGGCCCGAAGCATGGAGGGACTTTTTCCTCAACGTTGAACAGACTCTCCCTCAGGACCCAGAAGCGCTAATTACCCTGAAAACAGCTACTCAACCGTATAGGTTGATAGCGGGAGGAATCCCGATTACAGGGGAACTATTCCTCCATATAGGAACTTCCACAGAAGTACGGAGACGAACTCTTTTGCTGCTTATCCGTACTTTTTCAATCCTGCTAATTCCTTTGGCAGGGATCAGTTTCTTCGTCGGTTCCTTTCTCACCTCCCGTGCCCTTGCCCCTATTCAACGTCTCACCGAGCGAGTGCAAGGCATTATTCTTACCGGCGACCTTTTAGAACGGGTACCTCCTCCAAAGGGAAGGGACGAACTGCAGGATCTGGTAACCCTCTTTAACACCATGTTGGATCGGATCAGTCTTTTGGTACACAGGATGCGGGAGACGATCGATACCCTCGCTCACGACCTGAAAACTCCTCTAACTCGATTTCGGGGGGCTGCTGAGTTGGCTCTTCAGACTGAGAATCCAGTTCGATGGAAGACCGCATTAGAGGAGGGAATCGAAGAATCGGAGAAATTGTTGCAGATGATGAACACCATTCTTGACATTTCCGCTGCGGAAGCCGGAGCCCTACCTCTTCAGATGGAAGATGTGGACTTAGGGGAACTGGTAAAGGACATGGTAGATCTGTATTCCTTCCTTGCAGAAGAAAAACATGTGGGGATTTCTCTTTCCTTACCCGAGACCCCTCTTCTACTTAGAGCAGACCCGAACAGGCTTCGGCAAGTAGTGGGGAACTTACTGGACAACGCAATCAAGTATTCTTTCTCCCATACAACCGTCTACCTGGAAGTATTCAAAGAAGACTCCCAACTGATCCTTAGACTGCGGGACGAAGGAGAAGGAATTGCTCCTGAGGATCTTCCCCACATTTGGAAACGATTGTACCGAGGTCAGCAAGCACGAAAAATCCCGGGTATGGGATTAGGTTTGAGTCTTGTGAAAGCCATTGTGGAAGCGCATCGGGGAACCGTTACTGCTACAAACCACCCTTCTGGGAAGGGTGCTCTATTCGAGGTACGGCTTCCTGCCCTGCCGAGCGAATAATACATTACCCCGCAGTACGTTACAAAACTGTAATAAAGCGGAAAGGTTCCTGTAAAAAAGCAGTATTATAAATACAGAGTAGAAATGCTTAACACAATCGCGCAAGGAGGGAGCCTTATGAATCTACCAATTCTTAGAAGAAGTCTAACCTCGATTCTTTTTTTATTCGTATTCAGCCTATTTTCCTGTGGCCCCACAGCTACCCAACCCGCAGAAGCGCAGCCACAGCCCCAAGCCCAAACTCAAACTCCAGATCCTTCGCCTCTCAGTAAGGCAGAGTTAGGCACTCTAGAAACGTATCAAACCGCTTTGCGAAAGGTAGCTCAAAAAGTCCTTCCCGTGGTTGTGGAGATCGATGTGGTGGAAGTGGTGAAACAACCCGTACCTGTATTCGATTTCTTCGGGAATCCTTTTGAGTTCTTCTTTGGTCCTCAGGATCGGGATCGTCGGACACCCCGAACCCAACCGCAGGAACGGGAGTTCCGCAAGCAAGGACTGGGTTCAGGGGTGATCGTTCGAAAAAACGGAAAGACCGTGTATATTTTGACCAATAATCATGTGGCAGGCAACGCCAGTGAGATCAAAGTAACCCTGTACGACGGAAGGCAGTTCGATGCCAAGCTTGTAGGTACCGACGCTCGAAAAGATCTGGCCTTAGTTTCCTTTGAAACTACCGAACCCATTCCTGTAGCAGAACTAGGGGACTCGGATAAGGTACAGGTGGGTGACTTCGCTATTGCCGTAGGGAACCCCCTCGGATTCGAGTCTACCGTGACCTTTGGGATTGTGTCTGCCGTAGGAAGGAAGGCAAAACCGGGTATGGATGTGGGAAGTTTCACCGACTATATCCAAACGGATGCCGCAATAAACCCTGGAAACTCCGGCGGCGCCTTGGCAAACATCTATGGACAGGTAATCGGAATCAATACGTGGATCGCCTCCCAGAGTGGTGGAAGCATCGGATTGGGGTTTGCCATACCTATCAATAACGCCAAGAAAGTCATTGAGGACATCATCACCAAAGGATCTGTAGAATACGGTTGGTTAGGGGTGAACTCAGGCGATCCTTCCAAGGAACTCCGGGATAGCATGGGGATCAAGACCTCTACGGGGGCCTTCGTGTTCGATGTGTTCCTCGGAAGTCCGGCAGACAAAGCAGGCATCCAACCAGGTGACCTGATCGTCCGGGTAGGCAACAGTGAGGTGAAAAATTCCAACGATCTGGTGCGTCTGGTGGGAAACCTGAGTCCGGGCAAGACTACCGAGTTCCAAGTGATCCGTTTTGGCGAGACCCGAACGGTGACTGTTCGAATGGAAGCCCGGAAACCTGAATCCGAACTAGACAAAATAGCTCGAAAAGCCTGGCCAGGATTCTCGGCAGTGGCACTCACGGAACAGATCCGGAAGAACTTGAATCTAGGTTCCGACGTGGGCAAAGTGATCATTGGCAATGTAACCTCTAACAGTCCTGCAGATTCTGCGGGCCTTCGGACAGGAGATATAATCCGGGAAATCAATGGGAAGAAGATCAACTCGGTAGGGGATTTCTACCGGGAAATCAATGCAAACCAGAAAGAGTTCATGATTCGGATCAATCGGTCGGGTAATGACTTTCTCATCGGTCTGGTGAAAGAACGGTAACTCTACATAGGAAACCTATTCTCCCCCCGGCTCCCGCGGGTGTGCTACCCCGGGGGCCGTTTTATTTACATCTACCTTCGGTTCTTCGCGAACTGTACCGCCAATTCGATCGCCTTGATCATGCTGGATTCGTCAGCTGTACCTTTCCCTGCTTTACCGAATACCGTTCCATGGTCAACCGAAGTACGGAGAATGGGGATTCCCACTGTCACGTTCACGCCTCCCATGAAGTCCAGCAGTTTAAGGGGAATGTGCCCCTGATCGTGGTACATGGCAACTACGATGTCAAACATCCCGTTCACCGCTTTCAGGAACACGGTGTCCGGTGGTACAGGGCCCGTAACTTCCATACCCTCCTGCCGAGCTGCTTCGATGGCAGGAATCACCTCCTTTAACTCCTCGTCCCCAAATAACCCATTCTCACCCGCATGGGCATTGAGTCCCGCTACTGCAATACGGGGTTTCTCGATTCCTAGTTCTCGCATTGCCTGGTGTGCAAGCCTGATTACCCGTAGGACTCGGTCCTTTTTGATCCGTTCGATGGCCTCTTTCATGGAGACATGGGTATTCACGTGAATCACCTTCAGGGGGCCTCCGGTGAGAAGCATGGCATAGTCCTTGGTGCCTGTTAGATCCGCGAAAATTTCCGTCATCCCTGAATAGTGGATCCCCGCAGCATTCATCGCTTCTTTATTGATCGGGCCTGTTACAACACCTTCGATCTTTCTTGCCTTGGCGTCCTCTACTGCTCGAACGATGAACTCAAAGGCCGCTTTCCCGCATACCGCCTGTACCTTCCCATAGTCCCACGCGTCGGGCATATTGTCGAGAGAAATAAGGTTCATATATCCGTCCTGATAATCTGCGGGGCTTGGAATCCGAAGCAGTTCCATTCGGGGAGGTACAATCTTCATGGCTCTTCGAATAACCTTTTCATCCCCATAGAGGATGGGACGGCAGATCTGGGTTATTTCAGGTTTGTTTAGTGCCTTTATGCAGATTTCAGGACCCGCCCCCGCAGGGTCTCCGATGGTGAAACCTAATAAAGGTCGATCGGTCATATGAACATTCTCCTTCTTTCGTATGGAATGCCCTACTGTACACGATTTTTGATCTCCTTACTACCCACCCCATCAGGATCCGGACAGTCTCCTTTTCCCTCGGAGCCGATTCTTACGAACCGAAGAGAGAGCAGATAGCAAGGCAAGCACTAAAAACGTAGCCGAGATAGGACTTGTCAGGAAGGGAAGGAAGCTACCTTCACTGTGCATCAACCCTCGCCTCAAGTTCGTTTCCGCGATCGGCCCTAGTATGAACCCCAGAATGATCGGAGGGAGGGGAAACTCATACTTCTCCAGCACGTATCCAAGGGTACCGAAGATCAGGATCGTAACCACATCGAACACTCGATTGTTCACCCCATACGCTCCCACCACACACAAACTCAAGATAGCAGGTAGTAGATAATACTTAGGAATCTTCAGTAGACGCACAAAGAGCTTAATCCCATAGTACTCGATCACAAGCATTGCGATGTTGGCGACGATCAATAGGGCGAAGATGGAATATACTAGGTCACCATTGTTCTGGAATAGAAGCGGTCCGGGTGCAATCCCGTGAATCATCAATCCTCCTAAAAGCATAGCAGTAACCGTATCACCCGGAATTCCTAAGGTAAGTAAAGGTACTAGAGCCCCTCCGATCGTTGCGTTGTTAGCGGATTCGCTTGCCACCACCCCATCGATAATCCCTGTTCCGAATCGCTCTGGATGTTTCGAGCTATTCTTCGCTACCGAGTACGCCACGATGTTCGATACCCCGCTCCCGATACCAGGAAGAATGCCAATTCCCGTTCCAATCAAACTAGACCGGAGGAAATTGATCCACTGACTGTTGAACTCCCTCAACGAAAATCCAAATCCCTTGATTTGGAAGGACTTGATCTGCACATCCCCCAAAGACTTATCCGCCTCCGCCATCTTCAGGATCTCGGATACAGCGAATAATCCGATCAAAGCTGGAAGGAGATTGAATCCTCCTTCCAGTGCATGAATCCCATAGGTGAATCGAGGTAAGGTATCGATTGGGGATTCCCCGTTCCGTAGCTGTCTTCAGGTCGATATTGTCGTACCCTACTCCTGTTCGACCAATCACCCGTAGATGAGGAGAATCGAGGATCGTCTCCCGATCCAAAGTTCCGATGCGGATAATCAAACCGTCCTGATAGGCGATGTCCTCTGCTCGAATTTTAGGCGACTGTATATTCAGTACCGTTACCTCGGCCTCCCGTTGCAGGATCGCCATTCCGTCCTCATGGATACGTTGCGTCAACGCGATTCTAAACATAGAATCAAAGAATCCTTTCATAGATGGATTGAATCTCTTCCCGGCCCATCAGCTTCGGGTTGTTGGAAAGTAAACGGGTTACCTGTAACGCCCGTTCCGTTAACTCAGGAATTACGGTCTTCTGGATTCCAAACTCACCCAACCGGGAAGGAATCTTCAGATCTTGAACCAGGTTCGATAGGGAACGCAGAAAGGAAACGGATAGGTCCGAATCTCCCGGCCCTTGGCGGATGCCAATCCGAACCGCCGCTTCGGTTAATTTTTCTACCACGGAATCCCGATTGAACTCCATGACCGGGACAAGAAGCATGGCATTCGCTACCCCATGGGGAATCCGGTAAGCGCCTCCTAGAGGGTACGAAAGAGCATGAACCGCCGTGGTACTAGAAGATGCGATACAGAGCCCCCCATAGAAGGAAGCGAGGAGCATGGTATACCGAGCCTCAAGATCAGAGCCGTCCGTAAAGGCCTTCCGGAGAGAAGAAAAAACCAAACGCATTCCCTCTAAAGCCAATAGATCACTAAATGGATTCGCCTTTTTCGAGATGTAACACTCGAGGAGGTGGCAAAGGGCGTCTAGTCCCGTAGACGCTGTTAAGGCGGGTGGCAATCCTACGGTCGTATCCGGGTCCAACACCACATAGGAAGGCACAAGGAAGGGACTAACGATCCCGACTTTCAGTTGCTTATCCCGCAAGGCAACGATGGCATTCGGGGTTGCCTCCGAACCCGTGCCTGCCGTAGTGGGCACCATGAGGGTGGGAATCCCCCGTGCGGGTACTCCCTTTTCTAAAAGGGTTCCCACGGTCTCCGTTTTCTTGGAAAGAAGAATCGAAAGGAGTTTCGCCGTATCGAGGACACTCCCGCCCCCTACTCCCACGATGAACTCGAACCCCTTGTCTCTCAACTGTGCCGATAGCTCGTCCACATCCTTGGAATAAGGTTCTCGAGGAACCGAATCTACAAGTTCCACTGTAAATCCTTCAGTAGCGATCCGATTCACGATCCGCTGGGGACCGCCCGATGCAACCACTCCCTGGTCCGTCAGAACAAGAATCCGACCCCTCTTCGGACATTCGCGGAGAAGGATCTCCGGGATCCGTTCGACTTCTCCCTTTCCGATGAATACCTGCCGGGGGGAATGAAATGAAAAAGCCTCCATTAAGCACCTTCCTCTTCGCTTTTTTTTCGTTTGAAATTCTCGTATGCCCGGGAAAGATGGGTGATCATCTTCTGGACACTCTGAGACAGATCTGCCGCTTCAAGGGATGCAACAATGTCCTCGTGTTCCTGGATAGAACGTTCCATCTGTTCTGGCACGTGGGCATAGAATTGAACGATGTCTTCGATCAGTTTCATGATTTGCTCGTACACCATCAGGATGATGGGATTGTCCAAACTCTGGATTAGAAGAGTGTGAAAGTCTAAATGCGTCCTGTGGTATAAAGCCGAATCTTGGGTAGCAAAGGCTTGTTTTTGAACCTGTATGTTATCCCGCAAGCGGGATAAGACCAACGTGTTTCGATTATCAATGATCGCTTTTAAAGCATGGATTTCAAAGATTTCCCGTATCTCCAAGACATGTTCGATCTTCCCCTTATTCGTCTTCAGATAACTGGAAATATTACCGGAAAGAGCAGTAAGATAGGTATCGAAATCATTGCGAATGACAAAGGCTCCTTTCCCTTGCCGGATTTCCACAAGCCCTCGTGCTTGAAGGATATGAAGAGCCTCCCGGATCGTTCGCCTTCCTACTCCCAGAGTCTTTGACAGTTCTGCTTCCGATGGTAATTTGGAACCGCTGGGAATCTTTCCGGAAAGGATTTTTCCTTCTAGTTCATTCACCACGAGTTGTTTTAAAGGAAGTACGTTCAATGATTGAAAGTCCATTCCGTTCCTATACCTATGACTTATGACATAAGTCATAATATACGTTCATACTAATTCTGTCAATGGGTCATCGAATAGAAATAAAAACGCCTCCCCCTTCCATCGGGGGAGGCGAACCAGTGTCACAAAGAATTGGTTCAGAAAGATCCTCTACACCGCTTGGGCCACCAAGTCTCCTACTTCTTCAGTATTGTACCCCATTTTCCCAGCAGAAAGGCTCTTGAGTTTCATGCAAACTTGGGCTACGGCTTTTTCGATGGCAGAGGCAGCCTTTTGCTCCCCGAGAAAGTCGATCATCATCCGACCAGCCTCGATTGCCGCTAACGGGTTGATCATCTTCTTTCCCGTATACTTGGGTGCAGATCCACCAATAGGCTCGAACATGGAGACACCTTCCGGGTTGATGTTTCCGCCTGCCGCAATTCCCATTCCACCCTGGATCATGGCACCTAGATCAGTAATAATATCGCCAAAGAGGTTTTCGGTAACCACCACGTCGAACCATTCGGGGTTCTTCACGAACCACATGGTAGTCGCATCCACATGCATGTATTCCCGGGAAATCTCTGGATACGACTTCGTACCCATTTCTTCGAAGGCTCGGAACCAGAGGTCTCCACAGTTCATCAATACGTTCCGTTTGTGAACCAGATGGATGGGTTTGGACCGGGAAGGTTCTCGTTCGGAATTTCTCCGCTTCTTGAGTTCAAACGCGAACTTCAGACATCGATCCACGGTGCGACGGTCGTACACCATCACCTGTGTAGCGATCTCCTCCTGCGTTCCCTTCCGAGTCACGCCTCCGTGTCCCTGTCTCTTATACACATCT
>JAOABU010000004.1 GCA_026418195.1 Spirochaetota bacterium | reverse complement strand
AAAAACCTACTATGTTCCCATGTTGGGTAGGTATGCGGGGTTCATCGAAGGTCTAAAGGAAGGTGCGTACGTGAAGCTGGAAGGGTACGCGTTCCCCATTCCCATGGCACCTGAGTACTCTGTGTTGCGGGTAACCAAACTCACCGTGGGTGGCAAAGACTACGATTTCAGTCAGCTTGCCTATGGGCCTCGAGGGGGAATGATGGGGACCTGCATGAAGGGACGGTGGTGGTAGGGGGAACCTGCTAACTAAAAGCGGATCAGATCAATCCTGATCCGCTTTTTTGTTTGAGGGAAGTTACCGTATCTTCGGATCGAAGGCAGCCCGAAGACCATCCCCAAAGATGTTGAACGCTAATACGGTAAGGAAGATCGCAATACCCGGAAAAATCGTCAAGTGATCCGCTACTCCGATATAATCCCGACTCTCTGCTAGCATGGCACCCCATTCGGGTGTAGGGGGCTGAGCTCCTAGACCGAGAAAACTCAAGGACGAGGCTGTAAGGATCGAGGTGCCGATCCTCAAAGTGAAGTACACGATGGCTCCTCCTAAGGTGCCAGGCATGATATGGACAAACATGATTCGACTGTTGGAAGCACCCATGCTTCGAGCCGCCCGCACATAGAGGCTTTCCTTTATGGCGAGGGTGTTGCCTCGTACAATCCGAGCGAAGGTAGGAATACTAAAAATAGCTACAGCGAAAATAACATTCACCAAGCCCGGACCGAGAATGGCAACTACTGCGATGGCTAAAAGGATTCCGGGAAACGCGAAAAGGACATCGGAGGTTCTCATGATCAGCTCATCGAGGAAACCTCCAAAGAATCCACTTAAAAGGCCTAGGGTCACTCCCACGATCGCCCCAATCGCAACGGATGAAAGACCGACCGCCAACGAGATCCGAGCACCATAAAGGATTCGGCTCAGGATATCCCGACCGAATACATCGGTTCCTGCCCAATGTTCCTTGCTAGGAGGCATCATAGCGAGACTGTAATCCGTTGCATAGGGATCATATGGAGCAATGACAGGAGCAAAGATAGCTGCCAGTACAAGAAGAAGGATGAAGATCCCTGCAACGAGGGCTGATTTTTGTCTCTTGAACTTGTGCCAGAAAATCAGAAAAGGAGTTACTGTTTTGTCTGCCATAGAGTCATCCTACTTATACCTGATTTCCGGATTGATTACCGCATACAGCATGTCTACGATCAGGTTGATCGCCACGAACTGGAAGGAGTACAGGAGCAGCAGAGCTTGCAATACGGGGTAATCCCGCACGCTGACCGATTCGATCATGTACCTTCCTAGCCCTGGCCAGGCAAACACTGTTTCTACTACCACGGACCCACCCAGGAGAAACCCGAACTGCAACCCTACCATGGTGACTACGGGTATGAGAGCGTTTCGAAACGCATGTTTCCACATCACCACCCGTTCCACTAGACCCTTTGCTCGAGCGGTGTTTATATACTCCTCTTGGAGCACATCTAGGAAAGAAGATAGGGTAAACCGAGCAATGATAGCAGCAACCGTAGCCCCCAAGGTTAGCGAAGGGAGAACCAATTCCTTCCATTTCCCTGTAAATCCTGTTACCGGAAACCAACCTAGATGTACGGCAAATAACTGGATCAGAAGGAGTCCCAACCAGAACTGGGGCATTGAGATGCCGGATACTGCAACGACCATGGCCGTGTAATCCTGCCATTTTCCCCGGTGCATCGCTGCATAGGCACCGAAAAAAACTCCAAATAGAATCGACCAAGCCATACTAGCCGCTGCCAGGTATAGGGTTGGGGGGTATCGTAGGGCAATTTCCTGCGCAACTGGTAGCTTGCTGCGCAGGCTTTTCCCGAGATCGCCCCTGAACAGGCGACCCATATAGGTTAGGTACTGTTCAGGGAGCGATTTGTCCAGTCCGAGTTCGATCCGAACTTTCTGGATGGTCGCTTCATCCGCATCGGGGCCTGCTACGATGCGGGCAGGATCCCCGGGTAGAAGATGCACGAAGAGGAATACTAGGATGGAGACCACCAACAGGACCGGAATGATAGAAATACATCTTCGAAGAAAGTATTTAAGCATGGGTTACTGTACGAGTTCTGCCTCTTCTACCGTGAAAGCGCCATCTGGCATCGGATAGATCCCCTTCAGGTTCTTCGACTTAGCCGCAATGAGAGTATCCACAAAGAGGTACCCCCAAGGAGCCTTTAGCCATACGTAGTCTTGCAGTTCCGCATACGCTTTAGCCCGAATTTTGGGGTCCGCACTGGTCAGGCCTGCTTTGATCAACCTATCTACGTTCGGATCCTGGAAGAATCCATAGTTGGACATGTTGGGTGGAAAAGCCTCGGTAGACAGGAGGGGTCGAGTGGCCCAATCTGCATCTCCGGTAGAGGAAGACCAACCTCCAAAAGCAATGAAGGGAGTTTCGCCGACTGTTTCCTTCTTGTTCTTGCTAAGCTTGTCGTAGAAACTCGCTACATCCATCGATTGAATCTCGCCGGTGATTCCAATCGCCTTCAATTGTTGCATGGCCATTTCAGTCGCTCTCAAGCGTGCGGTAGCATTGGGGGTAAGGAATACAACCTTGAATCCGTTCTCGTATCCCGCTTCCTTCATGAGGGCCTTTGCCTTTGCTACATCGTAGGGCCAGGGTCCCTGCTTCTTATAGAAGGGCAGGGCAGAGGGGAAAATAGAATCGGCAGGAGTAGCGGCTCCTCCCCAAGCAATATTGATGATGGCCTGTTTGTCCAAAGCGTAGTTGATAGCCTGTCGAACCCGTTCATCGGAAAGAGGTTTCGACTTGGTGTTGAGAATCAGGTACCTCTCGATGATGGAAGGTTGTTTGATCACTTCAATCTTGGGGTCGTTCTCTACCAGTTTTATCAGTTCTGCGGGCATGGGATAGATGTAGTGAGCTTGTCCTGCCCGTAACATGGCTACCCGGGATCCGTTTTCAGGAACTGGCACGAATTTGATGGAATCTACTTTTACTGTTCCCCTCCAGTAATTGGGGTTTTTCTTGATCAAGACGTAACTTCCCGATACCCATTCGCTGAAGATAAAGGGGCCAGTTCCTACGGGATGGATTCGAACCTCATCCCCGTACTTTTCCAGTGCCGCAGGGCTCAGCATCAATGCACCGGGATGCGCTAGCGCATTGAGGAAGGCGCCGAAGGGTTCCTTCAGGATGAACTTGACTGTGTACTCGTCTATAATCTGTAGCTCTTTCACCGGAGCCATCAAACTGCTTCGTACATACTTGCCTGTACGTAATCGGTCGATGTTCACCTTCACAGCTTGTGCGTTGAAGGGAGCTCCATCGTGAAAGGTGATTCCTTTGCGCAGCTTGAAGGTGTACTCTGTAGCGGTTTCGTTGTACGAATAGGATTCTGCCAATAGGGGAATGATATTGAGGTTCTTGTCAAACCCTAATAGCCCCTGGCAGATAGCCCGTTCGATCGCTCCCGAATACGTGTCGGACGTATTGTGCGGATCCAACGTATTGGTGGTGGAATCCGATGCGTAGATGATGTCCTTTCCCTGCGCGAACAAGGATGCTGGAAAGATCAATAGGATCGCCAGCAGTACGAACATCCAGTGTTTGGTTTTCATGTTCTCCTCCTCGAAAAAATTCTATAGTCACTCGGTGTTCCCTTTGGGAGGGTATCCACCGAGGCCTATTTCGCTCCAAGAGGAATTTCTTCCTCTTCCTTTGCTATGAAGTGTCCTGGTTCCACCTCGAAATAGGAGACTTTGGGAATAGGGTCTTCCACTCGTCGAATGGTGCTTGGCACCTCTCCGCTCAACATTCCAAAGTTCGACCGTCTTTTAGGGTCCGGCACCGGGATCGCAGAGAGGAGCTTCTTTGTATAGGGATGCTGGGGGTTCTCGAACACCTGCATACGAGAACCAGCCTCTACTATCTGTCCGAGATACATGACCAGAACCCGGTTACTAACCCGTTCGATCACGGCCATATTGTGAGAAATGAAAAGGTATGACAATCTGAACTCTTTCTGCAGTTCCAGCATCAGATTGAGTACGGTAGCTTGAATCGACACGTCGAGGGACGAGACGGCTTCGTCTGCGATGATGACTTTGGGTTGGGTGGCGAGGGCCCTAGCAATGGCGATCCGTTGTCGCTGCCCTCCTGAGAACTCATGGGGATACCGGTTACGATGACTTGAAGGAATCCCTACGCATTCTAGTAGGTAATCTACCCGTTTTCTCCGTTCCTCAGCGGTTCCAATTCCGTGGATGATGAGAGGTTCTTCTATAGCATCCCCAATTCGCATCCGAGGGTTCAACGATGCGTAGGGATCCTGGAACACGATCTGAATATTCCGCCTGTACGCTTGTAACTGTGTCTCAGGTAATTCTAGGATGTTTTGCCCATCGAAAAGTACCTTTCCTTCAGCGGGTACAAGCTTGAGGAGTGAATACCCAATCGTGGATTTTCCGCAACCTGATTCTCCTACTACTCCCAAAGTTTCCCCTTCATAGAGTTCAAAGTTGACATCCTGTACCGCCCTGACAACATGGGTCGTTCGGCCAAAGAAGGTTTTCTCCGCTACAAAATGGGTGGTCAGATTTCGAACCTGGATGAGGGGTGGTTTCGAGTAGTCGGCGGTATCAATTGTCTTTTCTTCTGGATCAGCATCCAGCGGATTTCGATTCAGTTCCTTTGACATTTCTAATACGGGGAGAGTGGCGGGAAACGTTCGTCCCTTCATGGATCCAAGTTTGGGAACCGCCTTCAGAAGGGCTCGGGTATACGGATGGGAAGGGAAGGAGAACAGGGAATACACGTCGTTCTCTTCCACAACCCGCCCCTGATACATCACCACAACCCGATCGGCTATTTCAGCGACTACTCCCATGTCATGGGTAATGAAGACAACAGAGATATGGAGACGCTCCTGTAAACTCTTAATGAGGGCTAGAATCTGCGCCTGTATCGTGACATCAAGGGCTGTGGTCGGTTCGTCAGCGATTAGGATCTGTGGGTTACAGGCAAGAGCCATGGCGATCATCACTCGCTGTCGCATTCCCCCGGAAAGCTGAAAGGGGTAATCATTCACCCGCCGAGCCCTGTCTGGTATACGAACCAGTTCTAATAATTCCATCACTTTTTTCATAGCTTCGGATCTGGGAATCTGTTGATGCGCCAGAATTGCCTCCAGCAACTGATCGCCAATGGTGAATACGGGATTTAAGGAAGTCATCGGTTCTTGGAAGATCATGGAGAGATCCGTTCCACGAATCTCGGTCGCTTCTCTATGGGAGAGGTTCGTAATATCCACGATCTGGCCATTCCGTTTCCTTAGAAGGATCTGCCCAGAGTCAGTTCGTACATGGGGAAGAAGCTGGATGATCCTTCGCATGGTGACTGTCTTTCCAGAACCGGATTCCCCTACAATGGCGAGGGTCTCCCCCTTCTTCACGGAAAAGGAAACAGAATGCAGAACCTGCGTATACCCATGGTAGGTAGGAAAACTAAGGGATAAATCTTTAATGGAGAGGATTTCATCCTCAATCATGTTCGAAGTATCCTTTCTTTTCGACGATACCGTTTTTTACCACCCATTCCCCGTTGGACAGCACATCCCGGATGGTGAAGGAGGAGGGATCCAGAAGGATCAGATCGGCATCCTTCCCAACCTCGACCATTCCTTTTCGTTGGTCAAGCCGGTAGATCCTAGCGGGGGTCGTAGTTAAAGGTAGGAGAGCCTGTTCGAGAGGAAACCCTTTCTTGTTCACTAAGAGTTCTAGTTCGAACAGAAGGGAAGATGGGGTTCCGACCCCCATTCCAATGATCCGGCTTCTGTCCTGGTTCCAAATGGGCATGGATCCGCCCGCATCACTACTGAAGGATACCTGTTCCAACAAACCGTTGTCCTTAGCTTTACAGGCAAACTCCGCAGCGTTTATCCAGGATGCGGTGGAAGAGGAGACTTCCGCATGGCAGGTGGCGTCCACCACACATCCTTTTTCTGCCAACATGAAGGCTTGGGTTGTAAGTTTTTCGCTCTTCCGATTCACGTGAGTAGGCACGAAAATACTAGGTCGAATTTCGAACCGTTCAATGATTTCGAAGATTAGGTCTAGTGTTTGAGACTTCACTCCGGTGTGAACGGTAATAATTCCTGGTTTATTGGCTACCAGTCCTGCGACTTGCACATCCGAAGCTAAGGAAGCGAGGTCTTTTGCTTCTAGATGGGGGCCTCGGGAGTCTGCTAGAGCCAATTTCAACCCGATCACAGGTTGGAGGAACACGATGTCGCGTGCCACCGATCCCGTGAGGGTAGGTGACGGGTGCCAATAGGAACCGGTGAGCATAAAGGCGGTCAACCCTTCTGCATTGAACGCTTGAGTTTTCGCGTATAAGTTTTCGATGGATCGGGTCAGAGAATCGGTTCCTAGAAGACCTACCGCAGTAGTGACACCGTTTCGAAAGTTCATGGAAACAGTAAGTTCCGGAACCCTCGTCTGGAACCCCCCTTCTCCACCGCCACCGGTAAAATGCTGGTGTCCGTCAATGAAGCCTGGAATAAGGATCATACCCGAGGCATCGATCCGTTGGGTGATGCCGGGAATACCTGATGGGTCTATCCTCTTTTCCATAGCAAGGATTTTTCCACCTCCGATTAGGAGGTCCATCTTCCCACGAGGACTCGGAGAATAGACCGTTGCCTGCTGGATGAAAATCATGATCGTCCTTCCTTAGTACTGAGGATGGAGTAGCCTAATTTTTCTATTTCGAAACCTATCCGCACATTCCTACCTTTGTCTTCTGATGAGAGGAGAAGCATGTGCATGAATACATGGATCAAGGACACGAGACCAACAAAGGAGTTCGTCATCACAAGGGAATGGGTGACGCATTTCACTACGATATCTGCATCGGAATATACGGGGCAGTTCGCCGAATCTGTGAAGAGGTACAAGGTTCCCTTTTGATCCTTCACTACCCTGGCAACGTGGTTCACTTCGGCCGAATACGGTGGGAAGGTCAGAAGGAACAGGACATCTTCGGCTCCAAACCGTTTTAAGATTTGAGAGTAATTGGATATAGACCCACTCACTAGATACACATCCTTTTCCTGGGTAGCAAGAAAGGCTGCGTAGAGAACGCAAGCAAAATACTGAGTAATTCCGAATCCGGCAACGAAGATTCGCCGAGCCCCCTTTACCCGCTGGATCATCCGTTCCAGATCTTCCAGTTTGAGGTTGTTTAGGGTCCTGCGAAGGTTGTTGTGTTCGTTTTGGATCAGTTTCCTGAGCCGTTTATCCTCGGGAAGGGATCCCAATTTCGAGAGACTCACCCGATCGTCCGGTTGTAGCCTTTGTCGGATCTCGTTCTGAAGGTCTCGCTTGAAACCCTGGTACCCCCTGTATCCGAGGCTTTGTGCAAAACGGACTAAGGTTGCTGTACTGATCTGTAACGATCTGGATAGATCGTGAATGGAGATGAACGGAACACTCGTTTCGTGATCAAGGATATGGGATGCGATCTTACGAAAGTTGGGAGACATGCTTGGCAATGCATCTTTGATCTTTTCCAACACCATCCTATTGTTTGTCTCCCAACCCTGTTCGGCGATAGGTGTAATATTTGTTTCATAATTATTGATCAATAAAACAAAGGTGTCAAGGAGGGTCGACCATAAACTTCTTGGGTTTAATCGGTTGTTGGATTCAAGTTAGATTAAAATGGAAAATAGTAGGCCGCGGTTTTGCGACTCTTCCCGTTCGAGCCAAAAGTCATACCAGGAACTCTGTTTCCCTGTGGGAGCGTACCCTATCATTTGAGAATCTTGAATCCTTCTGTTTTCTGAAATCGGTTCGAGGTTTTTTATTTTGTCTGCCTTGTCGATCGATTCCTTTGATTTATTGCTATTGGCCAGAGGTTCGGCTGCGGCTTCGGATTTCAATTCTTCTTCGGCTTCGCGAAGTAAAAGGTACGCTTTCTGAGCTACCTGCATATCCGCTGCAGAAGGATTCCCTGGTGCATACGCAGCTTGCAGAATGGCCCTTGCTTTCCGCGCAGTAGCTTCGGGATCT
>JAOABU010000098.1 GCA_026418195.1 Spirochaetota bacterium | reverse complement strand
CTCATCCAGTACAATGAACTTTGGATTCATCGAAAGGGCTCTAGCTATGATTATCCGCTGTTTTTGACCGCCTGAAAACTCGTGAGGATACCAATCCACCTGATTATAGGGAATCCCTACTTGATCCAGAAGTTTACGGATTGTGTCGTTCCGTTGTTTCTTACTGTACCCTAAATTAATGAGTCCTTCTTCTAGACTTCTGCGGATGGGAAGACGTGGATTCAATGCACTGTTAGGGTCTTGAAAGATGATCTGCATTCGGCTTCTCAGTTTCCTCCAATGGCGCCAGGAGAGATGGTTGAGACAGAGGTTCCCATAGTATACCTTGCCAGACGTTGGGGGTTCTAAGAACAGGATACAACGGGCAAGGGTAGTTTTACCCGATCCCGATTCCCCTACCAGACCGAAAATTTCTCCCTCTTCCACCGTGAAGTTAATGTTGTCCAGAGCTTTTACAGGGTACCGTTTGATAATCCCTGAACCTGGATAGATCTTGGTAAGATTTTCCACGCGAAGGAGAGGCTTCATGGAAAGCTCCTGAGTTCTTTCCCCGGGAAGAAACAAGCACACCGATGTCCTGCTTCGATTCGGACTAGGGGTGGAACATTCTCTTTGCACTTCTGTTGGGCCAGGGGACATCGAGGATGAAAAGCACATCCCTGGGGGATATCTTCAGGGTTAGGAACTGTTCCTGGGATACCCTGTAGTCGGGTTCCGCGTTTCTCCCGTGAAGGGATCGAAGCAAGGAGGAGACGGGTATAAGGATGTAGGGGAGTGGTAAAGAGCAAATCTTTTGGAGCAGATTCAATGATCTTTCCCGCGTACATGATGGAGATTACTTCCGCTGCATACCGTACGATTCCTAAATCATGGGTGATGTAGAGAATGGCCATTTTAGAAGATCGCTGCAGATCCAACAAAAGATGGATAATCTGTCGCTGCACCCCCACATCCAGAGAGGTGGTAGGTTCGTCAGCAATCAGGAGGGAAGGATTGCAGGAAATAGCCATGGCGATCATAACCCTCTGTTTCATTCCTACAGAAAACTCATGGGGATACCGGTCAATAGCCAATTCGGGATCTGAGAGCCCAACCTTTTCGAACAGTTCGCAGACCCGTTCCCTAGCCGCTTTTTCCGAATATCCCATGTGATACCGAATCGCTTCCATAACCTGAACGCCCGCTTTTAAGGAAGGATTCAGGTATTTAGCGGGCTCCTGAAAAATCATGCTGATCTCTCTGCCTCTCAAGTTTCTCATTACATCCTCTGACAACTGGAGGAGGTCATGATCGTTGAACTTGATGGATCCTCGTAGACTCGTAACATTGGCAGGAAGAAGACGGAGGATGGAGAGGGAGGTGACCGTTTTCCCTGCTCCCGATTCTCCCACCAAGGCATGGAACTGCCCTGGAAGGATGGTTAAATCGATCCCCCGAACAGCGGGAATCTTTCTTTGGTGGGCTGTAAACTCTACGGATAGATCTTTGATTTCCAAGAGTACTTCTGTTCCCATCAACTTACCCGTATCCTTGGATTCACCAGCGAGTACAGAAGATCCACGAGAAAGTTCACCAGAGAAAATACAGCAGCAATGAACAAGGTTCCTCCTTGAATAACGGGAAAGTCCCTCTGGAACACTGCTGAGAGTATCAACCTGCCCAATCCGGGTAACGAGAATACTTGCTCAAGGATAATGGCTCCCCCCAATAAGTACCCGAATTGAATGCCCGCAATGGTCAGCACCGGTAACAAAGCATTTCGTAGAGCATGCCGGTATCGGACGACGAGTTCTGGCAAGCCTTTTGAGCGTGCCGTGATGATGTACTCTTTTCCTAACTCTTCAATCATAGCTGTTCGTACCAGGCGGAGAAGTACGGCTCCGCGGTTAATGCCCAGAGCTACAGATGGAAGTACAAGGTGCCAGAGAGAATCTCCTCCAAACAGAGGGAAAAGGGGATACTTCACAGCAAAAAGCAATAGGAGGATAATTCCCAACCAAAAACTTGGTAAGGAGATCCCAATCTGGGAGAACACCATTCCCCAATAATCCCAAAGGGTCCATCTGCGTACAGCCGACATCACTCCTAATGGGATGGCGATGAGGAGGGCGCAGAGCATTCCTGTCACAGCAAGGCTGAGGGTGAGGGGGAATCGTTCCAGAATTAGTTTCAGAACTGGTTCATTGGAAATGAGGCTTGTTCCGAATTCTAGTTGGGCGACAGAAAGGATCCATTCTTCATACTGTACGAGGGGAGGACGATTCGTTCCGAGTTTTACCCGAAGATTTTCCACTACCTCAGGAGGTGCATCGAAACCTGCAACCACCAGGGCTGGATCGCCAGGAATTATACGCAACACGAAAAACACTACCGTCGGGATAAGAAGCATGGTAAGAAAAAGGCGAATGGATTTCCTAAGTAAAAGTATGAAAAATGGAATTCGTAAACCTTTCTGCCCGGATAGTAACATGGGCGGTCCGGGTTCTATAGGGGAGGAACCAGATACCAAGGTAGTCCTAGAGATTGTATTTTTGCTTGATTTCTGCTTCAGCTCTTAACCAGTCGGACAGATCGTCCCCTGGTTCACCCGACGAAATCCTTCGCAGGTAGAACTCGTGTGCTTTCGCACGAATTTCTTCCTGTAGTTGTTCTAGGGAAGGACGAGTAGGGTTTGAAGATGCCTTGCCCGTCTTCTTAGGACTTCCATCGCTTTTCTTTGCCATACCGCACCTCCCAATCAATTATTTTTTAAGAGCCATTACTACTCGTTCCAAAACTTTTTTCCGGTCTAGGGGTTTAACGATATAGTTTTTTGCTCCCAGGAGGAGCGACTTTTTTACCAGGTCGTTCTTGCCCAAAGCACTGATCATCACTACCACTGCTTGCTTGTCGAACTCCATGATTTTTTCCAGTGCAGTAATACCATCCATTTTGGGCATGGTGATATCCATCGTTACTAGATCTATAGTGCCATGGAGTTCTTTGTATTTTTCTATCGCTTCTTCACCGTTGGAAGCAGTGGCAGCAATTTCAAAACCTGCAGACGATAGGATCTGACTTAATTGTTTGGCAACGAAAAGAGAGTCGTCTACGATGAGCACACGGTATGGTTTCCCATCCGGTTTGAGACCTTCCGGAGGGGTTTCGTTTATACTAGGAAAATCTGTCTTAGCCTTCATCTATCTTTTCTCCTGAACCTTTCTTCCTTACCGTTAACTATACCCATTTCCAAGGGATCTGACAATAGAGACGAAGGGTTTATAAAAACCAAGCCGCTCGGCCGTAACCGAGCGGCAGGAAACACTTTTTTAACTACCCTACATTTTGTATTTAAACTTCTTCTAAATATAAGCAAAGAAAATGCCAACTTACAAAATACATATGAATAATGGTATTGTTGCATTAACTTATTTACCTGTATATAGATAACCAAAGAGTCTCGGATGAGAACTATATATACTTGTTTCGAATCGTTTAGAAACAGGGATCCCATCTATGCTTACTGCATAGTTTTCTATGCATAATGAATAGTTGCATCATTTTGCAAGTCTATGGATCCATCGACTTAGGGTGGATTGAGAAATCCCCAACAGTTTGGCGGCAGCACTCTGGTTTCCTCCCGTGAGGTTCAGGGCTTGCCTCACTAGTGCTTCTTCTACCTCTTTTAGGGTAGGGATTCGTCTATCGGTGCTCAAGGAAGAGAATAGGAAAGGAACAGGGGTGGAACTATCCGCAGGTTTCAGACTTTTCTGCTCGGGTGTACCAGCGGTAGATCGGGATTGATTCTGAAGGTAGGAAAGGATGGGTTTTTTACTTATTGTGGTCCCTTCGGTACGACTCACCGCATCGTACAGGAGGGATTGTAACTCCCGGATGTTGCCTGGGAACGAGTACGTTGAAAGGATAGCAAGCACTTCCTCAGGTAAACTTGGTTTTGGTTTCTGAAGTTCCTGAGCAGCACGTTCTATGAATGCCTCTGCCAGAAGGGGAATGTCCTCCTTTCTGTCCCGTAGGGGCGGAAGTTCGATCCGATGTGCCACTAATCGATAGTAAAGGTCAGCTCGGAACTTGCCTTCTCGTACTTTTGTGTGCAAATCTGTATTGGTAGCCGCCAGAATTCTGGCGGTAGATTGGAGAGGGGTATCCGAACCAAGACGATAGTACTCGCCTTCCTGTAGAAGTCTAAGGAGTTTTACCTGAGAGGAAGGTTCCATGTCTCCAATTTCGTCGAGAAATAATGTTCCATGGGCTGCTTCTTGAACTAATCCGTTGCGATCCGTGTTGGCTCCCGTGTAAGCTCCTTTGACATGACCAAAGAGGGTATCGGAAAAAAGAGTATCATCCAGCCCAGCTATGTTCACTGAAATGAACCTTCCTTTCCGACCACTAAGCTTGTGCAACGTACGGGCAATCAGTTCCTTGCCAGTTCCACTCTCTCCAGTAATGAGAACAGCTTTACCCGAAGGAGCGATGGCTTCCACATAGGAAAACACTTCTCGCATCAACTCACTCTGGGTGATGATTTCTCGGAAGGCTTCGGGATTCCGCAGTTGCCAGAGCATTCCTCCAGACTGAAGGCTACTCACTGTTTCTCGGAGGGTGCGAATCGTTAGGGCATGCTGAAGGATAGGGAGAAGACGAGCTTCCTGCAAAGGTTTTGTAAGGAAATCGAAGGCCCCTAGTTTCATACATTCCACAGCTGTTTCTACTTTGTCCTTTGCCGTGATCACTACAATGGGTAGATCCGGATCCTTCTTATGAAGGATTTCCAAGATCGACAATCCAGAAATGTCGGGCAACATGAGGTCCAAGAGAACAAGAGAGTATTCTCTCTGTTCAGCTTTCCCAAGACCTTCCTTCCCTGTGAAGGCGATGTCGGTATGGGTGTAACCGAATCCCTCCAGCAAGGTTTTCATGTATTCAACAAACAGGTCGTCATCATCGATCAGTAGGATGGGGTTAGAGATCTGGGGATTCTCCAAACTCTTCACATGGCCTTTCCTTTCAGATTTGCTACGTGGGTGTTCAGTTTGGACAATCGCTGTGCAATGAGACGGGCTAGGAGGATACCGTAGTGAGGCTTTTCTTTCACCACATTCATGAACTCATTCTTCGAGATTTTATAGAGCACCGAACGACCTTCAGAAATTACCGTTGCGGAACGACGATTGTTCAGAAGAAAGGACATTTCCCCCAGTAGAATGTCTTCGGGGGTCAGGGTAGAGATATGTTTCCCATTGGAATAAATCTTTAAGGTTCCTTCGGCAATGTAGTAGAGATAGTTGCTCTCTTCACCCTCTGTGAAAACGGTTTCCCCATCTTGAAAGACCACCTCCTGACGGTTTGCAAAGAGACCAGGAACAACGTCTCCCTTCCCTGTTTGATGCCGAATATCGAAGGATACCGCATTTCCTTTATCGTTGTACCGGAGGTTCTCTACATAGAGACGGGTCATTTTGATCCCATGTCCATGAAGTTCCAGCTTGGATTTAGTATCCGAAAGATGTGTTCGCCAATCGAATCCGTTCCCTTCATCTTGTATAGTAAAGGTGGAAGCATCGGTTCCAATACGATAGGAAAAGTAAACCTTCCTATCCCGAATCCGGGGATCCTTCAGTTTTTCTCGAATTAGATCGAGGCTATCTTTTCCCTCGTTTAGCCATCGGGTCTTCTCCTCATAGGTTATTTCACAATTCCCGTGCTCAACGGCATTCATGAGAAGCTCGAAAAGAGCTACATGGAGTCGATCCCGTCGTTCCTGGCTCAGGTACCCTAGATTGAATAGGTAATTGGTAATAAGGTTTATATAGGTTCGTATTTGAAAGGGATCGTTTTCCATCGTGAAGGTTCCTGAAATCGTTTTCAATAGATCCCGTTGTAGGTCCCGATGGAAGAGAAAATGTCGGTTTTGATAGATGATTTTAAGTACCCGGTAGAACCCCCACACCATTTCGGATCGGGGAATCAGGCTGATGATGTTTGAGTTTTTGACCATTTCTTCCGCTTTCTGGGTGTCTTTGCGAATGTATACACCGATGATTCCGCCATAATGGAGCCAGGGATCCGCCTTAATGTCATCTAAGATCTTTTTGGCATCGATTTTAAAATCCGAGAGGTTGACGATGCTCATTTCGGGAAGTTCGTACTTGAGGTACTCCAATCCCTCTTCTGCACTATCTAGGAACTCGGGAACGAACACATCGTGGAACTTCTCAGTAATCCGTCTAATAACACCGTTTAGCTCCAGATCTGTACTGATAACAGGCATCTTTTTCATGGCTAATCAATGTTATTATCGGATGGTTCTGGCATTTCATCCAACTCCTTTCTTTACGATTTTCGACCAGGTATCTTTCAGCATCACGGTGCGATTGAAAACCGGATGATCGGGGGAATGATCCTTCAAGTCAGCGCAGAAGTAGCCCTGCCTTAAAAACTGAAACTTGTCGCCTGGTCGAGCATCCCTCAAACTCGGTTCTACTTTGCAGTGGATCAGACATTTAAGAGAATCTCGATTGATATACTCCTTCCAGTCCTTTCCTTCAGGTATATCGGATGGATCTTCTATCGTAAATAGATGGTCGTAGAGACGAACTTCCGCATCTACTGCGTGCCGAGCAGATACCCAATGAAGGGTTCCTTTTACCTTCCGGTTATCCGGAGTGCTTCCGCCCCTTGACTCAGGGTCGTAAGTGCAATGCAGTTCGATGGGCAGACCGGTGGAGGGATCCTTAATGACCTCCTGGCACGTGATGTAATACGCATGTTTCAACCGTACTTCGGCACCAGGATATAGCCGGAAATACCCTTTGGGGGGGATCTCCATGAAGTCGTCTTGTTCGATGTACAGTTCTCGGGAGAAGGGAATTTTCCGTGTTCCTGCCGAGGGGTCCTCGGGATTATTCTCGGCATCGAACCACTCGATCTGATCTTCTGGATAGTTGGTAAGAACCACTTTCAGTGGACGAAGGACTGCCATCACCCGTTGAGCCCGTTTGTTCAGGTCTTCTCGAAGGCAATGTTCGAGGAAGTTGATGTCTACCAAGCTATTTACTTTGGACACTCCAATGCGCTCGGCGAATGTGCGGATAGCTTCGGGAGTGTATCCCCTTCGGCGAAGGCCAGAAATGGTGGGCATCCTTGGATCGTCCCATCCAGATACGATCTTTTCCTGCACCAACTCCAGCAGTTTCCGTTTAGACATGACTGTGTAGGATAGGTTCAACCGAGCAAACTCGATTTGTCTAGGTTTGTGAGGGAGTTCTAAAGCTTCCAGAAACCAATCATACAAGGGTCGATGATTCTCGAACTCAAGGGTACAGATAGAGTGGGTTATCCCCTCGATGGCGTCGCTCTGTCCATGGGCAAAGTCGTACAGGGGATAGATACACCAGGTATCTCCTGTACGGTGATGGGTTGCCCGACGAATTCCTGTCTCTTATACACATCTGT
>JAOABU010000086.1 GCA_026418195.1 Spirochaetota bacterium | reverse complement strand
AATCTTCTTACCTTGCTATTCCCTGTTTCGTCCAAACAGACGGAGGAAAAAGAGGAACAGGTTAATGAAATCGAGGTACAGCTTCAGAGCGCCAATGATAGAAATCCGAATAAAGATCGACTCATCCGCAGTGTAAGCTGCCTGTTGGTTCCAACCTTTTATGATTTGGGTATCATAGGCAGTTAAGCCTACGAACAGAAGAACTCCTACTACCGAGATCATCCATTCCATTCCAGAGCTTCGGAGAAAGATATTTACAATGGAAGCGATAACGAGCCCTAACAGTCCCATCATCAGGTAGTTTCCGATTCCGGAAAGGTCCCGCTTCGTGGTAACCGCATAAAGACTCATGGCTCCAAAGGTACCTGCAGTGATGAAAAAGGCAGATGCTATACTCGTACCCGTGTAGGCTAGAAATACTAAGGAAAGGGAAACCCCATTGAGAGCTGCGTAGGTTGCAAAGGCAATAGTAGCTGCACCTGCACTCATTACTTGAATCCGAGCAGAAAGATACATCACTAAACCAACTTCAGCCAAAATGACTCCGAAGAAAAGAAGGGGGTTAGATGCTAACCCGATTACTAGCCTTGGGTTGGAAGCTATCCCTAAGGCAACTACACCGGTAAGGGCTAAACCGAGGCTCATCCATAGATACACGTTCCGCAGGATGCTTCGTTCCCGCGCAATGGCAGATTCGAGGGCATAATTCTTTTCCAACATCTAGTTCCTCCCAGTATCTACTAAAGTTTTAGTAAGGGTTTAAAGATGGTAACGTTCCCATCTTCTCGATTAAATATACAAAAAAATACGTTTTTTACCAAGTATCTTTGTTACTTTACGAAGAGTCTATTGTTTTACTTATAGAAACAGTGAAGGACATGGGGTGGCTCCTAGAGGTTTCCTCCTCCTTTACTCTAGGAGAACTTTTTAGTGGAGGTTCTTGCACGACGGTACAGGTGCAAGAACCTCTTTTTTTTTTTTGAAGAATTGAGGTGGATGAATTACATTATTCCTTAGGAGGTGCGTATGGAGGAAGATTACGGTCTTGCTATTATCTCTACTCCTACGGAAGCGGCAGAAACAATAGCTCGTGCGTTGGTGGAGAACCATGCAGCTGCTTGTGTACAGATTTTAAAAGATGCCAGCACCCTCTACTGGTGGAAAGGACAGGTACACTTTGATACGGAATGCATTCTGCTGGTAAAAACCCTTGAGTCCCGGATGGAAAAGATTAAACATCTGTTGAAGGAGATCCACCCTTATGATGTGCCAGAACTGATCTTTCTAAGAATCACAGGAGGTTCGGAACGATACTTGGAGTGGTTGCGTACCACTGTACACCATGGCGACGATGTAGTGCCTACCCTATGAACGACGGTTGTTGGCACGAATGAACTCTTCGCTAAGAACAATGTGATCTTTTGTTTTTGTGCTGGTAGGCGCATACGAAATTGTTTCGTCCTTTAACAGCCGAAAGATCACCGAATCGATATCGGTCATAGCAATGCCAAGGCGGGTATTCAGCCACTCTTTGACTCCCTGGATCGGGATCTTCAACCCTCCTGTATAGATCTTCTCTCCGAACTTTAGGGCGTAGTCTGTCATACCTCGTTGAACCCGTTCCCGTAAGCCGAGTTCTACTAGTTCCGATATTTGCATGTTGGAGTTGCGAATCCGTTGGGACAGGACCTGGATGATCTTCCATGCGAATTTTCCATTGGTCAACACAATCTTCTCGAATTGGGTTTCATCCACAACAATCAGTTTGGTAGGTTTCACAGCTATGGCTGTAGCTGAACGGGGGCTTCCATCCACGAGGGCCATCTCACCGAAGAAATCATGGGGAGTATCTACACATTTCAGAAGCTTCTCGCCTTTCTCCACCTTGATTCTGAGTTCAACAGCTCCTGAGACAAGGATATACATGACATTTCCTGGATCACCTTGTCGGAAGATCACATCCCCTTCATTGAAGAAGGCAACGCTGAGTCCCCGTGTGTCGATTCCCATCCTTCACCTCCCAAAGGGGAATTAGAATCCCAACAGTTTCGGAAAGAATAAACTGAGTTCGGGTACGTATGCCACAATGAAAAGAACGATTACCTCGACGATGATGAAAGGAAAGATTGCTTTGCTGAGTTCCGACAATTTAAGGCCCGAAATGCTACAGGCTACGAAAAGACAAGCCCCCACCGGTGGAGTCATCAATGCGATGTTGAGGGATAGAACCATAATGATTCCAAAATGAATGGGAGCAAATCCGAGACTAACTGCGATGGGATGAAGAATCGGTCCAAGAATGATAAGGGCTGCAGCGATATCCATGAACAATCCAACGATCAGCATAAGGATCAGGATCATGAGGAGGACCAGTTTAGGTTCATGGGTGATGGAAAGCATAATCTGTGCGATCTTTTGAGGGACTTGGGCAAAGGAAAGAATCCAGCTTAGGATGGATGCGGTACCGATAATGAGGAACACCACTCCGGTAATACGAGCAGTTCTAATAAGCATTGCAGGGATATCCCGAATGGAAAGACTCTTCAATACGAAGAATCCAATAATCACTGCATATCCAACGGCTACCGCTGCTGCTTCCGTAGGAGTAAAGATCCCGGAAAGGATCCCCCCAAGAATGATCACAGGCATGAGAAGGGGGATGAGGGCATCTTTGAACCCGTAAACGATTTCTTTCCATGTGCTTCGTCGGGATTTAGGATACCCTCGTTTAGCTGAAATGATGCCGGACAGAATCATAAGGAAGGCTGCGAGAAGGAGTCCTGGTATGAATCCTGCAGCAAAGAGCCCTGCAATGGAAACGTTCATGAGGGACCCGTAGATCACCATCATGTTGGAAGGTGGGATTGTGGGGCCGATGATGGAGGAAGCGGCAGTGACGGCTGCTGAAAAATCCAGATCATACCCATCCTTCTCCATGGCTGGAATCAGCATCGTACCGATGGCCGCTGTATCCGATACAGCAGCTCCCGTCATGCCTGCGAAGAATACGCTGGCCAGTATGTTTGCATGGGCTAACCCCCCTCTCAGGTGACCCACAAGAACATTAGCGAACCGAACCAACCGTTCAGTTATTCCCGCACGGTTCATGATTTCCCCTGCTAGGATGAAGAAGGGCATAGCGAGAAGGGTAAACATATCTAGGCCAGAGAAGTACTGCAGGGGTGCCATGGAGAGTAGGGATGTGTTGAGGGAACTGAGGTACAACCCTACAATACCGGCAATACCTAAAGTAAACCCAATAGGAACACCCAACACCAGGAGAGTGAAGAAGACCAGGGTAACAGCTATGATCATGGGTAACCTCTAAATATCCACATGGGTTTTTTCTTCGAATGCTACACTCTTCCCCGTACAGGAGAGAAAAATCTTGATCGCTAGTTGCACCAGAGCGAGAAACATGGAAACAGGAATAGAAAGAGTAGGAAGAACCATGGTGATGGGCAAGGATTGGGCGATCTGCAGGTTCCCCTGTTGTACCATGGGAATTGAAAAGTATAGGAGTACGATGAGAAAACCGAAAACAAAAAGGTCTATACTTAGGGCCAGAACGAAGGTAGGGACCTTTCCCTTGATACGATCCGGAACAAAGGTTAGACCGATATGTTCCCCTCGATAGATCCCTACAGAGATAGCCAATGAAGCGGTCCAGATCATTAGGTATCGGGAGAGTTCCTCTGTCCAGCCTAAGGGACTCAGGAACACATATCGAAAAACGACCCCGACGAGAACCGTCAGGGTCATTATTCCTAGTAGGATTCCACAGATATATTCGATGATACTGTTCAATCCTGCGGCAAGACGGTGTATGCCCTTTGGTTGCATAGAGAACCTGTGCTTATTCTCGTTCTGCTTTCTCGATGGCCGCTAGGAATCGTTCCACCCACTGTACTCCCTCTTTACCATACTGCTTTTCAATGAACGATTTGGCAGCAGGGATTGTCTTTTCTCGGAACGCTTTCATCTCAGCCGGAGTAGGAGTATAGACCTGCATCTTGGAAAGTAGCACGGGAAGCCCTTTCTCGGTAGAATCGATGATCCGGCTCAGTCCACGCCCTGCTAGAATAGCTTCTTGGGCAGCGCTGGACACTACCTTCTGAAGATCTGCGGGGAGACTCTGGTAGAAGGTATCGCTGATCACCCAAACATAAGGTGCATAAAGGTGGTTCGTTAAGGTAGCATACTTCTGCACTTCGTAAAACTTTGCCATGTTGATGATGGAGATTGGGTTCATCTGCCCATCTACAACCCCAGTCTGAAGGGACGTATACACCTCTGCCCAAGCGATAGCAGTAGGGGATCCCCCGAGGGATTTTATGATTTCCTGGTGTAGGGGAACGGTCATGGTTCGGATTTTTAGACCCTTCATGTCATCCGGATTCTTGATTGGGCGTTTCGAGTTGGTGAAGATGAAGAACCCCCCCGATTCACCAAAGCCGAGAACCCGTAATTTGGTTTTCTGCCGAATGTCTTCAGCCATGGCTTTCCCGAACTCCCCATCGTACACCTTGTATCCCACGGTGTAGCTAGAAAAGGCAAAGGGCAGGTTCGTCACATCGATCAGGGGGTAGAAAGTAGACATTCCTCCGGTGGAGGCGATATAACTCTGCACGATGTTTTGCTGCACCTGTAGCATTGTTTCCCGCTCTTTACCCAAGACTCCGCTATCATAGATCTGTACTTCGATTCGGCCATTAGAGTTGGCTTCTACTGCGGATTTGAAGACTGCCGCAATCGCTGCCGAGGGAATTTCGAAAGGTTGTTGGGCGTTCAGGTGGGCGAGTTTTAGAGTAATTTTGGTTTGGGCCGTTATTGAAAAACCTATGAGAAATACAAGCAGCATGATGCTTAACTTTTTCATGAGACACTCCTTTTCTGCTGAATCTATTGTTCCACGCACCGCATGGTGCTTTCTATTATGGGAACAGATTTGGAGTTTTGTCTATGCCTTCTTTGATACCTACTTCACGGCTTTACTTAAACCTTCATCCAATGCCTCTAGAATATCATCCGGGTGCTCCAATCCAATAGAAAGACGCACAAGGTCTGGCCTCAAACCGCCGGCAATCTGTTGGTCTGGAGAAAGCTGGCTATGGCTCGTGGAGGCAGGATGGAGAATAAGGCTTTTTGCATCCCCCACATTAGCTAAATGCGAAAAAAGAGGGATTGAGTCGATCAACCGCACTGCTGCATCATAGCCACCCTTAGGTCCAAATACTACCATTCCACCAAAGCCGTTCTTTAGGTATCGTTTGGCTATTTCATGGGAAGGGTCTTTGCTTAATCCTGGGTATCGTACCCAGGCAACTCGCTTATCCTTCTCCAGAAATTCGGCTACTTTCAGTGCGTTAGAACAGTGTCGTTCCATCCGGAGAGGAAGAGTTTCGATCCCTTGCAGGAAGATCCAGGCATTGTCAGGTGAAATACAAGCTCCTAGGTTTCGGAGGGGGACGGTTCGCATCCTTAGAATGTAGGCCATATGCTTTTGGTCGCCAAGATCTATAGCCCAGCGTAACCCATGGTAGTTGGGATCGGGTTCGTTAAAAAGGTCGAACTTTGGGTGTGACCAATCGAAGGAGGCACCGTCTACTACTATCCCCCCGATCGCGGCACCATGTCCACCCAGCCACTTGGTGAGAGAATGGATCACTATGTCTGCACCATACTCGATCGGTTTTAAAAGATAGGGAGTAGTAAAGGTAGAGTCCACAATCAATGGGAGTTGATGCTCATGAGCTATCTCTGCATATCCAGTTATATCCGCTACATCTAATGCAGGATTCCCAATGGTTTCGATATAGATAGCACGGGTACGTTTATTGATAGATTGTCTTAAAGCTTTGAAATCATTGTTAGGTACAAACCGTACCGTAATTCCGAATTGGGGAAGGATCGCATCGAACATCGTGTATGTGCCACCATAGAGGTTATTGGCCGAAACGATTTCATCCCCTGCTTTTGCAAGGGTAATGATAGAATAGAATACAGCAGAGGTTCCAGAGGCGAGGGCCAACCCTGCTGCTCCTCCTTCTAGAGCAGCTACCCGTTGCTCCAGCACATCTTGGGTAGGATTCATGATCCGGGTATAGATGTTACCTGGTTCCTTCAAGGCGAAGAGACTGGCGGCATGTTCGGTACTCTTGAACACGTACGAACTTGTGCGGTACACGGGAACACCCCTGCTAAGGGTGGCCGGATCCGGAGTTTGGCCTGCGTGAAGGGCCAGTGTTTCAAAACGGTACTTCCTTCTTTGATTCATAACACTTCCTCCCCAATCTAATTGCTACTATTTTGATAGCTATAGTATTCTATCAAGGGTCCATCCCTTCTGTCCATCCCCTCGGTAGTATACTATACTCTATTCATGAAAACGATCCTAACAAAAGAAGCGCCCATTCCAAAGGGGCACTATGCGCAGGGAATACTAGCGGGAGGATTTTTATTTATCTCTGGACAGTTGCCTATCGATCCTGAAACTGGGGACCTCGTTTCAGGAGGAATGGAAGAACAGGCGGTACAAGTGTTAAGGAACCTGGAAGCGGTGGTAAAAGCTGCTGGAGGTTCCAAGGAAGATGTGGTAAAAGTGACAGTCTACATTCCTGACATAGGTCAATGGAGTGCGGTGAATCGTATTTATGGGGAATTCTTCGGGAATCATAAACCTGCTCGTTCCATCGTTCCTACCCGTGAGTTGCATTATGGGGCCTTATTGGAAGTGGAAGCCATTGCATGGATAATGCCCAGGGCGCAGAGTCGAAAAGGAAGGGATGATGTTGGGAAGTGGTCTGAAGAATTGCCCTCTTAATATTCCCTTAAACGCGCACGCCATGGATTTGGGCGATCTTTTCCGATTCTTTCAATCCATGCCCGGTGAGGAGGATCATGGAGTTTTCCCGCTCCTCTTCGGGCATTTGCAACCATCCAGCCAGAGCCACAGCGGAAGTTGGTTCAGTGTAGAACCCATACCGCAGAAGAAGAGCATGAGCAGCTTGTATGGAATCTTCCGAGACGGATAGGATTGTGCCTCCGCTCCTTCGGACCGCCTCTAGTACTGCCGAAGCTCGAGGAGGACGAGATACAGCGATCCCTTCTGCTAGAGTAGGTTGCGTTTCTATAGGAGCTCCCGTGTCGAGGCCCAACAGGAAAGCTTCGTAAAGGGGTCTACAGTTCTGAGCTTGCACACCAATGAGGCGAGGAGGGGTTCTAACCAGACCAGCAAGCTGGAGGGTTCGGAAACCTCGGTAGATTCCTTCCAAGTAGCCTCCACTTCCTAAAGGAACGAGGAGGGATCGGGGAAGCTCCCCTCTCAGTTGCTCCCAGAGTTCAAAGGCTGCACTCATATGTCCCTGAACAAAGTAGGGATTCCAAAGATGACTGGCATAGTACGTGGTAGCGGCAGCCTTCAGTACTGCATCGTTGGTATCCTGGCGAGACCCCGGAATTTTTACTACCTCGGCACCGTACAATCGAGTTTGGATCAATTTTCCCTCGGGAGTATACGCGGGTGCAAAGATCCTGCATTTAATCCCTGCTACCGCACAGTACGCTGCCATGCTAGCTCCCGCATTCCCTGAACTGTCTTCTACTAATTCCTCAATCCCCAATGCCTTGCACAGGGATACGAGCACGCTTGATCCCCGATCCTTAAAAGAACCGGAGGGCATGAGGTAATCCAGTTTGAACCGGACTTCCACGCTTGCAATCTTTGCTGTAACAATGGGAGTCCACCCTTCTCCCAGGGAGATGGAAGGTGCATGGGATGGGAGGAGGTAGCTTTCTCGATACCTCCAGATACTGTACCCGCGGTTGAAAAAGGCTTCCTGCGGAAAGGTTGCTTCTTCCGGTAGGGTAAGGAACCCCCCACAATCACATCTCCATCGGGGTTCCAAAAGGGAATAAGTCTTTCCGCAGGAATAGCATGAATACATAGGGAGATTTATTGTGGAGTTATTTCTTTACTGCGTTCAGCCCTCCACTGATCTTCAGTATATTTCGGTCAAAGGAAACTTGGAGACTCCCTTGCCACTGGAACATGGCATCGTCTACCCCATTATCATCCGTGACGGTTCCTGTCTTGGTAGCTACCCCCGCTTTAATTTCCTTTCCACCAGGGATAGACGCATTCCAAACCTTGCTCCAGTCTACTTTTGCGGCTGTCCCGTCAGCTGAAAAGTCCGTGGAAATTACTTGGGGATTTTCACCCTGAATGAACCCAATGATTCTCCGGACATAATTGCCTTTGGGGAAGGTGAATCGACCCTGCGGATCCGTTTCCAACTTGTATGCGATTCCTCTGTGTACATACTGTACGGTAATCACCCCGTTCGCTGCCTTGGAAACAGTGAGGTTGTCCAACACTCGCTGGTTTCTCGGGGCTACTGCAAAGAGAAAGAGTCCCCGCAGACCGGTTGGGAATACTTGCTTCCCTTTTACATCGTAGAGGTAGGGCATGAACATCTCGGTTGAGTTCTTCTTAGAAGCTCCCGTAGCCGCATCGAAGGTGTCTTTCTCCGCCATCATGTAGCGAATAGGACCTTTGAAGGTGAAATAGTTGGCAGGATCATCCGCTGCTACGTTTACCTGATAGTCGATGGTGAGATCCTGGGCAAACCCCGCAACGGCTCCTACCATAAGGAGTACAAGTACCAGCCATTTTCCTTTCATGTGTGTGTTCCTCCTACACATTGAAATTTTAATTGTTAGAAAAATACTAACATAATAAATATCAATTTATCAATAGGAAATTTTCTATATGTGAAGAAATGGAATATAAAAATCTTCCGTTGCGGGAATTCCCCAGCCGTAGGGACACATGATACAGTACGCTTATGGCACAACAGGAACCAAATAAAATCATCTTTTCCATGGTACGAGTAGGAAAGGTGTATAACCAGAAGACCGTGTTGAAGGATATTTCCCTTTCCTACTTCTATGGAGCCAAAATAGGTGTAATTGGGTTAAACGGATCTGGAAAGAGTACCCTTTTACGGATCATGGCAGGGGTAGAGAAGGACTTTCTAGGAGAGACGATCCTTGCCCCTAGATATACAATTGGATACTTGGAGCAGGAACCTGTATTGGATCCGGAGAAGACGGTGCGACAGGTGGTAGAAGAGGGAGTACAGCAGGTGGTGGACCTCCTGAAAGAGTTCGATCGAATCAACGAGCAGTTTGCTACCCCCCTTTCGGATGAGGAAATGAATAAACTCCTGGAGCGACAGGGAAAGATCCAGGAGGATTTGGATCGGCTAGGTGGATGGGATCTGGACTCGAGACTGGAAATGGCCATGGATGCCCTCTGCTGCCCACCTCCCGATACAAAGATTGGCGTACTTTCGGGTGGGGAACGGAGACGGGTAGCGCTATGCAGGCTTCTATTAAAGAAACCAGATATTCTCCTTCTCGACGAACCAACCAACCACCTGGATGCAGAAACGGTAGCCTGGCTGGAGCATCACCTGAAAGAGTATCCGGGAACCGTGATCGCGGTGACCCATGACCGGTATTTTCTGGACAATGTGGCGGAATGGATTCTGGAACTTGATCGGGGAGAGGGAATCCCCTGGAAGGGGAACTATTCTTCATGGCTAGAACAGAAGCAACTACGGTTGCAACAGGAAGAGAAGCGGATCACGGAACGACAGAAAACGCTGGAACGAGAGTTGGAATGGATTCGGATGAGCCCTCGGGGACGACAGGCAAAATCGAAGGCAAGGCTTAACGCATATGAAAAACTCCTATCAGAGGACCCTGCGAAACGGGAGAAGGAATTGGAAATCTATATTCCCCCAGGACCTCGGCTGGGTGATCTGGTTATCGAAGCCAAGGATGTCAGGAAACAGTATGGCGATTTGATCCTATTCGAAGGAATGACGTTCCAGATTCCCCCTGGAGCCATTGTTGGTATCATAGGTCCGAACGGTGCAGGAAAGACAACCCTCTTTAAGTTGATTACAGGGCAGGAAAAGCCGGATGGAGGAACCATTCGGATCGGTGAAACCGTGAAATTAACGTACGTGGATCAATTGCGAGAAAAATTGGATCCCCATAAGACAATTTGGGAACTAATTTCTGGTGGACAGGATACTCTCCGTTTGGGAAAAAAGGAGATCAATTCCCGGGCCTATGTAGCTCAATTCAATTTCTCCGGACAGGACCAGGGAAAAAAAGTCGGGGAGCTCTCCGGTGGGGAACGAAACCGGGTGCACCTAGCCCTTATGTTCAAAGAGGGAGCCAACGTTCTTCTCCTGGACGAACCGACCAACGACCTAGATGTGAATACTATGCGGGCATTAGAAGAAGGATTGTTGAATTTTGCAGGTTGCGTGTTGGTGATCAGTCACGACCGTTGGTTTTTGGACCGAATAGCCACCCACATCCTTGCCTTTGAAGGGGATAGTCGGGTGTACTGGTTCGAAGGAAACTTCACTGAATACGAGGAAGACAAACGGAAACGTCTGGGTATTGCCGCAGTAGAACCACACCGGATCAAGTACCGGCGTCTTACCCGGTAGGACGGTAGGAATGGGTTTTTTCGGGATTTTGATTCTTGTCATCCTCTCCTCTTGCAGGACACTTTTCCCAAATCCTGTAGAGGAAAAAACCCTCTCTTCCGTGCAGAGTTGGGCTTACCAGCTCCAGAATATCGATCTTTCTGGTATCGAACGAAGTGCCTACGATCTTGTGGTAATGGATTATTCTAAGAATGGATCAGAGGGAACTACATGGTCTTCAGCCGAGATCCGGAGGGTAAAAGAATCAGGGTCAGGAAAGATCCTCTTAGCGTACCTTTCCATAGGAGAGGCAGAATCTCACCGATCATACTGGGAGAGTTCCTGGATTCCTGGAAACCCTTCCTGGTTGGGAAAGGAAGTCTCTGTTACGGATGGGCGACCTCGGCGATTCAATGTGAAGTATTGGTCTTCCGAGTGGCAAAAAGTCTTGAAAAACTTGTTGGAGAGGATGATTTCTCAAGGGTTCAACGGGGTTCTATTAGATGGGTGTGATGCGTATATCTACTGGTCCGATTTTAGAAATGGAGAATCTGAGGTATTGGATAGGCAAGTAGCTGCAGGCCGCATGGTAGAGTTGATTGGGGAAATCGCCAGCTACGCTAGAACTAGGGTGCCAGATTTCATCGTCTTGGCCCAGGAACGAACGAAGCTGCTCACTTCTATTTCTTCAGATGTCTCGAAACGAGATCTCTATATCAAGACAATTCAAGGTGTGGTAGCTACAGGAATCTTTTTTTCAGGGGAAGCTCTGCAAGATAATCCGTTTGCTCCGGAAACCGATCTTATAGAATATTTCCAGGACTTACGTTCCAGAGGGAAAGTGATTTTTTCCCTCGAATACCTTTCCCAAACGAATGACAGTGCTCTGGAACGGTATTTCCGAGAAGTGAAACCGTACGGGTTTTATCCTTACGCAGCCGACCGTGCTCTGGATACCTTGCGCGTTCGTTAGGAGAATATGTTCACCTATTGCCAGTATAGGGGAAAATGTAGTAATTTATTGGACAGAAGGTAACTGCGAAATGGAACAAGCGTTAGACTCTCATAGGAGTTATTGCAACTAGGCCCGGGAGGGTCGCCGTACTCCTGGGCCGTGATACGTACGGAACAGGAGGCGGTTATGAAAGCGCTTGGTCTTTTCAAGGACCCCCTGTTACTAGGGGGATTCGTTTCTAACCTATTTAACGGATTCCTTAATCCTCTTTATATTTCTGCTATATTAGGGAAAATTGAACCGAAATTGATCTCAATAGGATCCTTCATGGCCTCTGCGTTTCCTGCTCTATTGGGTGTTCTCATGGAGAATACTCGCTTATTCGAAACTTTGTTCCGGTTCCTTCCCATTCTCATGGCAGGAGAGGTCTTTCTAACAGCCCTCGTAATTTACACCTCCAAAGGTAACGCGGCAGTGATCTACCTGGCAGGGATGTTCATCTTTGGTATTTTCAGTACCTCCATCCTTTACCTGCTTCAACGGGTGAAGGAGGTTCTATACCAGGGTGATCGAGCCCGTTGGGATCGGCGAATTGCTTCTGCGGATGCATTGGGTTACCTTTTGGGCTCTGCCCTTGTGGCGTTAGGAGAAGTAGAAGGTCAGGATCCTACCCTCATCGCAGTCGCAGGGTTGATGCAAACGGTTCTAGTGTATACCTTTTTCCTCGTTTCTTACCTTTCAGTGCGAAGGAAACTTTTCAACCAGGTAGAAGAAGAGGTGCCCCCCCAATGGGGCTGGAACACCTTTGGTAGACTCGCATACTGTTTCGCGTAATACCCGATTGCATCAATATGAGTGGGACGATACAGTACGGATAGGATGAAGGGGTACTCTACAGAGAATCAAGCTGCCTTCCTTTATAGCAGGGGAAGGTTCCTTTCTCATCGAGTATCCCTTCTGCTGTTCCTCCTAATTCTGAGCGTTCCTTTTAATGGAGGAAGGGTCCTCTATGGGATTCCTCCTAGAATTGGAATAGTTGCAGGAGAAAGTGCTTTACAAACTTCTGAAGCATGGAGTGCTTTAGTCTCCTTTGTAGAGGAACGATTTGGGATCCTTTTTCGGTACGAAGTGTTCGATGGACACCGTTCCTTACTGAAGGCCTTAAAGGAACGATGGATCGATCTAGGATGCATTGATGTTGCTTGGTATGTACGGGAACAAGGTTGGATCCGACCCTTGTTACGAACGGAAGTGAGGGGACAAACAGCGTATCGGGTTGTTCTCATTGTGCAAAGAAATTCTATCTTTTATCGGACTTCTGACCTTCGAGGTTTCGAATTGTATCTCAAACCTCCCTTCGAAGAGATGGCTGGCTTTTATGCCCCATTGGCTTTCCTCAGTTCCTATCTCCCTGTACCTATTGGATCTATCCGTTTCCTCGACACCTACGAAAGCATCCTGAAAGGGGTTGCATACGGTAAGGGTATGGAGGTAGGAGCGATCCCAGAGTACCTCTGGATCCAGTACCGTGGAAGCCGAGTTCTGGAATCTCTTCGAGTCTTGGATACCCTTCCCTGGATTCCGACCCCTGTTATCGTAATGCGAACTTCCGATGAAGAGGCGAGATTCACTGAACTGATTCGGATTCTTTCCACCCTTTCCACCATGGAACAAGGGAAACAGATCTTGGAGGGAATTTCCTGTTCAGGATTTACTACAGATAGAATACCGAACGAAGCTATCATGGCCCTTTCAGAGCAGATCCAGAAGGTGGATATGTACTATGGCCCTCCAAAGTAAACTGATCCTTGTGTTTTCCATCCTGTTGGCTCTCTTTATCCTACAGGGGTTCCTATTCGTAGACCGAGAGCAGAAACTTCTAACGGAAGAAATGGAGGAGCGTGCGGGAGTGTTGGTGCGTACCTTAGCAGATCTGACAAAGGAACCTCTTCTTTCCTTGCAACTAGGTCGTATCGATCAACAGCTACAGTCGATTCGCAGGGAGAGGGACGTGGTATGGGCGAGGGTGGCCGATAGGAATTTTCGGATTCTTTCAGATACCAGGAAAGAAGAGGAGGGATGGATTCTCTCGGGTCCGCTTCCAAAGGATCTTGCCACAGAGTTCCAGGGTTCTACCTTGATCGTCCGATCTCCCATCCTAATTGCCGGATCTATAGCAGGTATGGCAGAAATTGCCTTCACTCTGGAAACATTGAAAACCAAAATAGCTAGGAATCGAAGGATTTTTCTTGGAATTTTTGGGTTTCAATTGATGGTTGGCATCCTGATGTATCTCCTTCTCCATATACAGGTGTTTCGACCCCTTGGGATTGTCCTTCGAAGAATCGTCGAACTTCCTCCAGAACCCGAACGTTTGCGGATCCAGGTACCCCCTCATGCATCCCCCGAGATCGTGGCAATGGTGGAAGCGGTGCAGAATATGAGGGAACGACTGGTAACGTTTCAACGGGAGGCAATTGCTGAAGCACGGTTCGCGGTTATGGGAAAACTAGCTACCCATATGGCCCATGAGATTCGCAATCCGTTGGAAGCGATATCGGGGGCTGTGGAATTGATCGATCAGGAGGTCACGAACCCTTCGGCTCGGGAGTACTTGGGAGTGATTCGAGAAGAAGTTGGGATCTTAAATAACTATTTGAAAGAGGTTCTCGAGGTGACAAAGCCAGAGATCTCCCAGCCTACCCTTACCGATCTTGCTGTGCTGGTGCAGGAAATCCTTCTCCTTCTTAATCCCATGGCTCGAAAACGGGGAGTGAACCTTACGATGCAGGTATCTCGGGATCCGATTTTGCTTTGCTGGGTTGATCGCTCTCAGTTGAAGCGAGTGTTCTTAAACATTATCCTCAATGCCATTGAGGCCTCTAATAGCGGGAAGGAAGTGCAGGTTGGTCTTACGCAACAGGATGACCAGGTAGGGGTTTGGGTAAAGGACTTTGGGTGTGGTATTCCAGAGGGGATCCTCCCCAAAGTGTTCGATCCGTACTTTACTACCAAGGCAGAAGGAACAGGATTAGGCTTGTCCCTCAGTAAGAGAATCATCGAGCGTCATGGGGGTTCCATAGAGATTTCATCGAAGGTCGGTTTGGGTACCGAGGTTTGGGTTCGATTGCCTGTATCGATCAGGAGGGAAGGTGGCACGGATCCTATTGGTGGATGATAAACCCAACATTCTCAAGGTGATGGGGGCAGTGCTCCGACGAGAAGGGTACACGGTAGAGGTGGCCTCCGATGCTTCTTCTGCCTTGCGGATGGCCCTAGAAAAGAAACCAGACATCATCATAACGGATGTACAGATGCCGGGAATGAATGGAGTGGACCTGTTCCATGGGTTACGAACCCGTGGGTTGGATATTCCCTTGATCTTCATCACGGCCTACGCCTCTATTCCGGAAGCTGTTTCAGTGATTCGAGAAGGAGCAGTGGACTATTTGACGAAACCGGTAGATTACAAGGTGCTGAAGACGCTGGTTCGGAAATTACTTTCTTCTGCAGCGGAACGGAGGAGGTTCGAGTTATCGGAAGAACGGTACTTGATCGGTTCTACCCCCGTGATGCAGACACTCTATGAACGGATCGAGGCAGTGGCTTCCACTGCAGCCACCGTGCTGATTCGAGGAGAGAATGGTACGGGAAAAGAACTAGTAGCCCGGGCTATTCACCGGAAGAGTCGATTTCGGGAGGGACCATTTATCCCTGTGAACTGTGCGGCTTTTAACGTGAATCTATTGGAATCCGAACTGTTCGGGTATGAAGCAGGAGCCTTCACCGGTGCACATCGTCGAAAAATCGGATTCTTCGAGACGGCTTGCGGAGGCACCTTATTTCTGGATGAAGTTTCCGAACTATCGGTCGATCTTCAGGTAAAACTATTACGTGTGCTCCAGGAACGAGCCTTCACTCGAGTAGGAGGTACAGATTTGGTGAAGGCAGAGTTCCGATTGATCGCTGCTACGAATAAGGATCTAGAACAGGAAGTGAGAGAGGGTCGATTCCGGCAGGATCTTTTTTATAGGCTAGCGGTTGTCCCCCTCTGGGTGCCTCCCCTAAGGGACCGACTTTCGGATCTGAGCCTTCTGGTATCCCATTTTGTTGATCGGATCTGCCAACGGGAAGGTCTGGATAAACCAGAAATCACCCAACCCTTTATTGACTGCCTTAAGACTCATACCTGGCCCGGGAATGTTCGGGAGTTGGAGAACTTGATCGAACGAATCTTGGTACTCTACCGTCCCAAGATCCTGGTAAGGGAACTCCTTCAAACGGAACTCCCCCAAGTGTTTGGGAAAAACGCAGGGAGCTGTTTGGACGAACGAACAACGATCCTTACAACATTGAAGAGGTGCCGAGGGAACAAAACCGAAGTTTCTAGGCTCCTCCACATGCCCCGTCGAACCCTCTACTATAAACTCAAGCGATACGGAATCTCGGAAAGCGAATACTCATCCTGAATCCATTTGCACATTTTGCACAAAGGTGGGCAATAGCTACTGCTAGATATTGCACAGATGGACCGGTTTTTCCCCGAAAATTTCGGTTGGAATGAAAATTGCATTTTTGTAAACATCTCATTCTTACTCTCAGGAGGGTTCTAATGAAACGGTGGATTTTATCGAGTCTGTTGTTACTCCTAACAGCTTCCCTAGTCCTTGCTTCAGGGGCAAAGGAAAAGCAGGAACAGAAGGTAGTGGTGTATTCCAGTGTAGATGAGGCGAACGCCAAGAAGATCCTTGATGCCTTCACGGCAGATACAGGGATCAAAGCAGCTTTCGTTCATCTTTCCTCTGGCCCCGCTATAGCTCGAATCAAGGCAGAGATTCATAATCCCCAGGCAGACGTGTGGATGGGTGCTCCCAGTGAAAACCACATCGTGGCAAAGGAAGAAGGGCTTACCATTCCCTATAAGGGGGGGGCCTTCGATTCTTTGGCTCCCCAGTTTAAGGATCCCGATGGATACTGGAGAAGTTTCTACATGAATCCAATGGCGTTTGCCGTGAACACCGAGGTGCTGAAACGCCTTAACGCACCCAAACCTACCAGTTGGGAAGATCTTCTCAACCCTGTGTACAAAGGTCAGATCCAGATGCCCAATCCCCAATCCTCGGGTACAGCGTACAACATCGTAGCTAGCCTTGTAGTGATCGCCGGTGAAGAAAAAGCCTTTGACTATATGAAACGACTGAATCCCAATATCCAGACCTATACATCTTCGGGTACAGGACCTTCCAAAGCGGTAGCGGTAGGTCAGTGTGCCATTGGCATCCAGTTTACACCGGCCTTCTTTGAGTTCATAGAGAACGGGTATCCTCTTGAAGTGATCTACCCCAAAGAAGGGGTCTGGTTCGAAGCTCCAGCTGTTTCCATCCTGAAAGGAGCGAAGAACATTCAAGCTGCTCAAGCTTTGGTAGACTGGTTGGTTTCGAAGAAAGGGCAGGATGTCCTGACAGAGGCGAAAACGTTCTTTTACCCCATCATTCCGGGAGCCAAGTTAGGCAAGGGTATGCCTCCTTTCGAGAGCCTCAAGACGATCAACGTCGATGCCAAATGGGCAGGGGAACAAAAGAAAAGGTTGGTAGATCGGTGGGTGAAGGAAGTGTTGCCTGCGAAGTGATGACCTTGATTCTAGGTTGAACGATAGGCTCCGATGGTTACTATCCATCGGAGCTCCTAACTGGAGGACAGTATGGTTCCATCGAGGGGTTCCCGTTGGGCTAGAGAAATACGGTTCTTATTGGGAGATCCTCTTTTATTTATCGTAGTGTTCTTTGTTCTCGCAAGTTTGATTGTTTTTATCCTGTACCCCCTTGTACGGGTGGTGGCTACGAGCTTCGAGACTCCGAAAGGGTTTGGCTTCACTGTATTTCTAGAGGTGCTTAAATCCAAGTATCTCCTGCAGGGGTTCTGGAATAGCATCATGATGAGCACCCTGACCGCGATCGGAGGATCTTTTATAGGTTATCTTTTTGCGTACACCCTTTCCCGCACCGATATTCCGTTCAAGAAACTTTTTCATGTTATTGCGATCATTCCTGTGGTGAGTCCTCCCTTCATTGGCGCCATGTCCATCATCATGCTCTTTGGGAACAATGGCCTCATCACGTATTCTTTGCTGGGAATCAACAACTATCCCATCTACGGGTTTCGAGGGCTTCTCTTTGCACAGATGATTACATTCTTTCCCATCGCCTACATTACCCTTCGGGGAGTGTTGGAGTCCATCAGCCCTACCCTGGAAGATGCAGCATTGGATCTGGGAGGATCCCGGTGGCAGGTGTTTCGGAAGGTGACTCTTCCCCTCTCCATACCCGGTATCGCCAGCGCTATGCTAGTCCTATTCATCGAGACAATGGCTGATTTCGGGAATCCACTGATTCTGGCGGGTAGCCAATTCCCCATTCTTTCGGTGCAAGCGTATCTTCAGATTACCGGGATGTTTGATCTGCCTACGGGTTCTGCCTTGGCTATCCTGCTTTTGGTTCCCTCGGTTACCGCTTACATCCTGCAAAAATACTGGGTATCCCGAAAACAGTACATTACTATCACAGGGAAACCTACCACATCAGTGATCAAGTCAGTGCACCCTATGGCCAAATGGATTCTATTCGGTCTCTGTCTTTCAGTAGCGTTGTTGGTCCTTTTAGTCTACCTTACCATTCTATGGGGTGCGTTTGCCAATGTATGGGGAACGGACAATACCCTTACCCTCAAACATTTTCAGTACGTTTTCGGGGTTGGGTTTCGGGCAGTTCTAGATACCCTAACGATTTCGGGTATATCTACCCCTCTATCAGGGATTCTGGGTATGGTGGTGGCTTTCCTTGTCGTACGGAAGCAGTTTCCTGGGAAACACTTCATGGAGTTCACCAGTATGCTGAGTTTCGCAGTACCGGGGACGGTAATCGGTATTGGATACATCCTTGCCTTTAATTCACCCCCCTTGGTTCTCACAGGAACCCTCGCCATTCTACTGTTGAACTTCATCTACCGGTATATTCCCGTCGGAATCCAATCTGGGATTGCCATCCTTCGACAGATTGATCCCGCCATCGAGGAGGCAGCCATCGATTTAGGTGCAGACGCGAAGAAGACTTTCTTTCGAGTTACCCTTCCCTTGATGGTGCCTGCCTTCTTTTCTGGATTGATTTTCGCTTTTGTACGGGCCATGACAGCGATCAGTGCCGCTATCTTTCTTGTTTCCTCCCATTGGAACCTGATGACGGTACAGATCATGTCTCAGGTGGAATCGGGTAGATTAGGTGCTGCTTCGGCTTTTAGTGTAATCCTCGTAGGATTGATTCTACTGGCCATCTTTGTAATCCGAGGAATCCTTCTGTACCGGTATGGAAGACTGGGTGGGAAGTTGCTCAATATCTAAGTAGCGTAATAAAGGAGACACTCCAATGGGTGTAAAACTGGTAAACATTACGAAGGTATTTCCTGATCCGCACCATCCAGGTAGAGAGGTGGTAGCGGTACGTAAGGTTTCTATAGATGTAAAGGAGGGGGAGTTCGTAACCTTTCTGGGACCTTCCGGATGTGGGAAAACTACCACCTTACGCATCATCTCCGGATTTGAATACCCCACGGAAGGGGAAGTATGGATTTCGGGAAAGCTGGTGAACAACGATCCTCCCAATAAAAGAGATACCTCGATGGTATTCCAGAGTTATGCTATTTTCCCTCACCTTTCGGTGTCTCAAAATATTGGGTTTGGATTGGAATTGAAAGGGTTGCCTAAGGAAACGATTCGAGCCGAAACGGAACGGATCATGTCGGTGATGAACCTTACCAACCTTGCCAACCGCAGGCCTGATCAACTCTCGGGAGGGCAACAGCAGCGCGTGGCTCTAGCCAGAGCCATTATCAATAAACCAAGTGTCCTTCTCTTCGACGAACCCCTTTCCAATCTAGATGCCAAGCTTCGAGAACAGATGCGTCTTGAAATCCGTAAGATCCAGAGGACCTTCGGCATAACCAGTATATATGTCACCCATGACCAGGGGGAAGCGATGACGGTCTCGGATCGGATCGTGGTGATGAATGAGGGAAACATCATGCAGATCGGGACTCCCTTCGAAATCTATTCTCGTCCACTGAACCGGTTCGTAGCTGATTTCATTGGTCGGGTGAACTTCTTTGAGGGAACTGTAACGACTGTGAAAGAACAAGGGATATCCGTTCGTTTTACCCATGGGGTGGAAAGAGACGTAGATAGTTGCTCCAGAGATTTCCGTCCCGGTGAACAGGTGCTAGTGGTGGTGAGGCCCGAATCGTTGAAACTTTTTTCAAAGGGATCTGATTCAAAAAGCACGGGTTCAACAGTAAACAAGGATTCCGAAGGAGTATCTTCAAAGACTGGGCAAGCTTTCCTCGAAGGGAGAATCGATAAAGTAGTATACCTGGGATCCGTATGTGAGTACGAAATCGAAACAGGAAGCGAAAAGCCAGTGTTGGCGGTAACCCACAATCCGATCGAAGAAGGTTTCTTTCAACCTGGGGATTTTGTAGGTATAGACTTTACACCCATCTCTGCCCATGCATTACCTCAGAACGGCTGAACAGTTCTTCCATTTCTCATAGAATTGAGGTATTATGCAGAAGCTGTGGATAGATTACTCGTACTCGGACTACGACTTCCTCTACCAAGAGAGAAGCTCCCAAGCTGGATGGAAACTGTAACGCGCCAACTCAACCATAGGCTGGCATTAGGAAAAGAAAATCCTGCATTCTACTTGGTTGATGATATCGATCAAGCTGAAAAAATCCTCTTTGAAACCTCTATTTCCATGATCCTTGCGGGGAACCGGCCTGAAGAGAATCTTAGCTTCCTCAATGCCTTGAAAGAAGACGAGCTCTTCCGCCATCTTCCAGTTGTAATTCTTACTCCCCCCATCGAAGGATCTATCTGTAGGAAGGATATCCCCTTTGCGGACCTCCTCTTGGATATCGAAACTCCCCTAGAATCGATCGTAGATTACCTTTACCCTCTCCTGCGGGCAAAGGTGTATACAGATGATCTGGTGAAAAAGATTTCTACCCTCCAGGACGAATTGATGAACAAGTACCTATTGATCGATCTGATCAAACGGTACATCCCTAAAACAGTATGGGAACGGGCAAATACCTTTGCCGAGGAACAGACGATTTTCATCCCTGAGTACGAGGAGGAGGTAGCCATCCTCTACGGAGACATCATGGGATTCACCCGGTTGGCAGAGCACAGGCAGCCTAAGGAAGTGATCGATCTGTTAAATGAAGCATACTCAGTAGTAACACAGATGGTCTATTCTGCGGGGGGAGATATCGATAAGTTTATTGGCGATGCTTTTCTAGCGGTACATTCGGATCCTTTGGCCGCGATTCAATTGGCCTTACAGATTCAAGAACAGCTCCAGAATAAACCCGTGAAGTTCCGTTTAGGGGTTCACTATGGCCCCGTAATCCGGGGAAATGTGGGAAGCGAACTTCGGAGTGACAATACCTTGATCGGTGATACAGTGAACACGGCTGCGAGGATCCAGGAAGTAACTACTCCGGGAGGGGTATTGGCATCGGAGGCAGTAGTGCAGAAGACAGGGATGATTCTTCCTTTAACCTATAGAAGGGAAATGCAATTCAAAGGGAAAGAAGAACCCCTCGTGGTGTACGATGTGTATCGATTCTTCAAAGAATCAGGAAGTTTTCCCGGCCCTTTGGCTGACCTGGTTGTACACGTTCCAAGCGGTTCGAACTAAGGTGTCTACATCACTGAACCGCGCTTTCCAACCTAATAATGTACCCGCGAGGGTTGATGAAGCAACTAGTTTGGCTGGGTCGCCAGGTCGCCTTCCTACGATTTCGGAAGGAATGGGTTTCCCTGTTATCCTTCGGGCTGTTTCGATCATCTGAAGGACACTGATTCCTTGCTCGCTCCCCAAGTTCACTGTGAGACTTTTGTCTGTATCCATCATATACCGAAGGGCTAGAAGATGCGCTTCTGCCAGATCGGTTACATGCACGTAGTCTCTCACTCCAGTACCGTCGGGTGTAGGATAGTCGTTGCCAAATACCTGGACCTTTTCTCTCCATCCCGCTGCTACTTCCATGATGACAGGCAAGAGGTTCGCTGGATTTTTCTCCAACCCTTGAATTCTATTCTCGGGATCATAGCCTGCCGCATTGAAGTACCGCAGGGCAGAGAATCGGATGCCCTTAAGCTTTTCGTACCAGGATAGGAAGCGCTCGATTTCTAATTTGGTGAACCCATAGTAATTTTCGGGGTTCGTTGGATGTGATTCATCGATAGGGAGGTAGGATGGTTCCCCATACACTGCCGCAGAGGAAGAAAACACCAGGTATTTTATTCCTGTCTTGACCATGGCGTTAAGAATGTTCAGGGTACCAGTGATATTATTCACTGAATACTTTTCTGGTTTTACCATGGATTCGCCTGCTGCTTTGAACGCAGCTAGGTGAACTACCGCGTCCCATCCTCGAGCCAATACAGATTCCAGCGTAGGTATATCCAGGATATCTCCCTCGACGAACTCGGCTTCGGCAAACAGGTTCTCTCTTTGCCCCAAGGAGAGATTGTCCAGTACACAGACTCTGAATCCTTCATCCAGGAACCTTCTAGCCACATGACTTCCTATGTAACCGGCTCCACCAATGATCAGTGTTCTCATGTCCCTATTCTACCACAATTTTCTGGAGCCATTTAACCCAGTCACTCCCTTCATGTCCCCCTGCCACCAACCGCAAGGGAAAGCCATGAACCCTATGGAACTGTTTCCCATTGAACTCGTAGGCAATCAGCATATCTTCTTGGGCGGCTTCGGGAATAGGGAATCGGGTACGGTAGCTATCATCGGGAACAGAGAAGATCACGATTTTCGCATCTGGACGGATTTTTGCCTTCTCTAACAGTACCTTCACGGGTACTCCCGTCCAGGTTCCAATGTCGGTGAAAAACCCTGGACAGTTCAGGGTAAGATGCTTCCTTACAGAAGGGAGAGCTTTCACTTCCTCGAAGGTAAGGGAAAGGGGGTTGTCTACCTTTCCTGTAACGGTAAGGCGATAGGTCTTCATGTCGAAATCGAAAGGCTTGCCTGTAATGTGAAGTCCTTCGAATTCCTGAAGATACTCGAACTGCTCCTCCTCTGCCCAAACTGGAGAAAGAAGTAACAAGAAACTTAATAGTATCCACATGGCACACCTCCTTTTCGTAGCAAATCTAACTTTTTCATTAAGGTTATTATAGTACTCTTACTTAGCCATGTAAATCAGTAAGAATTCTTCAAAGGGACAGAGGGGATTGGATGGTTCGATTCTTAAAGAACTTTTGGGTTGATAGTTGTCCGCAAGCTGCTTCGATATCCTGCCCGCGGGAGCGTCGTAGGGTAGTGCGAAGACCCTTTTGGTTCAAGAGTTCTTGAAACTGAA
>JAOABU010000075.1 GCA_026418195.1 Spirochaetota bacterium | reverse complement strand
GATTGTTTTTGAGGGTTGGATGACATCCTGAAGAACCTGATATAGAAATAATGTATCTACTAGCATTTCCAGTGCCTGCGATAAAGGTATTATTGTAGATTTTAGGACTCGAATCAGAGATAATATAGATTTTGTTATTGTCTTGGGTTGCCGTTCCCCCAAAGAAAAGGTTGTTATAGACCAAGGGGGAAGAGTTGTTCACTATGATTCCATATGTATAAGAGGAAGAGCCATTTATAAAAGTGTTATTGCTGATAATAACGATAGCGTATTGGAAACAGTGCACAATAGATAAACAGACTGAACTCTCAATACCCGTTGCGCTAGCTCCTTTTACCACAAAACCATCTAACTGTACGGAACTGAAGCTAATATAGCTAGCTGTTAAAGCGTAACAATCTCCGCTGGTCCTCTTGTCCTCTATTATTGAAGGAGCATTCACTAAGTCCCTTTCTGAAAAGTCCGCCTTATAACTCCCAAAAAGGTTTATCCCTCCTTTCAAGTAGATAGGTTGAGTGATTTCATATATTCCACCTGCTACTCTGACCTCTCCGTTATCAAACAGAGTATCTGCCAGATCTATCCCAGCTTGTATCGTCTTTTTTGGATGATCCTTGGTCCCTTGATTCGAATCGTTTCCCGTCGAGGAAACGAACACAATCCCCGATGTAATTTCAAAAGTTAGGCTTACGGTTAGCGAATCGGTCATTCCCGACTTATACGCATATGCCTTAACAGTCATAGGCATGGAAACAAAAACGGTGCTCCTTTCTACGGCGGTGGCACTCGTTTTAGGGTCAGATCCATCGGTTGTGAACTTAATGGTGGCGCCCGGAGTGGAGCACTGGATGGTCACTATTTTACTCTCCGCATAGGTTCCTCCGTTGATGCTAAATGAGGGGGTAGCTACTGCATTTCCCGCAGGAGGTGGTGAGGAAGTTACAGTGACCAAACAAGTAGCCTGAAACCCACCATCTTCCGTGGTTACGGTGATGGTAGCGGTTCCTTCTGTTACCCCTGTCACCAAACCAGAGGATGATACAGGGGCAATCGTAGGATGGGAGCTATTCCAGCTCACCTTTTTATTGGTAGCATCGGGAGGAGTAACAGTGGCGACCAGTTGTTCGGTCCCGCCAACCGCGAGAGTTACTTGGGCTTTGTTCAAACTTACTCCCGTTACGGGAACTTCCTCTTGTAAGTGAGCTAGTTGTTGACAAGAAACCGTTGTGAGGAGCACTATAAAGTATCCTAAAAAATAAGTGTTCAGAATAGGTTTAACCCAAAAGAAGATTTTAAATGTTAGAGGAGACACAGTCGTTTTCTCCCATTTTATTTGACCATCTGAAAAATCTTGAGCTTTCCTGCTCCTCCGCCTCCGTCCGCTATATAGACATAATCACCGCTAATACTCATCCCATTGGCTGACATGGGCTCTGGTAAGAATCCGATTTTCTTTGGGTTTGAAGGGGCTGCAACGTCAACGTACTCGATTCCTTCAGAGGAAGCGATAAATATACAATTTTGCCCGAATTTGATCCGTGTCCCTCCTTTTGTTAGAGTCAGGGAGGATACTTTCGTAGGTTGTGCGGGATTTGATACGTTAATGATTTCTAGCACAGGTGGATTCGTCTGTAATACATAGTACAGATAGTTTCCATTTTTTACGAAACATCCGAGTTCTGCGAGAGAGTAGCTTCCTTCCAATGTAAAACTGCTTGGTGGATTACCGTTTTCTTTGAGGATTACCAATTTTTTGTCTCCTCGTTCCAGAAACACATACGGCCGTTCCACAACGATATCCCAAGGATTTTCGGGAACGCTGTAATTTATTAAGAGGGTTGGAGAATAATTATCCGATACGTCGTACACCCGCAGTGCTTTCTTAGTGTAGCTTGTTTGGTACAGGTAGTTTCCTTCAATAGCCAAGATAGGCGAAACATCACTTTCAGTAAGTTGGTACACCAATTGGGGGGAATAGGGATTTTGAACATTCACTTTCGCGAAATTACGTACGCTCCCTCCATCGATGTAGACATAGTTGCCTGATTTAACCAAGTTGGAAGCATACAGAGCGTAGGATGAACTGCTAGGAAAATATTTCCCTAAGAGGGTAGGGGACGATTTATTGGATACGTCTAAAACTGCTACTCCCCCATAATTGCCTCCGTAAGTGTAGGTAGCCATGTAAGCGTAGTTGCCTTCCACAACCACATCCCGAGCCGCTGTTGAAAAACTAGCGTAAGTTCCTACTTTGTTCAGTCCTTTCACGGGCGAGACTGTCTCTGTATTGGCCCCTGTACTTCCTCCACTGCCTGTACTTGCTGCGCTAGATAAAGTTTCCGCTATATCGCAGCTTTGGAACGAGGTACTGATGATGCATAGCAGGAGAATGAATATCGGAAATGATAGTGGAGCTTTTAAAGGATTAGCTTTTAATTTAAATAATGGTAAATCTATTCTCATATGTGTTTTCCTCCCTAATTTTTAAAAACATGAACGTTCTATATCCCTATCTGAAATTTTTACCTGATCCTCTGAAATTACATCGTACGAAGGTATGAGAAAGGAGTTGTTTTTTTAACCTAGGAATCGTACTAAGGTATTAAAGAAAGGAAAATGGTAGAGATCTTATAAGGTTTGTTGCCTCGTCAGTTTTGTTAATGAAGGATTCCATTCCTCATGACATTACAAGTTTCCCGAAGTTCGCAAGTAGTTTTCCGACTCTCTCACTCCCTCTCATACGCCCCAATGCTCCAGGGCACTGAGCGGGGGTTTCCATCCCGGTCAAAAGCGGGGATCTCGGCGGAAAGGTCCGTTCCAGCTGCCCGGGCGGGTGAAGAGGCTTGTAAATGGTAGTCGTTCGCTGCCGGGTTCACGAACAGGGGGTCCTGGTTCACGAGGTTGCGCCAGGCTGGGTCGTTGTAGGTGAGGAGTTGGGAACCAGCAGAATACGTGTAAGCGACCTGCGATACATAGTTACTGACGTTGATATTTGCGCTATTCCCGCTGGAATAATACACATACGCTCCATCCCCCGTTGCATTGGGAGCCATATAGAAGAGATTTGTCGTGTACGAGTAAGGATAATGCCCGCTACCTGAGTTCATGTGATACAATCCAGGGGATCCGCCCCCGTTCGAATCCAAATCTACCAATAGGTTGTTCTTTACGTACGGATAGCAGTTGGCACCGTCGGCCCGAAGAGTGATAGCCCATCGAACGACGCTCCCCGTACTGCAGAGAAGAGTGTTGTTGTAGATTTTAGGGCTGGATCCGTTGTTCATGAATATCGCCGTGTTCCAGTTGCCCGCTGTTCCCCCGTAGATAACGTTGTTGTAGATCAGGGGAGAAGAAGCACTCATACCGATTCCAAAGGAGTTGACGCTGGCAGTGTTCCGAACGATCGTATTGTTCCGAATGACAGGAGAGGAGGTGGATAGGTTTATGCAAACCGAAGAACCTGAGGATGTAGATGCCCCTTGAATGACGAATCCGTCGAGTACGGTAGCACTTGTGATGTTCGTAGCTGCAATCGCGATACAATCCCCTGTTGTTCTAGTGTCGACGATCGAAGAAATCGCATTGGATACGCTCCGGGAAGAAAAGTCATTTAAATAACCTCCGTAGAGGGAAATTCCTTCCTTCAAGTTTACCTGAGCAGATATGTAGAATATGCCTTGGGCCAAACGGACTTCTCCTGTAGGGAAAAGAGAACCCGCAAGGTCGATCCCTGCCTGGATCGTCTTCTTAGGACGGGCCTTCGTTCCCTGGTTCCCATCGTTTCCGGTTAGGAGTGAGACAAACACGATTCCTGAGGTGATGGTGAATGGACCACTGGTAGCTACCGTAGAATCCTGCATCCCTGCTTTGAAAGCGAGCGCTTTAATGGTCATGGGCATGGACACGAAGACCGTGTTACCGGTAACGGCTGTTGGGCTTGTTTTTGGATCTGAACCATCAGTGGTGTACTTGATCGTAGCACCAGAGGTAGCGCAGGATAAGATCACGTCTTGACTAGAGGAATATGTGCCACCGGCAATACTGAAGGTTGGGGCAGCCACAGAACTTCCGGAGGGGGTTACCGAGACGGAACAACTTGCTTGAAAGCCGCCTTCGTCCGTTGTTACGAGGATATTCGCGGAACCTTCGCTGATGCCTGTCACAAGGCCAGAAGACGAGACAGTGGCAATTGTAGAATGGGAGCTACTCCAGCTTACGGTTCTATGGGTCGCCTCTTGCGGAGTAACGGTAGCGACAAGCTGTTCTGTGCCGCCAACTGCGATCGTTGTCGTTGTCTTGTTCAGGGTGATCCCTGTGATAGGCACTTCTTCTTGCAACAGGGTAGCTAGTTTCTGGCACGCCGACGCTACGAACAAACAGGCACAAAGAATCCCTAAAAAGCGGATTTTTCGATACGAAAGGGTGTCGGTTTTATCTTTATTGTTCATGGGAACCTTCCTATTATTGTACATACATCTATTCTGCCCTCGGTTTGGAAGAAAAAAATCGTACCAAGAGGCGAAGAGGTACTCTTTTTTTAACTTTTAAAGAGGGAAATCTCGTACTAAAGTGCCGAAGAGAGGTATAGGATGTTTATCGGTGTCGTTTTTCTGAGAGTAGGAATAGTTTACGTTCGGATTCCCCCTCCGGGAGGATGTGATGGGTATGGAACAACTCCAACAGTTGGACCCGATTTTTGACTCCTAGTTTCTGGTAAATATGGGCGCAGTGGGTCTTGACGGTCCGAAGCCCCATCCGTTCTGCTTTGGCGATCTCTTTCAGGGTTTCACCTTTCATGAGATGTTCTACTACCCGTTCTTCCTTCCGGGTGATTCTCTTTTCCTCGAACAGGGCATTCTTTGTTACCGTCTCCTTTCCAATGAACACGACGCCCGAGTTGGATCCGTCCGGATCCCGGATGGAGGAAAAATGGGCCTGAAAGTATTTTCGAGGGATAGCGCGAAGGCCGATCACGCAGGAGAAAGATTTCCTAGAGCCCTCTAGGAGCTCGGACAGGGCACTCTTCAGTCCTCGATACTCGGGAAACCATCCAAAGAGGTTGGAAAGTTCGGAAGGTAGGGAACCGTACTTAGGGAAGTCTTTTCCATGTAACTGGAGAACAAACGCATTGGCATACACGAATCGTAGATCTGAATCGAACACTAAAACCGCTTCATCGATCCCATCCAGAATTTCCTGGGTGATCTTGGAAGGCGTGTAAGAAAGGAACCGGTAGCGGAGGATCGCATACCCAACCAGGGTGATCCAGACGATGCTGAACAACGGCGAGACTACCAGGGGTTTGTATTCAGTGAAATAGGGAAGAAGGAAGGGTTCCAGGTTGTAGAAAAAGATCGTGCTGAGGATGGCAGAGAAAAGGATCCATGCCTTGGTTTTCTCCTTTCTCTGGCTTACCCTTCTTGCATACTGTATCAACAGGAACGCAGAAACGAGATAGTACAGTAGATAGTTGAGGATCAACAGCAGGAACACGGGAGAGTCGAACGCAGGCACTGCGGTCCAGAAGTTTCCTTCTTTAAGGAAATCCCGGAATACGATGGAATCGGTTAGGCTTTTGTACTGGAAGTAGAACGAAGGGAGATAGAGGAGGTACGGAGCGATAGACCCAAGTGCCGTTAAGGGAGGACGGGTAAGGGTGATGACGAAATGAAGGGTGAAGGCATGGAGAAAGATGAAGCCGAAGGAACAGATTCGGAACCAGAACCATACCTCGGCTTTGTTTTCCCCAGAATAGGCAAAGGAGGCACCGAAGAGCCACACGGCGATACAGAGGGTCATGTAGAAGTACGTTCGATTCAGAGAGTTTCTAGGTTGGGTAAAGAATACATATATCCCTTCCAGTAGGGATAGAGAAGCAACCAGCATGGATAGGGCCGATAGGTATTTCATGTTCCAGGACTCTTGTCCTTCCCATTGTATACCGCAGTTTGAGAAAAAGAAAATGAATATTTCGATCATCCTGAAAGGCAGGGCCCTCGTATCGACACGTAGTTTCAGTCCCTCTCGTACGCTCCGATGCTCCAGGGCACTGTGCGGGGGTTGCCGTCCCGGTCAAAGGCAGGGATCTCGGAGGAAAGGTCCGTTCCAGCTGCCCGGGCGGGGGAGGAGGCTTGTAAATGGTAGTTGTTTGCCGCCGGGTTCACGAACAGGGGGTCCTGGTTCACGAGGTTGCGCCAAGCAGGGTCGTTGTAGGTGAGAGGCTGGGCGTCGGAGGAAGTATACACTGGAGTTGTGGTGTAATTATTAATGTTGACATTCCCAGAGCTCTGTGGATAGTAATAAACATACGCTCCCTCGCCTGTAGCATCTGGATACATGTAGAAGAGATTTGTAGTAATAGCGAATAGGCCTCCAGAATACGCAAGTAGTAAAGAATTTATCGACGTTGAATCTAAGTCTATAAAAAGGTTGTTTTTTATTTTTACAGTATAAGTAGTATATAAGTTAATCAATAATCTGTAAGAATTATTATTTGCTGTTCCAGAGACTATGGTGTTGTTGTATATTATTGGGTTTCCACTTGCTACAGAAATTTTAATATTATTACCTGCCATTCCCCCATACATCACGTTGTTGTAGATCAACGGCGAACCATTTTTTATATAAATTCCAGTACAAGTAGATTCAGAAACTCCACTCACGATCGTGTTGTTTCGGATGGTTAGAAAGTCTTGACAGTTCCTCGTATACACACAAAATGAATCGCCTGAACTTGTGTTCGCCCCTTTCACCACGAATCCGTCAAACACGAGGGATCTAGTGATATCCTGCGCGATGACTGCAAAACAGGTCCCGCTTGTCCTTCTGTCTTCGATGGTAGTTATGGCGCTAGAGAGACTTCGAGCGGAAAAATCGGTTTTATAACTTCCATACACCGAGATACCGCTCTTGAGGGTGATGCCCCCATAGGTCGGATACACGCCCTGCGCTACCCGTACCTCCCCGGTTTCAAAGAGAGAGTAGGCGAGTTCGATTCCTGCCTGGATCGTTTTCTTAGGAAAATCCTTTGTGCCCTGGTTCGCGTCATTTCCCACCGCTGAAACGAATACGATACCCGAGGTGATGGAGAAGAGGTCGCTCGTGGCTACAGCAGAATCTTTCATACCTGTTTTCGTGGCATAGGCCCGGATTCGCATGGGCATGGACACGAAGACTGTATTCCCGACTACTACGGTGGCGCTTGTCCTTGGGTCCGAACCATCGGTGGTGTACTTGATAGTTGCCCCTAGGGTAGCGCACTGAAGGGTTACTGTCTGACTTTCTGTGTACGTGCCGCCATTGACGCTGAACGTAGGGGGTGCGACTGATTCACCGGTAGAACCGGATGATTCATCTACCTCTTCTTCTGTCTGGGAAGGAATGAGTTTTTGGCAGGAAAGGATCATGGTAAGACAAGTAAGCAGGGACACAATTATCCAGCGAACCTTATTCCTCCGACCTGTTTTAGGTAGGAATAAGAATTTTTCCATGGTTCTCTTCTTCACTCCTCTCTTTCTATGGATTTTTGTGTTTCGTTTCCCTAAACTATTGCGCAATTTCCAAGGTTTACATCGTACGAAAGTAGGAGATGAGAACCATTTTCCCTGAATTTTTTTGAAGGTTGATCGTACGAAGGTATGATTAGGATCAGAAGAGTGCGGCTAAAGGAATGTCAAGAGGATTTAGGACGGGCTAACCTGTTGGAGGGAATCTCCACATCACCCCGTTGCCTGCGGACTAGATAGATTACGATGTCTGTACCTACCATCAGAGCATTGAGAATGTAAAGGAAAAGCACCCCATCCCGAAGGTAAAACAGTTTATGTAGGATTCCGGAGATGTACCCGATGAAGACTACGATCATGAAGGGAAGGCTTTTCCCGGTGAGTTTGGGAGCAGTGAGGGATCGGTAGATC
>JAOABU010000064.1 GCA_026418195.1 Spirochaetota bacterium | reverse complement strand
ATACGGTTCTTACGATAGGAGATATTCTTTCGGCTCTTTTCTGGGTGTTGGTGTTCGTAACCGGCATTTCAATTACCCTCATGGTAGCTCCCCAACGGTCTCCGAGCATGAATCTTCCTATGTGGATCGCGTACATCGCTGTTCCTGTGGGAAGCGCCTGTTCTGTAATCGAACTGGTGTTCATAGCGTTGAAAAGGGTAAAAGCCCGAGAAAAAGGTAGGAGTTAACCATGGGACTCTATGCATCTATTCTCACTTTTTTTATCACCCTGTTCATGGGCATCCCTGTTGGAGTATGTTTAGGAATTACGGGAGTTGTTGGGGTCCTTTTTATGGGCCAGCCCATGATTGTGGTGGCTCAACGGATGTTCACGGGGCTGGATTCTTTCCCTTTGATGGCCATTCCTTTTTTCATTCTGGCTGGGGAGATCATGAATCGGGGTCAAATCACCGACCGATTGATCCGATTCGCCGATTTAATTGTAGGACGGATCCGAGGAGCTTTGGCTCACGCGAACATCATTGCCAGTATGTTCTTTGGGGGAATCACCGGTTCAGCTGCTGCAGATACCTCTTCCATCGGTGCCATGCTGATTCCTGCCATGATTAAACAGGGGTACGATCCAGCCTTTACGGCAGCCGTTACTGCTTCTTCTTCCCTACAGGGACCCATTATACCCCCTAGCATTCTCGCTGTAATTTATGGGGCTACCATGGGAGAATCCATTGGAGCGTTGTTTGCGGCAGGCATACCGATCGGAATCCTCTTCGGTGTATCTGACATGATCGTGGTAATCTCGCAAGCAAAACGGAAAAACTTTCCCAAGACCATCCTACGCCTTTCCTGGAGGGAAAAACTTGATGTCATTTCCCAGGCTTTGTTGGCCTTGATCATGCCCATCATTATTCTGGGAGGAATGTTTACTGGGATCTTCACTCCTACTGAGGCAGCTGCTGTATCCGTTGGGTACGCCTTTGTAATCAGTCTATTTGTACTCCGAACCATCTCTTTGAAAGACATGCCACAGGTCCTGTACAACGCTGCCCTCACTACCGCGAGCATTTTCCTTCTCCTGGCTACTGCGAGGCTTTTTGGCATGGTTCTGACCAACTATCAAGTGCCCCAGCTGGTGGAAAAAGCGATCATTGGGATTGCGGGGAACAATAAAATAGCGGTAACCCTAATTATCAACGCCATCCTTCTTCTTGTAGGATGTTTTATGGACCCAGGAGCAGCCATCATTATGCTGGCACCTACCCTAGTACCTCTAGCAAAGGCAATCGGGATGCACTCCATCCAGTTCGGAATGTTGATGATCACCAACCTTACCCTCGGATTGATCACCCCACCGGTAGGACTCTGCCTTTTCATCGCTTCGGATCTAGCGCATTTACCGATGGAAAAGGTCGCAAGGGCTCTGGTACCCTTCCTATTGATCCATATTGTGGTAGTGCTGATGGTATCCTTCATGCCTGATCTGGTTCTGTTTGTGCCAAGACTCTTGAAGTACGCCTAGGTCCTCCTATCCCATGGTGGTAGTGGAAAACATCAGCAAACGGTTCGGTTCTCTAGAGGTACTGGAAAATGTGAATTTCAGGGTGGAAAAGGGGGAAGTCCTAACCCTTCTTGGTCCCAATGGAGCGGGGAAGTCAACCCTTATGAGGATCCTCACGGGGATCCTCCTCCCTTCTACCGGAGTTGTGTGGATCGATGGGGTTCGAATGGACGTTGATCCAGTACAGGCGAAGAGACACCTAGGGTATCTCCCCGAACAAACTCCCCTGTATCCTGAACTCACTGTGGAAGAGTACCTTTGTTTCGTGGCAGCAGCAAAAGGAGTCGAACCTGCAAAGCAGAAAGAACGAGTTCGAGAGGTGATACACCATTGTGATATCGAGGAGTATCGTAACCGGCGGATGGGAACTCTTTCAAAAGGGACACTTCGAAGGGTAGGAATTGCCCAAGCCATCGTGAATGACCCCTCCGTGCTCATTCTGGATGAACCTACATCTGGTTTAGACCCATCCCAGGCGTTGAGTTTCAGGGAATTGATCTCTGCCTTACGGCCCCATACCGCCATTGTCCTCAGTACTCACTTAATGGCCGATGCCTCCCAACTCGGTACGAGGGTCCTGTTTATACACAAGGGGAGGATTCTATTGGAAGACACGGTGGAGGGGTTAAAGAGACGATTTGCCGAGAGAGACGTGTATCAATTGAAGATCCGAGTCAAAGGGGAACGAGAAACAGAAGATTCGATTTTGAAAGTGCTTTCTGGAATCGAAGGAGTCCAAGAGGTAAAGGTTTCTCCACTGGCAGATCCATTCGTCTGGGACTTGATTATATTTACTTTCCCAGACTGGAATCCTACCCGTTCATTCTTACCCCTTCTAGGTTCTCGGAACTGGGAACTGATAGAACTACAACAGAAGACGATGAGCCTGGAAGAAGTGTTCGCTCAAATCACAGCGAGAACCCAAGAAGTAGGAACCAAAGATAGGTAACGTAAAGGTGGAGCATGAGAGCACAGTTTATTCGAGCCCTCTATCGGAAAGAACTTCGGATTCTTACTAGTTCCTGGATTCTATATGTGTTTTTTGCTCTTTTTTTCTTCTTTACGGGATGGTTTTACTATCAGGGAATCCTTTCCTACTCTGCCTGGAGCATACAAGCTCCTCCAGGGACCGTGGTAAATGTTCAGCAACACCTATTCGTCCCTCTGTATTCCAATATGATGTTTTTCCTTACCCTACTTCTTCCGATCCTTACGATGCGTTTGGTAGCTGAAGAACGGAGACAGGGAACTTACTCCCTCCTAGTGACGTATCCGGGTAGCCCTTTAGCTCTCTTAGGGGCAAAATACCTTTCTGCACTCACTGTTTTTCTCGGAGGGCTCCTCTTTAGTGGTCTCTATCCCATCATCACTTCCCTCTGGGGAGGGGTGGAATGGCCCCTTGTTTGTACTACCTACTTAGGGGTAGCTCTCTGCGGTTCGGCCATACTGTCGATGGGATTGTTCTTCTCAACCGTTGCGGAGCATTATCTAGTGGCTGCTCTCCTAACAGAGGCAGCATCTCTTTTCTTCTGGTTGATCGGATGGATCGCTAACTATCTTCCAGATCGGATGACTCGATTGGTCTTTGGAGTTTCCTTCTACCACCGTCTTAAGCCCTTCCTGTTAGGTATTGTCGATACGGACGACACTCTGTATTTCCTCAATGTAATCGGTGTGTTTTTCTTCCTGGGGTACTACTGGATCTATCGGGAGCAACAATCATGAGGTTGGATTCCAAGCTCCTGTTTCCTCTTTTGGTTATTGGATGCTCCCTCGTGATCCAGGATATTTCTTCCCGCTTGTACCATCAGTTCGATCTGACGAAGAAGGGATTGTACAGTCTTTCAGAGAGCACAGGGAACATACTAAAGAAGTTTGGCTCGGACCCCGTCACGGCTAAACTATTCCTAGATGAAGGAGATGCCGATTGGCCCCAAGCCGAGAGGTTGATCCGATTGTATCAGAAATTCTTACCTACCCTTCGCTATGAGTTTGTTTCTCCTACTAAACATCCTCTTCAGGTGCAGGAGTATGGGATAGATAGGAATGGAACAGTGGTATGGGAGTGGAGGGGGAAGCGGATTAAAACTACCGGATTTACCGAAGATCGATTCACCTCCGGTCTGCGACGATTGGTGGATCCTCGAATCTATCCCTGTTACGTGTTAAAAGGACATGGGGAAAAGGATCCCGAGAAAGATTTCCCTTTCTTAACGCAAAGGTTAGAAGAGGAAAACTATTCCCTTCGAATGCTGCATTTGGAGGAAGTGGGAGAGGTTCCCGGGGATGCAGAACTGATCTTTTGGATCGGTCCCAAAGAACCTCTTCTGGAAAGAGAGGAAGCTCTGCTCCAGCACTACCTGTCCAGCGGGGGGAGAATGGTAATTTGTTTGGATCCCCTTGTACCTGTAGCTTCAACAAGCAAGCCCTTGTTCACCTCGATGTTGGGGATTGTGATAGGTTCCGATGTGGTGGTAGATAAGAGAAGTCAACTTTTTCGGGGGGATTTTTTCTTTGCTACTGCTACCCGGTATTTCGCTCATGCGATTACCCGAGGGTTAAACAAGGTTTCTGTGTTCCCCCTCGCTCGATCGTTCTTCCTATCTCCAAACCCGCAAAAAGTGGAACTATTCCCGTTGGCAGAAACCTCTGAAACAGCCTGGGCAGAAACGAACAGAGAATCCTTAATGAAGGAATCTCCTCAATTCGACCCGGTTCTAGATCGTAAAGGGCCGTTAATATTGGCAGTGGCAGGAGAACTGAAGGGCGAAGACAGAACGCTTACGTATAGAACAGGTCGCTTTGTCCTGTTTGGAGATTCCGATTTTATCACCGATCAGTATGTGAAAATAGGAGATAATCTGGATCTATTCCTCAATGCAGTTGCCTGGGCAGTGGAGAGAGAGGATGGAATTGCCCAAAGACCAAAGGATCCCCTTCACCATCCGATCATTCTTTCCCGGACAGAAACCTTTCTATTGGGAATATCCGTAATGGGGATCCTTCCGGGGATCTGTCTTCTTTTAGGGCTATACCAATGGCGGAAACGGTCAAATGCAATCTCTAACTCGTAAAGCTCTGATAGCCTTTTGTGGGCTATTAGTACTGGATCTATTCGTGCGGTTCAACACTTCTAAGGAAACCCTCGGACCAAAAGGGATGGAACATCTATCGTATGACCCTGTGCAGGTTTCAACCCTGGCGATTGCATCTGGTGGGGTACGAATAACTCTCGAAAAGAGTTCCCGAGGGTGGGAACGTGTGGGTATCCCCCGAAAGGCAAGGAACGTATCGGATCTTCTAACCCCTGCACAGACCCAGGAGGTGGAAGCATTCTTGCAACGGATCTGCTCCCTTGTAAGAGAATCCATTGAAGGAATTCCCGATAATAAAGATACAATCTATGGCCTTGATCCTGATCATTCGGTATGGATTCGAATCCAATGGAAAGGTAACGAGAACAATAAACGATCATTTACTGTCCGGTTCGGTTCGGTTCTACCCCTGAATGTGATGTATGTGTATGCTAGCTTCGACGATAAACCAGGACTCTTCAAAGTGTTAAAAACCTATAAAGAGAGTGCTTTGAACCTTCTCCATAGTCTGAGCCGTCTTTAGCTCTGGAGGATAGCGAGTTCGGGTCTCTGCTCATTCCTTGCATGATAATTCGAGTTCTATTTTCGTTGATCCCTGAAGTTACGCCCTTGCATGTCTTTTTTTAATAAAGGTGTAAGACGTCAATTCGCTCTGGACAAAGTTGAAGCGTTGTGTTACTATTTATTATCAAATATATCAGAGGAGGGAGGTATGCGAAGAACGAACTTGGTTCTGGTCCTTCTGCTAGGGCTCATGGTCCTAACCCTGCCCCTATATGCAGGTGGTCAGAAAGAAGCTCCTGCCCAGCAGAAGCAGTACGTGTTGAAGTTCAACCACGTGCTGTCCCCGAACGATCCGTACCATCCGGCGTTCAAGAAATGGGCGGATGCGGTAGCACAGCGAACCAACGGGAACCTTAAAATCGAGGTATTCCCTAGTGCTCAACTCGGGGTAGAGGAAGATATCCTGGAGCAGATCCGGCAGGGTGCGAACGTAGGCCAAAACACCGATTCTGCTCGGCTGGGGAACTATGTTCCGGATATTGCGGTGATGAACGCAGCGTATTTTATCGAGTCCCTGGAGGAAGTACAGAAACTCGCAGAGCTAGACACAGTGAAGCAGTGGAAAGCGGAACTGGAAAGAACCCGAGGCTTCAAGGTGCTTTCCTTTTTCTGGGTTCAAGGGTTCCGACAGATGCTCACCAATAAGGCTATCTATAAACCCGCTGACCTGAACGGTTTACGGATCCGAACTCCTCCTGCACCGATCTGGCAGGAATCCATTCGCGCATTGGGTGCCGTGCCTACCGCTCTTGCTTATGGAGAAGTGTACCCTGGAATGCAAACAAAGGTGATCGATGGAGCCGAGTTGTCCTTCACTGCAGCGTACAATATGAAGTTCTATGAAGTCGCCAAATTCATGAGTGAGACCCAGCACATCCTGTTGGTGAACTTCGAAGTCATTAGCAGCAAGTGGTTCAACTCGTTGCCGCCCGATTATCAGAAGATCCTGGAAGAAGAGTGCAACAAGGCTGGGCTAGAAGTATCCCGCAACTACTTGGAAGTACTGGACAAGAACAGCCGCGAAGAAATGAAAAAGAGGGGAATGACCATTATCGATAAATCCGAAATCGATATGGCTGCTTTCAAGAAAGCTGCGGAACAAGCATACCAAAAGCTTAACCTAGTCGCTGTTCGGGACAAGCTCTACAAAGAGTTAGGTAAGACAAAGTAAGCGTTCATGCCGGAGTTAAAAGGTTGCCAAGGGAGTTTGCCTGAGGCAACCTTTTTGTTCCTAAAGAGGTGTCTATGAGTAAGCTGTACGACAAGATTTGCAAGCTGGAAGTGTACATTGCCGCCTTCTGCTTCACTACTTCCTGTCTCATTATTTTTAGTGCTGCTGTGTTTCGGTCTTTGGGCCGTCCGTTGAACTGGTCGATGGACATGTCCCTCTTTCTTTTTGCCTGGAGTGTATTCCTAAGTGCCGATGCTGCGTTACGAGCCGGCAAGCTCGTCCGAGTGGAAGTTTTATTCAATTTCATGAAACCCTCCCTTCAAAAATGGGTTATGGTAGGGAATTATCTCATTATTTTTGTCTTTCTGATTGCTCTTATCGTGTATGGTGTCCGATTGAGCTTTATTACCCGCGCACGCTCCTTTCAGGGGATTCCCGGATTCAGTTACACATGGGTGACCTTGAGTATTCCTGTGGGGGCCACTTTGCAGGTCTTGACGGTGGTAACCAAGGTAAAAGAGTTCCTTAAATCTAAACCTTCCTGAGGTTATTGTATGGTACTAGTTGTATTATTCTTCCTATCTTTCCTTGCATTAGGAATGCCCATTGCGTATGCAATTGGAATATCAGGGGTAATTTTCTTCCTACAACATATGGAATTACCCTTCACGATGATCGTACAGCTTCCCATCTCCCAAACACAGAACTTTGCCATGCTGGCGGTTCCCCTATTCATCTTTGCTGGAAACCTGATGAATGAAGCGGGAATCACCGAACGACTGATTAAACTTTCTAAGGTATTGACCGGCCACATGATCGGTGGATTGGCTCAAGTCAGTGTAGTCTTGAGCACCTTCATGGGTGGAGTATCTGGTTCGGCCATCGCAGATGCAGCAATGGAAGCACGGATCCTCGGTCCTGGCATGATACAGCAGGGGTATTCGAAGGGGTATAGCGCGAACGTGATTGCCTTTACTGCCTTGATCACTGCTACCATTCCTCCGGGGGTGGGGATCATCATTTATGGCACCGTAGGAGAGGTTTCCATCGGACAACTTTTTGCCGCAGGATTGATCGTGGGAATCATCATGATGGCCATGCTGATGATGACCTGTCTCTTATACGCATCT